>JAPLOF010000001.1 GCA_026692665.1 Planctomycetota bacterium
GGCTGCGCCGCCGGGGGGGAATCGAAAACGGCGGAGTCGAGCCTGGCTCCGTACCGACGACGTGCCGACGCGAAGTCAGCCGCGCGACTTGGCCCCGACCGCTTCCTGCAGGGCCGCCACCTTGTTGGTCTCCTCCCAGGGGAAACCCTCGCGGCCGAAGTGCCCGTGGTAGGCCGTGCGCTCGTAGATCGGACGGCGCAGCTGGAACTGCTGGATGATCGCCGCCGGGCGCAGGTCGAAGGTGCGCTCGACCGCTGCCGTGAGCTCGGCGTCCGACAGCTTGCCGGTTCCGAACGTGTCCACGCGGATGGAGAGCGGCTTGGCGATGCCGATCGCGTAGCTGACCTGGACCTCGCAGCGCTCGGCCAGGCCCGCCGCGACGACGTTCTTCGCCACCCAACGGGCGGCGTAGGCGGCCGAGCGGTCGACCTTCGTCGGGTCCTTGCCCGAGAAAGCGCCCCCGCCGTGGCGGCCCATGCCGCCGTACGTGTCGACGATGATCTTGCGGCCCGTGAGACCGCAGTCGCCGTGCGGACCGCCGAGCACGAAGCGCCCGGTCGGGTTCACGTGGTAGATCGTCTTCGCATCGAGGAACTGGGCCGGGATGACGGCCTTGATGATCTTCTCGATGACCTCGCTCTTGATCGTCTCGTAGGAGACGTCCGGATCGTGCTGCGTGCTGATCAACACGGTGTGCACGCGGACCGGCTTGTGACCGTCGTACTCGACAGTGACCTGGCTCTTCGCGTCCGGACGCAGCCAGGGCAGGATCTTCTTCTCGCGCAGCTCGGCCTGCTTCTCCATCAGGCGGTGCGCGTAGTAGATCGGGAACGGCATCAGGACGTCGGTCTCGCGGCACGCGAAGCCGAACATGAGGCCCTGGTCGCCGGCGCCCTGCTCCTTGTGCAGACCCTCGCCTTCCGAGACGCCCTGGCTGATGTCGGGCGATTGGCGGTCGAGCGTCACCATCACGGCACACGTGTCGCCGTTGATGCCGAAGCGGTCGTCCGTGTAGCCGATGCGCTTGATCGTGTTGCGCGCGATCGTCGCGTAGTCGATGCGCGCGTTCGTGGTGATTTCCCCGGCGACGACGCACAGGCCGGTCGTCACCAGGGTCTCGCAGGCCACGCGGCTCGCCGGATCCTGCGCGAAGATCGCGTCGAGGATCGCGTCCTAGATCTGGTCGGCCACCTTGTCAGGGTGGCCCATGGAGACGGATTCCGAGGTGAAGAGTTGCCGGGACATGAGGCTAATAGGATCGGAGATGCGGTCGTTGGGCTGGAGGAGTTCCTGGTGCCGAGGCGCGAATCGGGACCCGTCCGGGACGATCCGGGGTCCGACATGCGATTCCGCAGGATAGCGGGCCTCTCCTCCCCTCGCGCGGGGAATCAGGCGGACGGATCGGGGGGGCGCAAGAGGACGCGCTCCACCAGCGCGCGCAGGGTCAGGGCGGTGGCCCCCTTCTGCGCCTCCACCACCGCGCGCCCGGCGGCCCCCATGGATCGGCGGCGGCCAGGATCGTCGATCAGGGCGCGCAGTTCGGGGCCCAGATCGGCCTCGCCGGCCAGTCGAACGGCGGCTCCGGCGCGTTCGAGGAGCCCGGCCTCCTGGAGGAAGTTCCCCACGTGTGGGCCGTAGACGACCGCGCGGCCCTGCGCGGCCGGCTCGAGCATGTTCTGCCCCCCGTGCGGGATCAGGGATCCACCGACGAACACGAGGTCGGATGCGGCGTAGATCTGCTCCAACTCGCCGATCGTGTCCACGACGAGCGGACGCGCGGGGTCCACGGATTCACCGGCTCGCAGGCGCGTCAGGAACTGCGGCTCGGGGCCGATGTGCCCGAGCTCGCGCGCCAACCCGCCCGAGCGCTCGGGATGCCGCGGCACGAGGACGAGGCGCGCGGCGGGGAAGGACTCGCGCCACGCGCGGACGAGCGCGGCCTCCTCGGGCGCGTGCGTGCTCCCGGCCACGAGCACGATCTGCTCCGCTCGAGCCGCGACGCGGCGCAGGATCTCCTCGGACGGATCGCGGGCGCCGGTGCGCAGCGCATCGGCTTTCACGTTGCCCGTGATCAGGACGCGCGCGGGCTCGGCGCCGAGACCGACGAAGCGCTGCGCGTACTCCGCGTCCTGCGCACAGTAGAGCGAGATGCGCGCGAACTGCGGCAGCAGGTTCTTGAACCCCAGGTAGCGGCGGTAGCTGCGTTCCGTGATCCGGCCGTTCACGACGGCGATCGGGATGCCGGCACGGTTCGCCTCGCGCAGGAAGCTGGGCCAGACCTCGAGCTCGACGAGCACGACGCAATCCGGCCCGACGCGCCGCAGGAATCGTCGCACCACGAACGAGAGGTCGAAGGGAAAGCGCACGACGGTAGCGTCCGGGTAGAGCTTCCTCGCGACGTCGAAACCCGTCGTGGTGACGGTGCTCACGACCACGTCGAGGTCGGGACGCGCGGCCCGCAGCTCGCGCACGAGAGCCTGCGCCGCCTTGACCTCGCCGACCGAGACGCCGTGCACGAGGATGCGGCCGCGCTCGCCCGGCCGCCGCGCGCGCGGCAGTCCCCCGCCGAGGCGCGCACCCGCCGTCGCACGGAAGCGCGACGAGGTCGCCGCCCTCACGAGCCACCAGGGTGACGGCAGGACGATGGCGAGGACCCACGCCAGGTCGTAGAGCGCGTACAGCGCCGCCGCGAGGAATCCCGGGTCGGGGTCGGAGAGGATCGGCGGCGGGATCGTCGCGCCCGCGATCGAGGCGCGGTCCGGAGCCGACTTCACGCCGCGCGGCTCACAGATCGCGGCCGTGGCACTTCTTGAACTTCTGCCCGCTGCCGCACGGGCAGACGTCGTTGCGCCCGACGCCCTCGAGGTCCTTCGGGGTCAGCACGCGCTGGGCCGGTCCACTGGGCTTCAGGGTCGAGGACGGGGCCTGTCCGGCGGAGGCCTGTCCAGCGGAGGACGGCCCGCTGGAGGCCACCGGCGCGGACGGAGTGCGCGCGGCCGCGGCCTGCTGCTCGCGCGCCGCGGCCTGGGCCTGCTGGCGCCGCGCGAGGTCGAACTGCTGGGACGCGGGCACGAACGCCGGTCCGGCGGGACGCCGCGGAGGCGGCG
>JAPLOF010000002.1 GCA_026692665.1 Planctomycetota bacterium
GCGTCGCCGATGTCACGCAACCGCCGGCGCGGATCCTTCTCGAAGCAGCGCGTGAGGAGCTCCCGCACGCGGCGCGGAGTGGACGGCGGTAGCGCGGAGAGGTCGGCCTGCGAGTGCAAGACGGCGCCAAGCACGTCGGTCAGCGTCTCGCCGGCGAACGCGCGCTTGGCCGTCAAGCACTCGTACAGCACGCAGCCGAAGGCCCAGATGTCGACGCGCTTGTCGATCGATTTGCCGCGCGCCTGCTCGGGCGCCATGTAGGTCGGCGTGCCGAGCAGACGGCCGGCTTCGGTCGAGAGCACGCTGTCGGTCGAGGAGCCCTTCGAGCTCTCGATCGCGGTCTTCGCCAGGCCGAAGTCGAGGATCTTGACTCGACCGTCGGGCGTGAGGAGCACGTTCGCGGGCTTCAAGTCGCGGTGGATCACGCCAGCTTCGTGCGCCGCTTCGAGGCCTTCCGCGATCTGCCTGCAGACGTCGAGCGCCTCGTCGAACGGCAACGGACCGCGCTTGAGTCTCTGCTCGAGCGACTCGCCCGGCACGAGCTCGAGCACGAGGAAGCACGTGTCGCCGACCTGATCGACGCCGAAGATCTGCGCGACGTTGGGGTGATTCAGCGACGCCAGCGTCGTCGCCTCGCGCTCGAAGCGCTTCAAGCGCTCGGGCTCGTCGGCGAAGTGCTCCGGCAGCACCTTGATCGCGACCTCGCGGCCGAGCTTCGTGTCGCGGGCGCGGTAGACCTCCCCCATGGCCCCCGCGCCGAGGGGACCGAGGATCGCGTAGTGGGAGAGTGTGGAGCCGGAGACGAGGGGCATGCGGCGCACGCTGGACGGGCAGAGGCGTGAGTCGGCGACAGTTTGCAACGCGGGCCGTGCCGTCGCACGCACGATCGGTGCGAACGAACCGGCCCCCGGGCGCTCCCGGCCCGTGGCCGGCGGAACGAGGCCGCCCTCCCCTCCCCGGCCGGGCCCCAACCGCGCCGGTCCGCGGTCGTGGCGCCTATGACACGCAGGGCCGTTGGCCGGCCGCGCGTCGTCCGATATCCTTGGCAGAGCATTCGGACGGTCCGGCGCGCGAGCGTCGGGCGACCAACCTGGCGAGGAGAGCCAAGGTGGTGAGATCGGGCGCGTGAGCCCGGTCGATGCGCGCGGGCGACGAGCCCAGCGAACGAACTCTCCTGCGGACGCCGCGAAGGCGGCCCGCGCCGGGTGCATCCGAGATCGGAGCCCGTCATGCACCCGCTTCACCTGTCGATCCGCGTCGACCCGCGGAATCCCGACCACCACCTCTGGGACAACAACGGCACCTGGTGGTGCCACTACACGCTGCACCGTGGCGAGCGCCGCGTGCGCTGCCGCGTATCGCTCGGCACGCGCGATCGCGCCGAGGCGCGCGCGCGCCGCGACCGCCTCTTCGACGCGCTGCGGCGGCTCGGCGAGCCGGGCGCGGTCGAGGGCGAGGCCGGCATCCCGCGCCGGGAAGGACGGGCCGCGTGAGCAACCTCGACACGCCCGACGCCAGCCCCCAGCCGGTCGCTCCGGTCGCTCAGGTCGCTCAGGTCGCTCCGGACGCGCAGGTCGCGCCGAATGCGCCGGTGGCGCTGGAAGCGCTGGAGAACGCCGCAGACGCGCCGGCGCGCGCGAAGCGCAAGCCCGCGCGGCGCTCCTTGCTGACGCGCCCGCTCGGCCTCGAGGGCTGGGACGATCTCGAGCCGGTCGTGCTCGCAGCACTCGTCTCGGAGGACCCGCTGCTCCTCGTCGGCACGCACGGGTCGGCGAAGAGCTTCCTGCTCGAGCGGCTCGCGCAGGCGCTGGGCCTCGTCTACCGATTCTACAACGCGAGCCTGATCCACTTCGACGACCTCGTCGGCATCCCCGTGCCCGACGAGACGCAGCGCGCGCTGCGCTACATCTCGACCCCGACCTCCATCTGGGACGCGCAGGTGGTGTTCATCGACGAGCTCAACCGCACGAAGCCCGAGCTGCAAAACAAGATCTTCCCGATCGTGCACGAGCGCCGCGTGCAGGGCGTGCGGCTCGAGAAGCTCGTGTACCGCTGGGCGGCGATGAACCCGCCGCCGGGCGAGGACGGGGACGACTCGTCCAGCGAGTACCTCGGCGCCGAGCCGCTCGACCCGGCGCTGGCCGACCGTTTCGCGTTCCTGATCCAGGTCCCGGCCTGGCGCGCGCTCCACCGCACGGCGCAGAAGCGCGTGCTGCTCGACCAGTTCGCCGGCCCCCACGACTTCCCGGTCGGCATCCACGACCTGATCGGCGAGGGCCAGCGGATCTTCCGTCTGCTGCGCGACGCCGTGCCGCCGCGACTCGCCGAGCACTTCGTCGCGATCGAGGAGTGCCGCGAGAAGGCCGATGCCGAGGCGTACTCGGCGCGGCGGATGACGATGCTCCTGCGCAACACGCTCGCGCTGCAGGCCGCGCGCGTGGCGCTGCAGCGCGCCGCGCATCCGGGCGCGAGCGTCGAGTCGGTCGACTGGGACACGTCGGCCTGGCTGGCGCTGCTGCACGGCAACCCGGGCACGGCGCGGCACCAGAAGCTCGACCGCGCGGCGCTGCTCGCGATCCACCGGCAGGCGTGGGCCTTGTCGGGGCTCGAGGAGAACGACCCGTGGCGCGAGTTGCTCGCGGTCGCGGACCCGGGCGAGCGGATGCTGCGCGCGCTGCGGATGGGCACGTTGGTCGGCGACGAGGACCTGTCGACGCTGATCCTGGACGGGATCGCCAGCGTGAAGCCGGAATCCCACCGCGTCGCGACGGCGCTGGCGGTCTACCTCGCCGTGCACCGCGATCGCGGCGTGCGCGCGACGGTGATCGAGACGCTGGGCGCCGACGTGCGGCGCGTGCTGCGCCCGGTCGAGCGCACGATCGAGGTGGCGACGGGGAAGATGGGGCCGACGGCCGAGGTCGGGCAGCTGCTCGCCTCCATGCCGGCCGAGGCGCAGGCGCCGAACGCGCGCCGCGACGCGTACGCGCGCAACCTGCTGCGCGCGCTCCTGCCCGACGGCTACGCGGGATCGAGTCCGAAGGCCGTGCTCGAGCTGTTCAGGAAGCTGTGGGACGACCTCGGCGTCGAGCGCGCGCTGGGAGGCGGCGCGTGAAGCCGTGGGACGGGGTGATCTGCGACGACCACGGCTGGCTCTACAACATGGGCACGCCGCCGCGCACCAAGGTGACGCTGGCGCAGGCGCCCGTGTCGGCGCGCGTGCTGGTCTTCGACCTCGCGCACGCGCTCGCGGCGCGGGACCTCGTGCCGTCCCGGGCGCCGTGGCAGCTGCTCGACACGCCGACCGCGGCGCGCCTCGCGCACGAGCGCTGGCGGGGCGACGCGCTCGCACTGCGGGCCGAGATCGACGCGCTGGACGCGGGCCGAGACACGGCGCCGGACTTCCTGAAGGCCGGCCGCGGTGCGCTGCTCGGCTGGTCGCCCTCGTGGGAAGAGGCGCGGCGCACCGCTCGCCACGAACTCTGCACCGACTTAGGCCTGACCGTCGAGGTGCTCGCGCGGCGCGTCGGGGACCTGCTGCTCCTGGCGCGCCCGGAGCACGTCGCGTGGGAGCGCCTGTTCGGGACGCCGTTCGCGCTCGACGACGAGCGCTTCGCCGCAGTCCCCGCCGACCCGATCGCGCCGGCGCCCGGGTGCTACCCCGACGTGGTCGTCGTCCCCTCGGGAGGCACCCCGTGAGCTTCGCCTTCGAACGCCGATCCGATCCCGCCGCCGCAAGCCTGCGCGCGCGCATCCTCGACGCACTCCCGGCCGGCGGCTACCAGATGGACCGCTTCTTCCAGCTGCTCGACCTCGAGGTCTCGCGCGAGGTCCAGAGCGCCGCGGTGCTCTGCGGCGACCGGCCGAAGCTGCTCCTGAACCCCGACTTCGTCGCGCGATTCTGCACGACGGACGAGCACCTGTTCCTGCTCGTGATGCACGAGCTGATGCACGTCGTGCTCGGCCACACGCGCCTCTTCCGGCGCCCGACGATGGCGCACAACGTCGCCTTCGACGCGGTGATCAACGCGATGCTGTGCCGGCAGTTCCCCGGCGCGGACTACGTGGGCTTCTTCCAGGCGATCAACGACTGGGAGGACTTCCCCGGGAGGCTCCTGCGCCCCGCGCCCGGCTGGCCGGCGAGCCCGGCGGCGCTGCCCGAGGGCGCGCGCGAGGCCGAACGGACGCTGCACGCGCGGCTCTACGGCAGCGAGGCAAAGGACGTCACGTACCACGAGATCTTCGAGCTCCTGGCGGCCGCGCTGCGCGAAGCGGAAGCGGCGCGCGAGGCCGAGGAGGAGGCCGAGCTGCGACCGAGGACCCGCGTCGTGCGCGGCGGCGGCGCGTCCGGGCCGGAGGGCGCGGACGATGCGGACGATGCGGGCGACGATGGAGCGACCGGGGACGGCCGCGGCGGAACCGGCGCCCCGCGACCGGAGCAGTCCGCGCGACGCGTCGCCGCGGAACCGACGCTCCTGGGCTCGCACGGCCCGGACGAGCACGACGCCGCGGACGATCCGACGCTGCGCGACGTGCTCCGGCGGACGATCGCCGAATGGCCCGCGCCCTTCCGCGAGATCGGCCGCGACCGCGGCACGCCCGCGCAGGAGCTGGAGCTCTCGTCGCGCGAGCGCGCCGAACGCGAACTCGAGCTCGCGATCGAGCGGCTGTTCCAGCGCGCGGGGCTGCAGGAGGCGCACAGCGCGCGGACGCACCGGCGCGAGGTGCGCGTCGGCACCGTCGAGTTCGGCACGGTCGTGCCGCAGCTGCGCGACCGCCGCGCGCGGCTGCGCAGTTCGCTGTCGGGAACTCCAGCCGTCTTCTACGAGGGACAACGCAGCGCGCCGCGCGTGCTGACACGGCCGATCTGCCGCGCGTTCGTGTACTTGGACGTCAGCGGTTCGATGGACGCGGTGCTCCCGCGGCTCCTGGCCTCGCTGCGCCGTCCCGTGCGCGAAGGCGCCGCGCGGCTGTTCGCGTTCAGCACGATCGTGGACGAGGTGAACCCGCGCTCGCTCGACACGGCGCGCGCGAAGTCGACGAGCGGGACGGACGTGAACTGCGTCCTGGCGCACGTCCTCGAAGTGCCGCCGCGGAAGTCCCCGAAGCGGATCGTGCTGCTGACCGACGGCTTCGTCGGCACGCCGGACCGCGCGCTCGTCCTGGAGCTCGCGCGGCGCGGGATCGAAGTGATCACGGGCCTGACGCCGCCCTGGGAGAGGAGGTACGTCGCCCAGCTCGCGGGCCACGTCGAGAGGCTGCCGGTGCTCGGCGGCGCGACGCGCACGCGGCGGAGCGCGAAGTCGGCGGCGAGGGGGCGGAGGAAGGGGCCGCGCTTGTGAAGCCGCGGGCCCGCGGTGCACCTGGATTCGACGAACCCAGCCGGCCTCGGGCCCGAGCGCGGACCGGAGTCCGGCCCCGTGCTCGAGCGAACGAACGCTGACCAACGCTCAGGAACACTCACCAGCACTCCCGAACGCTCGCGAACGCTCACGAACACCTCGAGACCTCCCTGCCCCAGCACGCTCGACGCGCCGGCGTCCATCCCGCACGCACCGCGACCGAGCCCATCACTCCAACCACCGAAGCAAACGAACCATGCGCAAACGCAACCAGTCCCCCATCCCCTCCCGCCAGCATTTCGCCGAGTGGGTCTCGCCCGGACATCCCGACCGCCTCGCCGACGCGATCGCCGAACGGATCGTCGACCACGCGCTCGCGCTCGAGCCGCGCGCGCTCGTCGGCGTCGAAGTCGCCGTGCACACACGGCGCGTCTTCGTCGACGGTCGCATCGCCGCGAACGGCGCGCGTCCCCCCGCCGAGTGGCTCCACGACCTGGTCGCCGACGCCTACGCCGCCGCCGGCTACCGCGGTCCGTGGACCCCGAGGCGCGACGAGCTCGTGGTCGAGCACGACCTGTGCTGCGCCGACCTCCCCGACGCCGAGCGCGAGGTGCGCGGCATCAGCGACGACCAGAGCGTGACGATCGGCTGGGCCGGCCACGACGAGCGCACGAACTTCCTCCCGCCCGCGCACTACGTCGCGCACCGACTCGGCCAGGCGCTCGCGCGCTGGCGCGAGGAGCACGCAGCCGACGAGTTCGGGCCCGATTTCAAGCTGCTCCCGCGCTTCGTCGAGCTCGACCGCGACGCGCAACGCCGCGGCCGCTCCGCGGGCGAGTTCGCCTGGGAACGCCTGACGCTCTCGATCCAGCACCGCCCCGGGATGGGATACGAGGAGCAGTTCCGCCGGCTGCGCGCCCCGCTCGAGGAAGCGCTCGCGGAGCTCGAGCGCGCGGGCCTGACCGGCCTCGCCTCGAGCTTCACGCCCGAGCGGCTCCACCTCAACGGCGCCGGCGCATTCGAGCTCGGCGGCCCGCACGGCGACAACGGCCTGTCGGGCAAGAAGCTCGTCGTCGACCACTACGGCCCGACGGTGCCTATCGGCGGCGGCGCGCTGTGCGGCAAGGACCCGCACAAGGTGGATCGCGTTGGGGCTCTGCGCGCGCGACAGCTGGCGAAGAGCCTGGTGCCGCGGCTCGCCGCCGAAGCACTGGTGCGCGTGGTGTGGGCGCCGGGCCTCGGAGTGCCGAGCCACGTCGAGGTCGAAGCGCGCGACGCGGTCGGGATGCGGGTGCCGATCGGGCCGGAGGAGTTGCCGGAGATCGAGTGGTTCGGGATCGAGCGGGCTGTTCGTTCTCTCGAACTCTCGGAACCAAGTTGGCAGGTCGCGAGCGCCGCGGGTTACTTTGTAGAGAGCACCCGGCGATGGGAACTAGGCTAGATAGACATCGCCCCACCACACCTTCACGCTTTTGGCACTCGGTGGCTGCCCCTCATGACCGGCCCCACTGCCAATTCCTCTACTTGCGAGAATTGCCGTCAGACCAATATGATCCGAAGTACCTATAAACGTCATCAAGACTCGAGTTCTCGGCTAGAGCATCATGGATATGGAGCACACGACAACTTGTAGTGCCACCAACAGCTGGGCCTCGCAAGCCTCGGCCGACCATCTGCGCGTACAGCACGATAGACGTTGTAGGCCGAGCGATAACGACCGTTTCTACGCCGGGCGCATCGAACCCTGTCGCAAGCACGCCGTAGTTGAAGAGCACCCGAAGCAAACCACCCCGGAAAGCCTCAACGACTCTCGTTCGCTGAGAAGGGGTCAGCTCACAGTCAACGTATCCTACCGCAGCCCCAGTTGCAGCAAGTTCAAACGCCAACTGGCGCGCGTGCGAGACACTGCATGCAAAGACAATAACCTGACGCCCCTCGTGCACCTCATCGGAAACCGCATCGAGAATAAGCTTGTTTCGAGCCCTTGAAGAGGCCAGTCGGCGCAGAAGCCTGGGATCTACATCACTTTCCGACTCTTCATCGGTCGACACTTCCCGCTCTGCCACTTCAACGCCACTTTCGGCCGATATGAACTCAAGCTTCGAGAGAACACCTCGCTGCTGCAGGACCTGAATTGGATTATTGCCGAGTGAGGGCGCACCGATAAGCTGCCCCCCGAAGGTGGCAGCAAGAATCCTGTTTCCTCGCTCATCGTGAGTTCCTCTTCCTGGGGTAGCCGAAAGCCCCAAGAGCCGGACATCGTCGGCAAGCAAGTCCTTCAGCATTCGCTTGGTCACGTCGCCAAGCGCCCGATGTGCCTCATCAAAAACCACAAGGCACACTGAACGCTTCATACCAGCAAATCGCTCTGGAGCGAGCCGACGCAGGCTAGTCAATCTCGCGATACTGGCGACAACAACCGTGCGGGGACCAGCAAACACTGGAGGACTCAAGCCCCCCCACATGCGACGCAGACTCAACGCAACACGCCCATGATCAGCCCATACGCGCTGCCATGTGTCGCACGCCTGCTCGCATAGCTCGCGTGTATGCGCCAACCACACGACACACCCATCGTCCAATCCACGCGTCTCATAATCCCAGCGAAGTACAGATTCGATGGCAGTCCGCGTCTTGCCTGCACCAGTAGGCAGCTGAACCATGCAGCGCCGACCACCATCACCAGAGAGTACTGCCACTACCTGCGATACAATCTCTTCCTGAAAGTCAAAGAGCGCGCCGATCGGACGCCTTGGGACAATCAGCTCAACGGCTGAGGGCCTTGCCGACAGTTCTGGCAGATACTCGTCTGGAATGCACAGTCGTTCAGCTAGTTCCTGGACGAGCGAGGCATTGGGCCGCCATGGGAGCTCCGACAGCCGAAGCGCGACATCGTAGACCTTTCCGGCCGGATCAACGCCACAACGCGCTGAAAGTTCCGCAACTGCGCCCCACTCAAGTGACTCCAAAAGCATGCGCCGCACCCGCGGCGAGGCCAGCGCATCATAGCCATACTTGGCAGCAAGAACCGCAATAAGGCCCGGTCGCCCAGTAATTGCAGCATGTTCAGCAACGTTAGGCCCGGCTTCACGCTCTAGCAGATCACGAAGCTCTTGATCACCTACAATTGATAGAAACTCATACATGCCCGCTCTCAGATGTCGTCCAAGGCCTTCTTGAGCTTCTCAAGCTGCTTCCTGGTTGACTCCTCAGCCTTGTCCCGAATAGCCGCAGTGAGTTCCTGACCAACCTTGCCCTCCTCCTTCAGGATGGGCTTCCAGTACTTCTTCCACCCACGGCGAATCGTGTCGCCAAGATCATCCGACGCCACCTCCCACAGTGCATCGCAGCTCTTGCGATTGAACACATCCTTCTTGCTGGTAGCTTGATGCGCAACGAGCGCCATAATGAACAGCCCAAGCGCAACACGTGCTTGCGGCACTCGATAGTTAACAACATCATCATTCTGATCGTGAGTGATGTGAAGGCGGTGCTTCCTCAGCGCCTCCTGCGAATCGAGGAGCCATCCAGCGGCGTACACGGCGTTCAGGTGCTTAGTAAACCAGACCGCATAGGCCTCCCATTCGCTAGCACCGCCCGCCGACACGTAGCGCCCCCGCATCATTCCAAAGGCCGCCATTATCCCTCGCCAACCGATGTCTTTGTCTAGAGGAGCAAGAAGCAATGTGTTCTTCTTGGACTCAAGCATGTCCTCGATTTCTTTTTTCTCAGCCTGAATGTCCTTCTGGAGTTTATCGCCGGCCTGATTTGCCCCAAACCTCAGCTCCGCAAAGGCGTACTGTGCAATATCAGACTTCGCCTCCATTTCGGCTTCGAGACTTCGAAGACAGTGGATGTAGCGCTTCAGTGGAGAGAAGTTCTCAAGCAAGTATGCGATGCCTGGAAGCACTCTTGAACTGAAGTGCTTTCGGAGCGCCTCGGATGCCTCGATGGCCAGCTTGTCCCGTTGAAATGCACTGAACAGCTCTGGCGTCTGCGGATCGACCAGAAGCGCGGTCTTCTGGTCTTCTGTAAGGTCCTCACCAAGCACATATGACTCGAGCCATTCATGAAGCTCTTCGATACCAAATACAGTCCCCCTAACCTTGAGACGCTCGCCCCCTTCTTCAAGCCCCCGCCAGTCAAACATTAGGAGTGGAGCTCGGCTGAGAGCCCTCCTTGCGCGCGGAAGCGAATCATTCTCGTGGCAATACTGAAGCACTTCCTGGACGCACACGCGATTTACACTCTCGTCCGTCAGCAGTATAGTGCGAGCCTCGTTCGGCCGACGCGCCTCAGTGTTGATGTAGACGAAGATGTTCCGGACAAAGTCAAGGATCGTCCCCGCCTGCTTACGTGGATCAATCTTCCTAAGCCCAAAGACCACAGCGGGGACGACCCATCGCTTGGCCGCCCCATCACCCTGCTTGGCCACACAGCGCTTCAGCGCTGATAGACGATGCTGGCCATCTATCGCCACGACACGTACCCGCTCATCATTCCACTCGACGATTCCGAATTCGCGCGAAGCTTCAATCCACCGAAATCGGAAGACCCCGGGACGCTCGAGAAACCTCCACGTCGTTTGTTCGATGTCGATCGAGCCCTCCGCTAGCTCGGGAAGCAGCGGGTCGATCCGTGTCGGGTCATCGGCATCCTTCGCGATAAGGGTCAACGTGAGTGGGTTAAAGAACTTCACCTTCGCGGCATCTTCGAAGTATGGAATTAGCCCTTTCGTCACTCGCTCGGTATCTACCTCTCGCTGAAACAAGTGCCGCACAGGCCACTTCTCGCTTCCGGGAATCTCGCTAACTAGCTCAACGCGCTTGAGATCATTCACGCTCAGTGCTGTCTGAACGAAAATGCACTGCGCATTCGCGCCTCCACCGAACTCGCCGAAGTACCCGGCAAGCCTTTGATTGTAAACTTCGCGAACAACGACCGGAGGTTTCGACATAGGTAGAGAAGACTTCCTTCTATCGGGAACTGTACGGCGGCCGAGCTAGCCGCATTGCCACCTGCTCTAGCAGAAGATGCAGGTTGTGCTTGCGCACCATACCGGCATCGAGCGGGTTCATTTCAATGCACGCGAACACGAGATCGCTGACGCCAAGACGCGGAACACCCTCTGGTGTCCGCTCGATGTTGCGCTGGAATCGCTCAGCAAAGCCCGTACTACCGGAGGCGTGCTGATCATAGCGGGTTCGAAGCGCGTCCGCGTGGCCGACGTACAGTGGCGGCAAGAAGACCGAGGCCTCCATCAATGTACGCTGAAACACATCCCGGAGCCCATCAGTAGACTTCATTGACTCCCAATGCTGGTACATCTCATCCGTAAGCCGAGCTCTTGATGACTTGGATACAGAGAGGGCAACTCGCTCCCAATTAAAATCTACGTAACACTCACGCTCTGCCTTGCCATCCGCTGGAGCGTCGAAGTCGAGAATTGCCTGGACTCCCCCGACAACGGCGCCTAGGTCCTCGGAGAATAGCCAGAGGGGACAGAACCATGCGTAAACCCCGGCACCTTCCGGGATAGCCCCTCTATTGGCAAACGTGTAGAATCCCACGCGGCTCTGAACATCACGCCAGGTTGCTGCAAAGTCGAGGGACATCTTGGACCTTACTCCCCGCTCCAGGCGGTACCACAAGCCAACTCTACTTGAGGTCGGCAACAGGTTGCGCGCAAGGATGGCCCACGATGCGAACGCCCTCGTTGCGCTGAGCTGGCCTCCATATTGAACAGGTTAGTAGCCACCCTACTTACCCATCCGGCAAACCGAAACGACGTGGTTACGTCTGGCATGTTGGGGCCGCTCGGAGTCATAGTTCACAAATAAGGCAGGGGCGTTCGGAATCGTCGTCGATCTCCGCTTCTTGCCCATGCGCGCTCGACGACCGCTGGGACCGGGCTTCGGCCTGCTCCTTTATCTGCGCAACCCTCTCCGGCTTAGAGAGTTCCTCAAGGCTCTCCCCAGTGTGCCACGTGTATCGATCGCCGGTAACCGGATCGACCTTCTCGTACGCCTTCGCCTTCTCGAACAGGTCCGGGTGCTTCTCGAGCAAGCCAACCCACTCGCTCTTCCTCTGGAAGAAGCAGAAGTAACACCCTGACCTCGAGCGCCACTCGTAGTACTTCGGCAGGCCTAGCCCCGCTTCATCGAGGATGCGCAGCACGTCCGCGTGGTTGATTCCGTCCTCCTTGAACGGGAACCGCGTCTTGATGTTCGGCTTCGTCGAGATCATCCCCTCGCGGTCCTCGTCGGCACGGATGCCTACGTAGCTGACCACCGGCTCATCCCCCACGTACTCCTCGAAGGGCTTCAACTTGAGCACCCGCGTGCACCACCGCTGCCGCGAGGACGGCAGGTACCCGTTGAAGAGCTTCAGGTAGTGGTCGAACGGCCGCTCCGCGTTCAGCCGGATGATCGGCTTCCCGAGGTACGCCTCCAGCTTCGCCAGGAACTCGTACGTCTCCTCGAGCTCTTTGTCCGTGTCCGTGAACACGTACTCCATGTCCGCGACCTTGTCGCGCATGTACACCGCGAGAGCCGCGCTGTCCTTGCCGCCCGAGATCCCGAGGATGTGGCGGGTCTTCTTCTCGGTCATCGGGAAGCTCCGGCTGTGTCAGCGGGAGTGGGCAAGGTCAACTCCTCGATCAGGGTTCGGCAGGCGAGCGCCGCGGCGGCAACGGCGCCATTCTTGTTCACGTTCGGGTCTTCCTGCAAGAACTTCCGGAGCCTTTCTGCGAGGGCGCGGATGTGGGGCTCGTCCTTCTCCGAGATCGCGACCACGTGGTCGAGCTCTCCACCGGCCGAGGTCGCCACGGCGATCCGCATCAGCGGCAGGTCGCCCTCCTTCGAGCGCTTCCTCGCGATGGCCATCGCCTCCACGGCGACGAGGCCTTGGCTCAGGCGCACGAGCTGGACCCGAGCGCGCTCGAGGTCCTGGTCGTGCCAGCTGGCGGGGGGCTTGCCGGCGAGCAGGGTCCCCATCGAGACCAGCCATTCGTGATCGCCGAGCGACGGCTCGGCGAGGCGCAGCAGGAAGGCCTTCAGGCCGACGTCTCCCGTCAGCTCGAGCACGGCGTTCGCGCGGCGTTGAGCCTGCGCACGTAGGTCCGCCATCTCCGAGGGCAGGCCGAAGGCGCTGGAGACCTGAGAGCGGACGTGGTCGAGCAGCTTCGGGTAGGCCTGCTTGAGCTCCCGGAGGGACCCGCGCAGCGCGGTGACGAAACCGTCGGCCTCCTTCCCCTCGAGCCCAGCCGAGGACGAGATCGGCTCGATCCCCAGTGCGTTCGGCAGCTCCGCGAAGAGCAACTGTGCGGGCTCCTTGCCCCGCAGCAACGCCTCGCGCACGGCGCGCGTGCGGTCGTCGATCTGCCGCGTGGTGCGCGTGTAGGCCGGCAGCTGTCCCGCAAAGCTGGAGAGCGCACGCGCGATCGTCACCAGGGTCGTCTTGCTGCCCGCGGGCTGGGTGAGAAGGCCCTTGAGCTCCTCGAAGATCTTCGCCCGGTCGCCGCCGAGGCGCAGCAGCTGGACCTCGATCTTCGAGGGCTGCCGCAGCATGCGCTCGATGAACGCGGGCGTGATATCCGGCACGAAGCCCCCGTCCTCGTAGACCGCGACGTCGTCGCGGTTGGCGAGCACCGTGGCGAGCAGCAACACCGGCTGTACCCCTGTCTTGATCCCGAGAGGCGGGCTGCTGAGGACCTCGTAGATCGAGCTGAGGGTGAAGCGCTTGGACTCACCCTGCTCGAGAAGCTCGACGATCTTGTCCCAAGCCGCCTTGAAGCTGCGGGCTTTGCCTCGCGGCCGCTGGAACGCCCAACGCCCGTCGCCTTGCTCCGCGTGCATGCCGTGCGCGCGCAGGATCGAGGCGTACATCGAGTACTCGGGCGGGTTGCCCTCGATCCCGAGTCGTTCGCGGTCGCCGCGCAGGATCATCGCCTGCATCAGCTCGCGCTGCGCCGAAGCGGCCGCGGAGGACAGCGCGCTGCGGTTGATCAGCTCGTGGTGGATCCAAGGCGCGGACTTGTAGAACAGGTCGCAGAGGTTGGAGACCACGCGGGTCAGGGAGACCGTTCCGTCGGCCGAGTGGTCGCGGCCGCCGTTCACCCACTGGCACTTGCGGCCGTCGGTGAGGACGGCCGTGAGCTGCTCGCGCAGGAGCCGCTCCACCTCGCTGATCCGGCCCAGGAGCTCCCGGCGCGCGACGGCGTCCGACTGCAGCTCCGGCGTGCTCGCGCGCACGTGCTCGAGCGCGAGCAGGTCGCCGGCCAGGCTACGGATCAGCTGAGCCTCGCGGGGCAGGCCCACGAGGATCGGCCGCTTCGAGGCCTCCAGGTTCCAGTAGCGCATCGCGCTGCCGGGGCCCACGATCAGCTCCTCTGCCGTCGTCTGCTTCGTGGGGATGATCAGCCAGATCAGGCCATCGGCCTTCGTCGCGGGGTGCTCTTGGTCTCCGTCGAACAGCGTCTCGTCCGCGTATCGCACCTCGAAGTACCGCAGAGTCCCCGTCTCGAACAGGTGCTTGCGCGCGACGACGGGCCGCGGCGGCGCGAGGCGCGTCAGGCGGCGAGGGAGGTTGTCGTCGGGGTGAACCTGCCCGTGCGCCTTCTGCACGAGGGCGTCGATGTCGAGGTCGCTCCCCTCCCACAGCTGGAAGGAGTTCTGGTACTTGCGGTAGACGAGGAGCGAGGCGCTCTGCAGCCGCGCGAGCGAGTCCCGTACGACGTCGGCCGTGATCGCACCATCCTGGAGCGCCGCGATCACGGCCTGCTCCGATGCGCGCACGCCCATCGCCTCGCCGAACATCCCGAGGAGCCCGATCAACTTGAGCACGCGCTCGTCGATCCGCTCCGCTCCCTTTGGAAGACGGCGGATGCACGTCTCGACGAGAGCCCACGTATGGCCCTGTTGGCCGTACAGGCGCCCTCCGAACGCCGCGACGACGTAGTCGTACAGCTGGTCGAGGCGGTAGTACGGCACGTCGCCGTTGACCGGCGAACCCTCGAGATGCTGGCGGAATCCGTGCGGCTCGCTACTCCCGAGGAACGCGAAGAGGGAGCGTTCGTTCTGAGCCAAGCGGCTGCGGAAAAGGGGGCCGAGCGCGAGCGCGGCGAGCGGATGGAGGGGCGCGACTGCCGCGAGCAGCTCGGCGAAGTCCCCTTCCGCCTTCTCGGGAAGCAGGTCCTGCACCTCCGCGCATTCCGCTTCGATCCGCTTCGTCAGCGCGGGGGAGAGTCGCTCGCGGTTCAGTGCAGCCCCGACGAGGCGCACGACCTGGTCCGACGACTCCTGGAACGGGATGTCCTCGAAGCGGCCCTGGATCTTGGCCCACTCCGTGCGCTTCGAGTTCGACAGCCGCGATGCGTACTGGTCGAAGGCCTGGTGCAGCATCACGACGAAGACGATCGGCACGTCTTCGCTGCGGCTCGCCGCTTCGGCGAGTTCCTGCAGCAGGTGGACGTCGCCATGGCTGACGCCGCGGGCGGCGAGTTCGAGCACGCGGCCGGCCTCGTCGAGGATGATGAGCAGGCCTTGCCCGCTCCGCTTCGACGCAGCCACCTGCTTCGCGGACTTCTCGAACAGCTCGACGACTTCCTTCGGGCTGGGGAACTCCCCCTTCTTCACCCGTTTCGCCGCGTCGATGACCTCCTGCAGGATCTCGGGCTTGCTGCCCCCGCCCTGCCAGAAGTTCTCGAGCGACGCGACGAGGGCGTCGAGGAGCACGGCTTCGATGCGCTTCGGCTGGCCGGTCGCCAAGACGGGGTGCAGGCCGAACTCGGCCGGCAGGAGTCCACCCTTCCCGAACAGGCTCCTGTGCAGCTCGGGATCGGCCTCCCGAAGTAGCTTGCGCGCCAGGTCGCCTTCACTCCCCGAGGCGAGTGCGTGCGACAGGAAAAGGGCGAACGCGGACTTCCCCGTGCCGTACGGCCCGGTGAGGCTCCATGCTCGCGACGTACGGCCACGCGCAAGCCCACCGACGACGCGCGAGAGGATCGATCGAGCGAGCGGCGTGACGACGTACCCGCGCAGCCACTCCTCTCCGTGGAAGTCGCGCTCGAGGTGCGCCGAGCGCTGGAAACGCGGACGCAGCGAAACCACGTCGGACCAGAAACGCGTGGTGGAGACCTTGGTCATCGCGTCGCCCCCCTCTTGTTCGTGTCGATGCCGTTGCGCTCGTAGTGACGCGCGAGCAGCGTGAACGGCTTCACCTTCCGCTTCACGAGGACTTGCCGCAAACCAGCGGTGTCGTCGTAGACGAACGCCCCTCCGGTGGCGTGGTCGAGCTTCTCCAGTCGCTGGAGAAGCGCGTCCTCGGAGAGCGCGAAGACTCGGCCGGGCCCACCCAGCCCGAACGCGATCTTGTCGATCGCGAGCGTGCCCGCGAGCTCCGGCAGAGCTTCGACGTAGGCGGCCAGGGCGTACGCGAAGATCAGGTCCGGGAGCGTCTGTCGTTCGCCGCGATCGAGCATGTAGGTGCCGCGTGCGGCCAGCTCGCGGATCAAGCCGAGCTCGACGAGCGGGCAGTCCAGGGTGTCCTCGATGCTCACCGTGCGCCCGACGCGGGCCGGCACGTACGTGCCGAGGAAGCAGTCGATGTCCCGGCTCAGCGAGGTGTCGGAGGTCCGGCTCCATCCGTGCTCCTCGACCAGGGTCATCAGCCACGTGAGGAGCTCGGGCTTCGTGAACTCGGGCTGAGGCAGGTGGCTGAACACCCAGTACCAGGTCGTGGCCTCGGCGGGGCGAGAGCAGAGCTCCCAGTGCAAGAGCCAAAGGGTCCCCGGGTCCTCGAGGTACGGGTCCCAGCCCTCGTCGTCGAACAACTTGGTGCCGAGGTCGGTGACCTTGAGCAAGGGCATGCGGCCGCCGCGCGGATCCGGCTCGGCGCTGAGCACGCCGAAGACCTCGCCCCAGTGGCGAATGGACTTGACCATGTTCTTCCCGACCCCGAGGCGAACCAGCGCGTCCTCGGCCTGGAAGATCTCGGGGTCCTCGCGGACCGCACGCACGGCCTTGTAGAGCCACTGGTAGCGGAACGGGAAAGTCTCGTGTCCCGAGAACCGGCCGCGCACGCTGCTACTGAACGGGCTCTGGGAGTAGGCGGGCGCGTTGGTCCGCAGTGACTGGGTCGCGGTCATCGGGCGGCCTCCTGCCTCGGGCGATCCGAGATCGACGTTGCCTGTGGGGTCCCGTGGCTGTGGGTGCCGGCGAGCGCGAAGCGCTCGATCTCGGCCTGGAGGAAGCGCACGGACCGGCCGACGCGGAACGAGGGCAGCTCGCCCTTCCGCGCCAGCTCGTACACGGTCTTCGTCGTCACGCGGAGGTAGGCGGCCACCTCCCGAACGGTCATCACGTCGTCGCTCACGGCACCCCTCGATTCCTCACGGCTCCACGACGGTGCCGAGAATTCCAAAGGGCTCGACCACGGATCAAGGGCGGCGTGTCCAGCACGCCCGATCCGTCGGGAAGCCTCTGCGCCTACAGAAGTTGCGTGGGTTCTCTCCGACGAGGCGGCGAGCCCCGTGAATGCGTCATCCCCAAACGCGCGGCCGGGACTCGCGCGCGGCGCTTTCCACAGGGAAGATCCGTCGCCGATGCCCGCGCCCCAGGACCCCCTCGCAACCCTTCGCCGCGACCACGGGAACCCGGACGCGTGGGACCCTCGCACGCGGGGTGGCGCGCCGCACAAGCCGCTCGTTCTGCTCGCGGTGTGCGACCTGGCCGAGGAGGGCAAGCTTGACTCCCCGCTCATCCCGTTCGACGGGCCGGTGGCGGACCAGCTCGCGGACCTCTTCCAGGTCTACTTCCGCGCGCTCTACCTGGACCGCCGGGGTGAGTTGCTGCTCCCCCTCTGGCACCTGAAGTCGGATCGGGGCTCGATCTGGACGCTGAGGGTCCGAGAGGGCGCGTCGCCGCTGGAGAGCCGCCCTCGTTCCCTCGCGTCCCTCGTCGAGCACTACCGGGGCGCGGACCTGAGCGAGGAGCTACATGCGCGCCTGATGGACAAGGACCGACGTGACGGCGCGCGCGAGGTCCTTCTCGGCACCTACTTCGATCCGGCCTCCCACGATGCCTTGCTGCAGCGCAGCCGCTGGAACGTGCAGTCCGAGTCCTACCGGAACATCCTCGTGGATGAGGCGCGATCAGGCGCGGTGCGGAAGCGGGCGGGCATCGTGTCCGCCTCCTTGGCGATGCCGGAACCCGCGCGCAGCCAGGGATTCCGCTTCGCCGTCCTGGATGCGTACGGAAGGGAGTGCGCAGCCTGCGGGTTCCGCGTGAACACGCCGCTGGGGCGCACGATCGTGCAGGGAGCGCACATCAAGCCGTGGTCCGAGTCGAAGGACGACCGGATCAGCAACGGCTTCTGCCTGTGCCCGACCTGCCATAGCTGCTTCGACGAGGGTCTATGGTCGGTGAAGGACCTCGCGATTCGCCTCTCACCGGTGCTGGAGTTGACGGAAAACGCGCCCACCTACCTCGCAGCGCTGAAGGGGCGGCCGTTGCGGCAGCCAACCCATAGTTGCTTCCACCCCGATCCGAGCAACTTCGAGTGGCACGAGACGTACATGTTCCGGAGCGGCCCCATCTGACGGGGTCAGCGCCGAACTCCCGGCGCGCACGTCTTCGGCTGACGGCGCCCAGAGTGCTAGCGCCCCCCGCGAGCGGGCATGCCCGTTCGGAGGAGGGAGCGGCCACTCCGGGCCCGGCGGAAACCGCCTGGGGAAGCCCTTCGGCACCCATCGGTCGCCGGAATCGACAATTCGACATGTTGACATGTCGATCTACGGAGTGTTAGTCTGCGGCCTGTGACGACCGAAGCCACCCCGCCCAGCTACTCCCTCACCGACCTCGCCTCCCTCACCGGGATCCCCGAGCGCACGATCCGCAGCTACATCGGCCGCGGCCTCCTGCCGCCGCCGGACGGACGCGGGCGCGCCGCGACGTACGGCGCCAGCCACCTCGAGAGCCTCCTCTTCCTCCAGCGCGTGCGCGCTTCGGTGCCCTACGAACTCCCGCTCGCCGTGCTCGACAAGCTGCTGCGCTACCTCCCGCCCGAGCAGATCGGGCGCGTCGCGCGCGGCGAGGAGGACGTGAAGGCGGTGCCCGTGATGCAGGCGCTCGACCCGAGCTTCCTGCGGCGCAAGCGGACGGACATCGACCCGATCGACGCGCAGGATGCACTCCACATGGTGAGTGAGTCCGCCCCCACCCTCTACGCCTCCACCCCGCCTCGGCGCGTACGGACGGCCGCGCCTCCGGCCTTCCCGCCGGGGAAGGAAGGGCCCGAAAACGTCACCCACAGCCTGGCTCACGGACACGCGGCGAAACCCGCGATGCCCGAGACCTGGACCACGCTCCAGATCTCGCCCGACGTGCGCCTATCCATGCGCGGTCAAGCGCCGACCGTCGCACGGCGGCTCACGGCGCTCGCCGAGCGGGTACGTCACTGGCTCGGCGAAGAGGACTCAGCATGAGTCCGCACGACATCCACCGTTCGGGGGAACACCCACCTCGAGCGCGCTTCGAGCGAACGGCGCCTCACTCGCGCTGCTAGCTCCACACACCGCGGCGCGGTAGCGACCTCGCCGCACGCTTCCCCCGCTCGCCGCACGCGGCGAGAGACACGCGCGAGAGCGCGGTTCTCGCGATCGCACGCAATCGTGCGCACGCCACCGGTCTGTCCTGACCGTCCGTTCCAACTCCATCCACCGACAGCGTCTCCGAACTTCCCATCCGCTCCGACTCCATCCCGAGAAAGCGCACGAACATCCCCATGACCACGTCCGCCTCCACGTCTCCCCTTCCCCGCATCCAGGCCCGCTTCGACCGCCCGATCGTCGATCTCGCGGGCGACGTGCGGTTCCTCATCGTCGACGTCGAGCCGCCGGAGGAGGAGCGCGCCCCCCTCGCGCCGCTCGACCTCGTGCTCGTCATCGACGTCTCCGGCTCGATGGCCGGCGGCAAGCTCGAGGCGGTCAAGACTGCCGTGGCGCTCCTCATCGAGCGTCTCGGTCCCAATGACCGGCTCTGGCTGGTCAGCTTCTCCTCCGACGTGCGCGTGCACTTCACCGCGCTCGCGATGAGCGGCGCGGGCGGCGATCTCGCGCGCGCGGAAATCGCCGCCCTGCACACGACCGGCATGACGAACCTCTCCGCCGGCTGGCTCACGGGCGTCACGCTGCTCGAGAACCCGGCCGATCCGGCGCGACGTCGCGCGGTGGTCCTCCTGTCCGATGGCCAGGCGAACCAGGGGATCGTCGATCCGGGCGAACTCGCGGAGATCGCCCGCCGCACGGGCGCGAGCGGGATCCCGACGACCTGCATTGGCGTCGGCAACGACTACTCGACGCAGCAGCTCGGCGCGATCGCCGAGTGCTCCGGCGGCCGCTTCCACGACGCGGAGACGCCGGAGGAGATCCTCGAGGTGATGCTCGGCGAGCTGGTCGAGCTGGGCTCGATCGCGCTGCAGAATGCCGAGCTCGAGATCAGTCCGAGCGGGGCCTTCGCCCCCGAGCCGCTCTGGACCACGGTCTGTGAGCGCGATGGTCTGCGCGTCACCTGCCCGATCGGCGCCGTCCGCGCCGGCGCGAAGCGCACGCTGGTGCTGCGCATCGCGCCGGTCGCGGCTCTCGAGGGCATGATGGCGGTGTTCTCGCTGCGGCTCCGTTGGACCGATCCGCGGACCGGCGCGCGGCGCGAGTTGGAGTGCGAGCCGACGGCGTTGCGCTACGGCGACGCGTCGTCCTGCCGCGCGAGTGACGAGGACGTCCTGCTCACCACGCGCTTGTGGTCGGCCCGGATCGGGCGCCAGATCGCCGACCTGAACGAGGCCGGGCGGTACGACGAAGTCCGGCTCGTGATGGCACCGCAGGCGGATCAGGTCGCCGCCCACGCGCAGTCGGTCCCGGCGGCGGCCGTGGTGGCTTGTGACCTCCACCGGCTCGTTGCCGAGGGGACGCGGGCGATGCACGTGCGTGATCGCAAGAACCTGTACGTCGACAACTACAAGGGGATGCGGGAAGAGCCCGAACTGCGGCGCTCGCGCGGCCGCGGGCCCAAGAGCCAGTGACGACGAGCGCGCGCCCCGGGAGTGCTCGCACACTCTCGGGGTGCGAGATCGCCGAGCGCGGCCCCACCACGACTGCCTGCCGGACAGCGGGTGAGCGGAGGTGGGGTCGACCACGGACGCGCGCCCGCCCGTCCTCTAAAGACGCCCAGGGAGCGGCGGACGAGCCGTGAAAAGCCGGAGAGGACCCAGGTCGGCTGACCCAAGTCCTCTCCGTGATTGGTAGCGGGGGCAGGATTCGAACCTGCGACCTCCGGGTTATGAGCCCGACGAGCTGCCAGACTGCTCCACCCCGCGACGCGTTGTCGGGGGTGAGTATGACCAGCCTCCCCCCGCAGTTCAAGCCCCGCGAGGGATCTCCAAGCCCGGCCGGCGCGAACCTCCCCCCGCTCCGGCTCCGGAGGGGGTAGCTTTCGAGGGGTACCGCCCCTCCTCTCCGAGCATCCCCGCATGCGCATGTCCCGCCACGCCGCCCGCGCGCTTTCCCTCGTCGCGCTGGTCGCCGCGTCGCTCGCGTCCCCGTCCGCCGCGCAGGCTCCTGCCGCCTACTACGCGACCGTCGACACGACGGACGCCTCGACGTTGCGCGCGACGCTGCACGCCGTGATCGACGACCACGTGAAGATCCCCTACACGGCGGGGACGACGGACACATGGAACGTGCTCGCCGACGCGTGCGAGGACCCGACGAACAGCGCGAACGTCCTCGACGTCTACCACAACGAAAGCAACCCGAAGCAGACGGCCGGGAACACGTTCTACGACCGCGAGCACACGTGGCCGAACAGCTACGGGTTCCCGAACGACGGCGCGGACAACTATCCGTACTCCGACTGCCACATGCTGTTCCCGTGCGACCAGAGCTACAACAGCTCGCGCGGCAACGCGCCGTACGGTTCGTGCGCGAGCGGCTGCACCGAGCGCTCGACGTTCGTGAACGCGGGGATGGGCGGCGGGACGGGCGTGTATCCGGGCAACTCGAACTGGAACAACGGATCCGTCTCGACCTCGGTATGGGAGACGTGGATCGGCCGCCGCGGCGACGTCGCGCGCGCGATCCTCTACGCCGACGTCCGCTACGAGGGCGGCTTCCACGGCACGACGGGCTTCGCCGAGCCGGACCTGATCGTCACGGACAACGTGGCCCTGATCGCCGGGTCCGCGACGGGCAGCAACATCAGCGTCGCGTACATGGGCCTGCTGACGACGCTGCGCCAGTGGAACCAGCAGGATCCTCCGGACGCGTGGGAACGCCGCAAGAACGACCGCGTCGCGTTCTATCAGGGCAATCGGAACCCGTTCATCGACCACCCCGAGTGGGTCGAGTGCCTGTGGGGCAACGCGTGCCCGCCGGGCGTGGACTTCTGCTTCGGGGACGGGTCGGGTGTGGCGTGTCCGTGCTCGAATGCGAGCGCGGTCGGAGCGTCGACGGGGTGCCTGAACTCGCTGAACGTCGGCGGAAGGCTGGCGGGTAGCGGGATCGCGCGCGTGTCGAACGACACGCTGGTGCTGGCGGGCTCGGGGATGCCGAACAGCTCGGCGCTGTACTTCCAGGGGACCAGCGCGCAGAGCGCTTCGTCGGGGGCGGTTTTCGGGGATGGGTTGCGGTGCGCGGCGGGGACGGTGATCCGGCTCGGAACGAAGTCGAACGTCGGGGGTGGGTCGCAGTACCCGGATGTCGGGGATGCGAGCGTGTCGGTCCGCGGCGCGATCACGGCAGGGAACGTGCGCATGTACCAGGTGTGGTACCGGAACGCGGCGGCGTTCTGCTCGGTGTCGACGTTCAACTTGACGAACGGGTATCGGGTGACCTGGGGAGCGTGATCACCGGATCGTCGCATGCTCACGGGACGATCACGTCGACGTCAACGCGCCGTTGAGGAAGTACATCAAAGCGGCCACCAACCTCGGTGCCGTCCTCGAGCGTGACGGTCCAGCGGTATGGGCCGCGGGGAAGACCGTCGAGGCGGACCTGACCGTGCAAGTCTGTGGTGCAACTTGGACTACTGGCTGTAACGGCCCCCGTCGCGATCCACGGGTCCACGGTTGTAGCGAACTCCTCGGCTTCAACCTGAATCCGAACGCCGGCGAGCGCGAGACCAGATCTGGCTGACTTCAGGAGAGCACTACCAAGGCGACGAGCCTGCACGATGCGAGGTGACTCAGTTGTGGTTGCCTGCACCAGAAACGTACTTGGCCACACTCCGACCTGACGGATTTCTCCTTGGAACTCCTGAGCCATGTAGCCTTCTCCCCGTGCCACTCCGTCCGAGCCGGTCACCAACGAGGGAAACGTGGCACCAAGTCCCTGCCCATCCCTAATCCACACGCGGACACCGGATAGCGGTTCCACTCCATCCATAACCTGAAACGTCAGCCTGGCAGAAGTATCGAAAACAACTTCCGTGCCTTCGTCCAAAAGCCGCAGGTCTCGAACCAGGCCACCCCCTTGAGGCGGGCGCTGGATCGACATGTCAATACTCTCGTTGGACATGCCATCAATCGTAACGATACCAGCTGAGTTCGAATTCACCGTGTCGAACCAACCAATCTTTGGTGATCCGATCCGGACCGCTAGGTCGGACAGGGGCTCCCGCTTTGGCCCGACGATTCGAACGCTCTTGGGATCAGACTTTATTCGGAGAACAACACGCTGCGCAGAGCGTTCCTCGTCTGAGACTATCCGTGATGCAAGCGTCTCGCCGGAACCACGCAAGACGGTCATGTGAAGTCTCCGCTCTGACACAGACCCCATTCGAACAATACCCGAGTGCGGTATCGCCTGAAGACGAACGGTGCACTCTGAGAAAGAGTCGTCATAGCCGAGAACCTGTAACCAGCAGTCATCCAGGTCGTGCGAACCTTGGTCGGAAACGACCTCAACTTCAAGCGTGCGCCCTCCAGTGAGGTCGAACACGACCACGGCGTGGGAGGCCGGTGGAGTAAGCACGTTCTTGGAAATGGCAAGATCCCCGCCACGCTCCAACCGAACGGAGTAGCCACCTACGAGCAGGTCAGAAAATGTGATAGAGCCCCCCAGGGAAAAAGGACGTGGCGGGATGTTAGGTGTTCCGTCGAGGGACACCAACCAGTTGGCCACGTCGTCATCCGGGGGCACTAACAGGCGCACCGTGATCGCCGAGGGTCGCGACATCGCAACGATTCCAAGATCATTCACAGGATCTTGACCGCCACGAACTTCCAAGAATTCGGACGCATAGCCATCCGCACGAATCTCGATCGCGGTGGGCTCCCCCTGTGCGAGCCCCGGCACCTCGAATCGACCTGTAGGATCGGTCCGCACGATGGGACCGAACTCCCGGATGCGCACTCGGTCTTCAAGTGTCCAGGCTTGCACAGCGGCACCCGCGATGCACTCCTGAGTGAGTGCATCGCGCACGCTACCACGACCTAGCCGCCCAGGCTTGAGATCGAACTTCAGCTGGACGTCAAGACTTGGACCGACAGTCACTCGTTGCTCAGAACTTCGTGGGTAGGATAGAGACACCGCGAACACAGACCGTTCGCCCGCAGGCACACCATCGAGAACAAATGACCCATCCTTGCGATCCTGGAAGTCGACGGTGGTGAGGTCAGCGGGGTACCGCACATCGCGATGGACGATGCTGAAATCACTCACAGGCTTGCCTTCAGCGGTCACACGACCAGAGAGTGTATAGCCCCGCGCGAGTAGTACCGTTTGATTGTCGAATCCAGCTTGCAAGTTTAGTTCTACGCGATGGCCAACGAAGCCTTGCTTCTCGACTACCAGCCACAAGGGACCGGCAGGGAGCGATTCCACCATTGCGACTCCCCGACTGTCAGAGAAGCGAGAGACCCACTGCCACCCATCATCCGTGTTCCAAGCCACGCTCACTTCTGCCCCGGCCACCGCAACCTTCTCTGCGTCGTACACCTGAACGCGCAGCGGGAGTCCGATGGTCCATGGAATGGAGACAAGAACTTGTTCCCCTGGCACCGGGGGTGGCCTCCGGACGGTAACTGGCACAACGGCCCCATCTGCCAGCTCAAACTGATACTCGTCACCGGGCAATATCGGAGCAGTACGCGCTCCTGTCGTGGCGCCATGATCGAGAGTCGCGGCATCTACAAGCTGACGACGCCCACCAGCAAGCGAGTAAACGCTGACACACGACGTGGTCGGCATCAGATTCGGATGACTGCTCTCCAGCCGCGCGAGCCAAGTGAAGGCGGGCAGGACCTGAAGCTCAACATCATCTGGTGCCATGCCGATCCAAAGGCCAGTTCTTGACCCAGCAGCAACGGCGTCAATAGCCTGTCGCCCCCCGAGGTCGCAGAGATCAGCACGTCCCTGAGAGTCGGTTCGAGACTCTCGGCGCAAAGCGTAGGCGGCTCGCACTCTCTCCTCGGACAAATCGGCGCGCCCGCGCTCGTTCAGCAGCAGACGCTGCATGACACGGGCTGAGGCGAGCGGCCGCCGGGCACCATCTAGTACCGTGACGCGAACGGTGGGCGCCGATCCGAGAACGACTTCAGTCGGAATGTCGTGCAGCGATGAGGGCTGTAGCTGGATCGACTTTGCCACGTAACCAGGACAAGAAACCCAGATGACGGATGGCTGAAGGTCTACCTCGGTAGGCGGCACCAGGAGCACAGCCCCATCAGCATCAGAGGTTGCAAGTGTCGTTCTACTATCCCACTCGCTCTCAATTGGCCATGGCCAGTTGCGTTCGGCAGTCTCTCCGAGAACCGTCCAGGACACAGCCGTCTGAGGAACTCCGAAGCCGCGCTCATCAACAACATGCAGGCGCAAAGTGGCTGCCTTCCGTCGGAGGGTCTCCTCCACAACGGGGTCCGGACCCGGGTCTCCTTGGGCCCGCTGGCTGGCGGAGTCCGCTGCCGCCGCAGATGGGTAGGGGGGTCTCGCCGTCCCCTCGTTCTGCCACTTCCAGCGAGCCAGCCAGAGCACGCCTACGACTAGGACGAGAACCGCCAGAGCTAGGCCTCGAAGGTAGCTTCTCGATTCCACTGTGGCCTCAGGGACCGAACACCCGTGGAGGCACTACCGTGCCGGGGGGGTGAGGCTGATCGGTTGTGGCCCTTGCTTGTCCTACCCTGGGTGGGCGAGGAGGTACGCTTGAGGATCCACTGCCTTGCGCGTGAATGGGAACCTTCGCCAGCCCAAGGAGGAGCAACACAGCAAGCGCGAAGCAACTTCTGCTAGCCCAGTGCATTGAACAACCTCCCTGCTGACGGCCCTGCCGACTCCTGCACGCGCCGAAGCGTTCGTTCCAGATCTGAGTTCCAGCCTCGCTTCATCCGGATCGCGTACTTCGAGAATCGCTGGACGTGCTCATCCAGCAAGTCCGCGCGGTCTCCTACCAAGTCTCCTAGGCGTGCCGCTGCTGCGGTTGCCCTGGGAGTACTCCCGAGTCGCACCGAGAACCACAGAGCTCCAACGTGGGGTGCGACGAGCGATGGGTCTGCACGGATGGCCCTCTCGCAGGCAGACCAAGCCCAGAGCCAACGGTCCTTGGCTTCCGCAGCTTCGCCGAGGTTCGTCCATGCGAGTGCCTCTGCGCTAGCGGTGGGCGCGAGGCGAACCAACTCCCTGAACACCAGGAGGGCCGCATCCGATCGCCCCCCATGCAGGTAGGAGAGTCCGCAGATCATCCGGCCGCTGCAGCTGGGCACAAGTCGGTGAGCTGCTGCGCACAGGGCTTCAGGGCGGGCGCCAGCCAAATACCCCGGCGAGACGCAACGCTCGACCATGCCAAGCCCATCGGTGTCCGCTTTGAGGTCGAGGCTCATCTCAAGCACGCGAGACGCATCCCTCGCCAGGCTCGATTCACTAGGCACAGAAACCGAGTAGGTCGCCGTGTGCTTGAGGTAGATCCGATCAGAACCTTCATGGCTGGTAGCGACCCGGTGCCAGGCAGCCTGCCGAAGCACGTGAGCACACTCTTCCCGATGGACCGCGAGCAGGTGTCGCTCAGCACGATGGAAGCCCGAGTCAAGGCTGGACACCGATGTAGCATCGTCCCTCAGAGCTGCACGCCATCTCCCCCGCGGCACGCGCAGCAACACCGAGTCCGGCCGCGCCGCGATCTCGCGGATCAGTTCCTCGATCTCGGGGCGGAGTTGGATCACGTCACGGACCATCGTCCCCTCCTCGTAGCAGTTCGTCGAGATCGAGCTCTTCGCGGACTCCGAGGGCCCACAGCGCGGTTCGCAGCGCGGCCATCGCGCGTTCGAGCGTCATGCTGTTCGACCTACACCATGTGGCTGGTTCTTGGGCCTCCAGGATGAGGCCGTGGAATGCAGCGCGGGCGTCGAAGGGCGCGCGGTTGAAGGCGGCGCAGGCGCGGCCCATGAGCGCCGGGTCCATCCCGAGTGTGCTCGCGACGAGGAGGAGACGTTCGTCCTCGGGGGGCTCGGGGATCGCGCCGCTCGCGGCGAGTTCGGCGTCCTCCTGGAGGAGCTCTTGCGCGGCCTTGCGGATCTTCTCGGCGATCCAGACGTCGATCGGGGGAGTGCCGTTGTAGTTGGGGCCGTGGCGGGCGACGTGGGCGGCGGTGCGCAGGTGCAGGCGGTGGATGTCGAGCAGGACAGCCTGGGATCGCACGCGGAGCTCGCAGCGTGGGCGCAGGCCGAGCGGGTCGCCGTCGACGACTCGCGCGAGGACCTCGCGTGGGGACCGGCCGGCCAGGACTCTGCTCCACGTAGGCTAGCCGGGAGTCGGGCCCTCAGGAGCAGGCTGGGGAAGAGGTTGGTCCATCGACAGGGACGGAGACCGGCACGCGGGGAAGTACGTGCTGATGCAAGAGCGTCGCCACGTGTTCGAAGGGTGTCAAGATCTCGCGGTGCAACACGCTGAACTGCCTCCGTGGCGCCGGGGACCGGGGGCGGAAGCGGGGAGTCGGCCGAGCAGGCGGGAGAATCCCGGTGCCCTGCCCGGTGAGGTCGGACGGGGACTCGGGACCAGCCGTGAATGGGCGCGACGCCGTGCGAGCGGCGACGGGGTTGGGTGCGTCGGCGTAGGCGGGCGGGTCCGTGTGGGTCGTCGTAACCGTGGATCTACTCCCCGGGGGCGCCCGGTCGGCGTCCCGGGCGAGTGTCCCCCATGAGCCCGGACAGGAGCGCCATCCATGCTCTCGGTGGCCCGCCGAGCGTCGTCGCAGCGAGGCGCGTCAGCCGCCGGGCTCCACTGCGAGCCGGTGCATGCTGCGCTCAATCAAGTTGGCGAGTGCGGCCCTTCCGTCGAGACTTGCGGCCTCGATTTCGCTGAACCACGCCTCGCGGCGGGCCGCGATCTCCGCGACTTCGGCGATCGGGTCTGTGCCGAGCAGCGCCGGCCTCACCGTCGGATCCGCCCGCATCCGCCGCTGCAACTCCTCGACGGGCACCTGGAGCCACAGGCACCGCGCGCGCGTCCGCAGCAGCAGGCGGTTCTTGGCGCGCTCCACGACTCCCCCACCGGTCGCCAGCACGAGCGGCTCCGTCCGCGACAACACGCGCTCCAGCGCGCGCTCCTCCAGGTCTCGAAACCGCGGCTCGCCGTCGGTCGCGAGGATCTCCCCCGCCGGCCGCAGGGCCGCGCTCGCGCGCAGCGCGGCGTCCTCGCGCGACACCTCCTCGTCGAGGTCCACGAACGCGCGGCCGAGCTTCTCGGCGAGCAGCTTTCCGAGCGTGGTCTTGCCGCTCGCGCGCAAACCCACGAGTGCGATCGGACGCGGATCGATCGTCACGGGCCGTCCTCCGCCAGCGCACGCGCGAGTTCGACCCGCATCGACTCGGCTGGCGCGTCGGCGTCGGTGAATGCGGTGAACTGGGCGATGGCCTGCTCCAGGAACCACTCGCGGCCTTCGATCGTCCGTGCGCCGATCGCGCGGGCGGCGGCGAGCAGCGGCGTCTCGGCGGGGCGGTACACGGCGTCGAGCACGAGCGAGCCTTCGCGCAGCGCGCTCGCGGGCACGGCCATCGCGCCGGGGTGCGCGCGCGAGCCGAGCGGTGTCGTGTTCACGAGCACGTCGTGCGGGATCGAGTGCAGGTCGTCGACCGTACAGGCTTCGGCGCCGAACTCGCGGGCGAGCGCGTCGCGCTTGGCTGCGTCGCGGCCGGTCACCACGAGGCACGCGCCTTGGAGCGCGTGCAGCGCGGCGCGCGCGGCGCCGCCGGTTCCCACCACCGCGGCGACGACGCTCGTGAGCGGCTGGTCGGTGTCGTGCAGCGCGCGCAGGATGCAGGTGCGCACGGCGCTCGCGTCGGTGTTCGAGGCGCGCCAGCCGTCTTCCGTGCGCAGCAGCGTGTTCGCGGCGCCGCAGGCGATGACGGCGTCGTCGCGCGAAGTCGCGAGGCGCGCGGCTTCGGCCTTGAAGGGCATCGTCACGGAGAGGCCGTGCACGCCTACGTCGGCGCACAGCGCGAGGAACGCGTCGAACTCGGCCGGCTCGAACGCGACGTAGACGGCGTCGATGCCCGCGCAGCGCAGCGCGGCGCCGTGCAGGCGCGGCGACAGCGACGCGCCCACGGGGCGGCCGACGACGCCCAGGATGCGCGTCGCGGGACTCGCCCCGCCGGCGGGCCACATGGCGCACAGCTGGTCGGCTTCGAGCTGGCCGGGTGCCGTCGCGCCGCCGCCGGTGCCGCGTGCGGGCGCGGAGTAGGTGGCGAGCGAGCCGAAGACGGGGGCGAGTGCGCGCGTGAAGCTGCCGGCGGCGCCGCTCGCGAACGCGGCGATCGGGCGCCCGGCGCGCGCGCGTGACCGGGCGAGACGCAGCACGCGCAGGCCGTCCTCGGCGCAGGTCGCGTGCGTCACGAGCTTGACGCGGTCGGCCGGACCCGCGACGCGCTCGACCTCTGCGACCAGCGCCTCGAGGTCGGGTGGCGTCCCGTCGAGCACGTGCCGCGACACGACCCGCCGCGCGCGAAGAGGCCCCAGATCGCGCGCCAGCGTCCAGGGCACGTCGATCCAGGCCGCGCCGGCCTCGCTCGCCCGGCGCAGGAGGGCCAGTCGGTCGGCGTCGGAGCCGGAGAAGGAACCGTACGCCTCGGGGCCATTCACGGCCGCGAGCACGGGGCGCGGCAGCGATGCGAAGGCGCGGGCCAGGTCTTCCGTCGTCGCGCTGGCGCAGGCGTCGAGGCGCAGCTCGAGCACGTCCGCGTAGGGCGCCTGCTCGCGAGCCAGCGCCGCCAGCGCGTCCAGGTTCCCCGCGAGGTTCGAGACGACGAGATCCATCGGGAGATCCGGATCGGGAGCGCTCTCGGAGAGCGATCCGCGAGGGGCGCGATGCGTGATTCCGGCGCGCTCGCGCGGCATGATGTTGGGATTCTGACTCTCCGCTGTCCAGCCGCTCGTACGGTCCTGACAGAAGCCCCCCGTCCCCCGACATCGCCCACGCACCCATGAGCGTCCAGGCCCAGCCAACCGCCGCCACGGCGGCGCGCACGACGAACCAGGCCACGAGCACGATCGGACTCAAGGTCGTCATGGCCGTGACCGGACTCGCGCTGTTCGGGTTCGTGATCGGTCACATGCTCGGGAACTTGCAGGTGTACCTGCCGCGCGGCGTCGACGGCGTGTGGGCGCTCGACGCCTACGGCAAGTTCCTGCGCGAGCTCGGGCACGGCGGCGGGATCTGGGTCGCGCGCGCGGGCCTGCTGGCGGCGCTCGTCCTCCACTTGGGCGCGGCGTGGGCGCTCACGCGGCGATCCTGGGCGGCGCGGCCCGTCAAGTACCGGCAGTGGAACGCCAAGCAGTCGACGTACGCGTCGCGCACGATGCGCGTCTCGGGGCCGCTGATCTTCCTCTTCGTCGTCTACCACCTCATGCACCTGACGTGGGGCAACGTCCACCACGACTACCGCGTCGGCGCCGTGCACCACAACGTGACGACGGGCCTGGCGCAGCCGCTGGCCGCCGGCGTGTACGTCGTCGCGATGCTCGCGCTCGGGATCCACCTCTACCACGGGATCTGGAGCCTCCTGCAGACGCTCGGCTTGTCGCAACCGCGCTACGAGAACCTGCGCCGCGGCGCGGCGGGCGCGCTCGCGGCGCTCGTCGTCGTCGGCAACGTGTCCATCCCGATCGCAGCCCTCGCTGGCTGGCTCCCTGCCTGAGGCGCACACCATGAAACTCGACGCCAAGATCCCCGCCGGTCCCATCGAGAAGAAGTGGGAGCAGCACCAGCTCGACATGAAGCTGGTCAACCCCGCGAACAAGCGGAAGTACAAGGTCCTCGTCGTCGGCACCGGCCTCGCCGGCGCGTCGGCGGCCGCGACCATGGCCGAGCTCGGCTACCAGGTCAGCGCGTTCTGCTTCCAGGACAGCCCGCGGCGCGCGCACTCGATCGCGGCGCAGGGCGGCATCAACGCCGCGAAGAACTACCAGAACGACGGCGACAGCGTGTACCGCCTGTTCTACGACACGGTGAAGGGCGGCGACTTCCGCGCGCGCGAGGCCAACGTGTACCGGCTCGCGCAGACGTCGGTGAAGATCATCGACCAGTGCGTCGCGCAGGGCGTGCCGTTCGCCCGAGAGTACGGCGGCTTGCTCGCGAACCGGAGCTTCGGCGGCGCGCAGGTCAGCCGCACGTTCTACGCGCGCGGACAGACGGGGCAGCAGCTGCTGCTGGGCGCGTACTCGGCGCTCGAGCGCATGGTCGGGCAGGGCCGCGTGCAGATGCACTCGCGCCACGAGATGCTCGAGCTGATCGTCGTCTCCGGCGTCGCGCGCGGCATCGTCACGCGCGACCTCGTGACGGGCGAAGTGCGCTCGCACCTCGGCGACGCGGTCGTGCTCGCCACCGGCGGCTACGGCAACGTGTTCTACCTCTCGACGAACGCCAAGGGCTGCAACACGACGGCCAACTGGCGCGCGTACAAGAAGGGCGCGGCGTTCGCGAACCCCTGCTACACGCAGATCCACCCCACGTGCATCCCGGTCAGCGGCGACTACCAGTCGAAGCTGACCCTGATGAGCGAATCGCTGCGGAACGACGGACGCATCTGGGTCCCCAAGAAGCAGGGCGACAAGCGCGCCGCGCACGAGATCCCCGAGGAGGAGCGCGACTACTACCTGGAGCGCAAGTACCCGAGCTACGGCAACCTCGCGCCGCGCGACATCGCCTCGCGCGCGGCCAAGGAGGCCTGCGACGCGGGCCGCGGAGTCGGCAAGACCGGGCTCGGCGTGTACCTCGACTTCGCCGCCTCGATCCAGCGTCTCGGCGAGAGCGCGATCCGCGAGCGCAACGGCAACCTGTTCGAGAGGTACCAGCGCATCACGGACGACAACCCCTACAAGATGCCGATGCGCATCTTCCCCGCCGTGCACTACACGATGGGCGGGTTGTGGGTGGATTACGACCTGATGAGCACGATCCCGGGTCTGCACGTGATCGGCGAGGCGAACTTCTCCGACCACGGCGCGAACCGGCTGGGCGCGAGCGCGCTCATGCAGGGCCTCGCGGACGGGTACTTCATCCTGCCGTACACGATCGGGAACTGGCTCGCGACGGCGAAGCTCGAGAAGGTCACGGCGGATCACCCCGAGGTCAAGGCGGCGGAGAAGGCGGTGGCGACGCGCACGGAGAAGCTGCTCGCCGTGAAGGGCAAGCGCACCGCCGCGTCGTTCCACCGCGAGCTGGGCAAGATCATCTGGGGCGAGTGCGGCATGGCGCGCAGCGCGAGCGGACTGAAGAAGGCGCTGCAGCGCCTGCCCGAGTTGCGCCAGGAATTCTGGAGCGACGTCCACGTCCCGGGCGCGGGTTCGAGCGTGAACCAGTCGCTCGAGATGGCCGGCCGCGTGGCCGACTTCATCGAGCTCGGCGAGCTCATGTGCCTCGACGCGCTGGAGCGCGAGGAGTCGTGCGGCGGCCACTTCCGCACCGAGCACCAGACCGAGGACGGCGAGGCGAAGCGCGACGACGAGCGCTTCTGCCACGTGGCCGCGTGGGAGTACGCGGGCGACGGCAAGAAGCCGATCCGCAACGTCGAGCCCCTGCAGTTCGAGTTCACGCACCTCGCGACCCGGAGCTACAAGTGATGAAGATCAAGCTGAACGTCTGGCGCCAGAAGGACGCGGCCGACGCGGGTTCCTTCGAGACGTACGACGCCGCCGACGTGAGCGAGGACATGTCGTTCCTCGAGATGCTCGACGTCGTGAACGAGCGGCTGACGCTCGAAGGCAAGGAGCCGATCGCGTTCGACCACGACTGCCGCGAGGGCATCTGCGGCTCGTGCGGCGTCGTGATCGACGGTCGCCCGCACGGCCCGAAGGAACGCACGACGACGTGCCAGCTGCACATGCGCAGCTTCCCGAACGGCGCGGAGATCACGCTCGAGCCCTGGCGCGCGGGCGCTTTCCCGGTCGTGAAGGACCTCGTGGTCGACCGCTCGGCCTTCGACCGCATCATCGCCGCCGGCGGCTTCATCAGCGCGCCGACCGGCTGCGCGGTCGACGGCAACGCGATGCCGATCGAGAAGGAGAACGCGGACCTGGCGATGGACGCGGCCGCGTGCATCGGCTGCGGCGCGTGCGTGGCAGCGTGCCCGAACGCGTCGGCGATGCTGTTCACCGCGGCCAAGGTGTCGCAGCTGTCACTCTTGCCTCAGGGCCAGCCCGAGCGCTGGCGCCGCGTGCGCGCAATGGTCGCGACGATGGACCAGGAGGGCTTCGGCTCGTGCACGAACCACGGCGAGTGCATGGCCGCGTGTCCGAAGGCGATCCCGATCGATCACATCGCGCGGATGAACCGTGACTGGCTGAAGGCGAGCCTGCGCGATGGACGCCGCGTGGCGACGTCGGGCGACAGCGCGGCGGGTTGACGTCGGCGGTACGGAGCCAGGCACAACTCCGCCGTTTTCGCCCGCGGCGACCCAGCGCGCGTTGCACGCTGGGTCGCCGCGGGCGAAAAC
>JAPLOF010000003.1 GCA_026692665.1 Planctomycetota bacterium
GGCCCGATCGAGAACGGCGGAGTTGTGCCTGGCTCCGTACTACGCGACGACGACCCGCTTCAAGGTCGCGATCGCCTCGACATGCAGGGTCTGCGGAAACAGATCGAGGACCACCAGACCCTCGAGCCGGTACCCGCGCGGCAGGAACCCGCGCAGATCTCGCGCCAGCGTCGCCGGATCGCACGAAACGTAGCGGATCTCCGCCGCCCCGCTCGCGACGAGCGCGTCGACCACGCCCGGGCCGGCACCCGCGCGCGGCGGATCCAGCAGCACGAAGTCCGGACCCAGGCGCCGCGCCAGTCCGAGCCAGCGTGAGACTTCGGATGCGTGGGCCTGCACCCCCGTGCGTCCGGCACGGCGCGCATTCACGCCGAGTCGCGCGGCCGCGGCCTTGTCCTCCTCGACCGCCATGACGAGATCGAAGCGCCGCGCCAGCGGCAGGCTGAAGAGCCCCGATCCGGCATAGAGGTCGAAGGCCAGCGAGCCGTGCGGGCCGGCGGTCGCGCGCTCGACCAGCTGGGGCAGCAGGGCGCGGTTGGCCTGGAAGAAACCGCGCGCGCCCAGCGTGAAATCGAAGCCCGCGACGTTCTGGCGGATCTCGAGTTCGTTCCCGATGACCTTGCCCTTCTCGTCCGAGTAGACGACCGCGGTCTTGGCATCGCCCGCGGCGAGGTGAATCGTGCGCGCGTCCTCCGGGATCGGGCGTGCGCCGCCGTCGAGCTCGCGCAGCGCGTTCTCCAGCTCGGGCACGAGCACGGGACACTCGTGGACGGCCTCGACTTCGTGCGAACGGACGCGGAAGCCGCCCGGGCCGCGCTTCGTCCCGGTCGAGGCGACCTGGAACTCGGCGCGCGCGCGCCAGCCGTACTCGGGCGAGCCGAGGACCTCGACCTCGAACTCGGGCACGACGCCGGCGACCGAGCGCAAGGCGTCGAGCACCAGCGCGCGCTTCGCCGCGAGCTGCGCGGGGTAGGCGAGGTGTTGCAGGGCGCATCCGCCACAGGTGCCGAAGTGCGCGCAGCGTGCGACGCGCCGGTCGGGCGAGGGCTCGAGGAGCTCCTCCACGACGGCCTCGTCGTGACGCTTGGCGCTGCGCACGACGCGCGCGCGGACCAGGTCGCCCGGGACGGCGCCGGCGACGAACACCACGCGGCCTTCGACGCGGGCCAGCCCGGCTCCGCTCGCGACCAGGCGCTCGATGCGGGCTTCGAACGTGGTCGCGGTGTCACCCATTCCGGCGAGAGTAGCGCGTCGCTCGACGTCCTGTACGTTCGAGGCTCCTTTCGCCGCCGGAGGGCGCGGGCTGCGTGGTACGGGCCTGCTCGGGCGGGTCGGCCGGCCCCTCGGCGTGGACCCCGAGATCCGGACGCGTTCCAGCCCCGCCTCACCGAAGTGGAGCGGGCCGCGGAGTCTTCGACTCCGCGGCCCGCTCGTTCGTGCATTCCAGCGCGCGGCTTGGAGCCCGCGCGCCGCGGTCCGTCACGGCGCCCAGGTGACCTGGCGACCGTTGGTCAGGTTGAACGTGTCGACCGTGCAGAAAGCCGCCGCGTTGCGGTACCAGCACTGGTACGTGCGCACGTTGCCGGCCGCGTTCGCGCCGCGGATCGAGATCGATTGGTCGCCGGCGATCGGATACTGGGACCCGCCGCCCGCGTTGTTCTTCGTCCCGAGACGGATGATCGAGCCCGCCGCGCAGCGCTTGCCGTCGCCGAAGGCCGTGCCGGCCCCGCCGCTCGCCTGCGTCGTGCCCTGGAAGTAGAGCGCCGAGCTGTTCGGCATGCCCGTGCCGATCAGCGCGAAGGTGTCGGCCGAGATGCTCGCCGTGCCCGCGACGGCCAGGTTGGCGCCGTTCGCGTTCACCGAGTTCGCACAGCCGTTGCCGGCCAGACCGTTATTCGCGCACGGGCAAGCGGTGCCCGTGCCGTCCCCGAAGCAGTAGGCGATGCTCGTCGCCGAGCCCGGGACGTCCACGTTGGCGTTGATGGCCGACGGCGAACCCGTGCGCCACAGCCCGAGCGTCGCGGCCCCCGCGACCGGCGCCACGTCGGCGTCGAAGCGGAAGTTGTAGGTCGTGCCCCAGCGCAACGCATTGGCGTTCGAGTTGGCCGCCTGCGTCTGCGTGGCCCAGGTCAGGACGCCGCCCACGTTCGAGGTCGTCCAGTCCGTCCCGGAGTAGCTGACATTGCCCTCGCCGTCGCCGTCCTTGTAGTCGACGTCGCGGAATCCGATGTTCGTGATCGTGGCCGATCCGACCGGGATCGAGAACGAGCCGCCCGAGCGGTGGCTGTTCAGGTTGTGGACCGCGTACTCGTAGTGGTACTGCCCGCCGCCGAGGTTCGTGACCTTGTAGGCGACGTGGAAGAGGCCGTCACCCGAGACCTGCGCGTTGACGAGCGTCACGCCGCTCTCGCAGCTCGACCAGGCTTCGATCCCCGACTTCGTGCGCTGCGTAGGTCCGATCAGGGTGAAGTCGGCACCGTTCGTGGTCAGCTCGCGGTAGCTGGCGTTGTTGTTGTTGTTGCCGGCCAGCGCGTCGTCGGGCGTCACGTACTGCGACTCGCCGAAGTAGCGCACGCCGGCGCTCGTGTCGACGTCACTGGCCAGGAACTGCAGGCGGCGCGCCGTCCCGCCCGACCAGGACGGGTTGGCCGGCGGGTAGGTGAAGGCACCCGTGGAGGCGTTGACTTCGCGACGGGGCCCGAGGCCGGACTGCGAACCGTTGCGGTCCGAGGTGTACGGGTCCGAGCAGCCGACACCGAGGTGCGTGCCGTCCGTCGCGACGCAGCTCGCGCAGCACAGGTTCCCGCTCAGCGCGTAGAAACCGTGCTTGAGCCAGCTCTGTCCGATCTGCTCGAAGCGGCCCGAGCCCGCGACGACCCGGTAGCGGTACAGGTTGCCGCCGATGACCGGGTGCTGGTTCGAGCCGGCGAACCAGTTCAGCCAGACGTCGCCCAGGTTGCAGGACGTCGTGCCCAGCGAGATCGCGTCGATGCCGCCCGCGGCCACGTAGTTGCTGACGCCGTTCACGTCGCCGACGATCACGTCAGGGCCCGTCGCGGTGCCGCAGGGCACGGCGAGCGAGAACGTGAAGGTGCCGGTGCCGCCCGCGCTCCCGCCGTAGGACGCGAGCTGGATCACATAGCTCGTGCCGGACGTGGCCGCGAAGCTCACCGAACTCTGCAAGCCGCAGGAGTCGTCGTTGCAGGCGATCGGCGCGCCACCGGGGCAGCTCGAGCCCGCGTAGACGGCCATGACCGTGTCGATCGAGGCCTGGCCGCAGGTGTCCACCGTGTACGTGGCCGTGGACGGCGCCGTCCAGCGGAACCAGACGTCGCGCGTCGCGCCGACGCACGGGGTGCCCTGGGTTCCGGCGGCCGCAGCCGTGTTGTCGAAGGCGTGCGGTCCGTTGCCGGCGACGAGCGTCGGGGAGGTGCACGTGTCCGTGCCCTGGGCGAAGCCCGGGCCGGCCAGGAGGAGAAGGGGGAGGAGTCCGAGGATGCGCATGGGTCGGATTCGAGGAGAGAGATCGTGGCCTGAGGTGGGCGCGAGCCATCTTCAGCCTACCAGAGCCGCGCGCCTTGGGTGACCGGCGGCGGCCGGATTGGCTCTCGGGAGGGGCCGACCGGCTGTAGGATTCTCCTCGGCCCATGGTTCTCCCCTTCCTCGGCGTCCTCCTGGCGAGCCTGTCGATGCTCCAGGAAGGACTCCCGGAACACGTGCTCTTCGATGGGCGGCGCCTGGATCGCGCGCGTTTCGAGGGGCCTCCGGGGACGCGGACGCCGCGCGGCCTCGAGTTCCAGGGCGCGGGCAGCCGTCTCGCCACCGAAGTCGAGCTGGGAGCCGGGGACACCGGAGTGACGGCGCGGCTCGCCCTGTTCGACCGCGGCGCGAGCGGAGCGGCCCTGCGCATCGGCGACAGCGTCTTCGGACTCGACGGCGAGAAGAGCGCGCTCTTCCTCGACGGGCCGCTGTTCGGCAACCAATTCGCGCGCCTCGACGACGGCGCCAAGTGGTTCGCCACGGGCAAGGCGTTCGAACTCAGCGCGCGACGGCGCGGCAGCGACCTCGTGATCGCGATCGACGGCAAGGTCGCGTACCAGACGACGGTCGGCTCGCAGGCGCTCGGTCGTGTGGTGCTCGAGCCGGGCAAGTCGCGCATCGTCCTCGAACGGCTCGCGCTCGAAGGATCGATCGCCCAGGCCACGCCCGTCGCGCGCGACGATCGCCTGCAGGCCCAGGTCGAGGCCTCGGTCCGGCGCGGAGTCGACTGGCTGCTCGCCGCGCAGTTGCGCGACGGTTCGTGGCGCCACCTGCAACAGGGCTTTCGCGGCGGACAGACCGCCTTGTGCGCGTACACCCTCCTGCGCGCCGGTCTCCCCGCCGACCATCCCTCCGTCCAGCGCGCATTCCTGTTCCTCGACCGCGTGCAGCCGGGCGAGACGTACAGCGCGGGCTTGATGACGATGGCCTACGAGGCCCTGCGGGATCCGGCGCGCCGCCCGCGCATCGAGGCGCTCGCGCGGACGATCGTCGCCTGGCAGAAGGGCGGCCAGTGGGGCTATCCGAACAACCACGAGGGCCTGTTCGAGCGCTGGCTGGGCGATCCCAGCGCGCCGGACCTCTCGAACACGCAGTACGCCGTGCTGGGCCTGCGCGCGGCGCGCCACGCGGGTGTCGAAAGCCCGGAGAAGATCTGGAACGACATCATCGACCGCACGCTGACCCTGCAGGAGGAACTGCCCGCCCCGACCCCGGAGACGCGCAAGGCGAACCGGGCGGGCGCGGCCGGCTTCCGCTACGCGATCGGCCGCGAGATCTGCCTCTCCATGACGGCCGCCGGCGTCTCCGTGCTCGAGATCGCGCGCCAGGCGCTGGGCCCGAAGCTGCGCGGCGAGCGCCTGGCGCTGACGGAACGAGCGATCCGCTCGGGCGTCGCCTGGCTCGACGAGCACTACACGCCCGAGGACAACTTCGGAGGCTCGAAGACCTGGCACTACTACGCTCTGTACGGCGTCGAGCGCGTCGGCACGCTGCTCGAGATCGAGGAGATCGGTCATCGAGACTGGTACGCCGAGGGAGCGCGCTGGTTCCTGAAGAGCCAGTCGGACGACGGGTCGTTCGGCGTGGGGAAGCCCTTCGGTGCGGGGAACCACGCCGCCTCGCAGGAGGAGACCGACACGTGCTTCGCGATCCTGTTCCTGCGCCGCGCGTCGCGGCCGACGGTCGCGACGTCCAGCTCGGCCTGGAGCCCGCGCGAACAGGTCGATCCGACCGAGAGCGTCCGCTTCCGTGCCTCGGGCGAGGCCAGCACGGTGCTGTGGATCGACGGTTTCTCGGACGGGTTCGTGGCGGACAACGGCGGCACGCTGGGCCTGCGAGTGCTGCGCGTCGACTACATGGAGGGCGACCGGGTGCTCGCCACGCGCCCCGGCGACCCGTCGCGTGGATTCGAGAACGAGAACTTCGCGGCGCGGTACGCCTTCACCGCCGCCGGCGAGCACGTGCTGCGCGCGGTCGTCACGTACGTCGACCCGCTCGCGCCGACGGGTGCGACGTCGCCCGAGAAGCGGGTCGAGTCGCGCGAGGTCCGCCTGCGCACCGCGGGAGCCCTGGAGCCGTGGATGCGCGAAGCCGCCGCGGCGCGCGACCGCGACCTGCTCCTCGCCGCCCCGCCGCGTGCGTCGTCGAGTTCCGTCAACGGCTCGGAGACGGCCGACAAGGCCTTCGACGGCAGCGAGGCCACGCGCTGGGTCAGCGCGAGCGACGACGCGAATCCCTGGCTCGTGATGGAGCTCGGCAAGGGGGTCAAGGCCGACACGCTCGTCCTGGGCCAGGGCGGCGCGGCGCGCGACCTGGCCGGGCGCTACGACCGCATCCAATCCGTCGAGGTGCGCCTGAACCGCGAAAAGGAGCCGCTGACGTTCTCGCTGTCCGAGGACGAGCTGTCGCCGAGCGTGCTCCCCCTCGGCAAGCTCGCGCCGATCTCGCGCGTCGAGATCCGCGTGACGAAGCGCGTGGCCGGCAAGGACTGGAAGGGGCGCGTCGCCCTGTCCGAGGTCGCCCTGGAGAAGCGCGGGGGCTGAGCTCCCGGCGGCCCGTGGGGCCAGCCGCTGACCCCGCGCGAGTCCACCGTGGCCCGGGGTGGACACTCGCCGGGGACGCCCGGCTCGCCGGTGGGCTGCCCGAGGGCCTCCCAGCCGGGGACGCTCCTTGGCACGGGACTCGCGTCCGGGGGACAGCCGCGGCCGTTCGCCGCCAGGAGAAACCCGATGTTCGCCCGACTGCCCCTCGTCCTCACGACCCTCGCCGCTCTGCCCCTCTTCGCCGCGGATGCGCGCGCCGGCGGTCTCTCGATCGGCTACTCGAAGCACGGTTCGCACTCCTCGATCGGCGTGCAGATCGGCTTCCCCGTGTGCGCGCCGCGCCCCGCTCCGCCGCAGTACGGCGGGCACTGGGAGACGATCGTCGAGCGCGTCTGGGTGCCCGGGCCGTGCGAGCAGGTCTGGATCGCGCCGCTCTACGAGACGCGCTACGACCCCTGCGGCCGTGCCTACCAGGTCTGCGTGCGCGCCGGCTACTGGGAGACCGTGCAGCGTCCGGGCTACTACGAGGACCGCACGCGTCAGGTCTGGCGTCAGGCCGGCTGGAATCGCCGCTGGCGCTGATCGCGCCCGCCCCCGCACACCGGGACGGACTGCGACGGATGGGGGTCCCCCGGTTCGCGCCCACGCCGCACAGTGCGACGTGGGCGCGCTCTCGTTCCATCACTCCGGCGCGAAGAGGACGGACAGGAAACGCGCATCCGAGTCCGTGTACGTGCGCTCCACGCGGAAGCCGGCCGCGCGACCGAGTTCGCGCACTTCCGCGTCGGAGTACTTGTACGAATCCTCGGTGTGGATGCGCTCGCCGCGCGCGAAGCGGACGTCGAGTTCGAGCGCATCGACGCGCACGACCTGGTCGACCAGGCTCTCGAGGTGCATCTCGACGCGGCCCGCGGCCTCGTCGTACAGCGCGATGTGCCGGAAGGCAGCGCCTGCGAAATGGCCGCCCAGCTCGCGGTCGATGCGCGTGAACAGGTTGAAGTTGAAGCGCGCCGTCACGCCCGACGCATCGTCGTAGGCGCGCTCGAGCACGCTCTTCTCCTTGCGGCGGTCGACACCCAGGAGGAACCGGTCGTCGCGTCCGAGCCGTGCGCGCACGCGGCCCAGGAACCGTCCGGCGGCGTCGCGGTCGAGATTGCCCACGTTGGATCCGAGCCACAGGACGAGCCACGGGGTGCGCTTCTCCGCGGCCAAGAGGTCGATCCCGTCCTCGTACTCGGCGGCGATGCCCTCGACGGACAGCGCGGGGAACTCCGCGCGCAGGACCCGCGCGCTGCCCTCCAGCGCGCTGGACGAGATGTCCACCATCGCGAAGCCCGGATTCCCGCCGCGCCGCCGGTGCGCGTCGAGCAGGCGTCTCGTCTTCGTGGCGGCCCCGCTGCCGAGCTCGACGAGCACGGCCGTCGGTGCGACCGCGGCCACGATGTCCGCGGCGTGGCGGGCGAGGATCTCGTCTTCCGCGCGCGTCAGGTAGTACTCCTCGAGGGCGCAGATCTCCTCGAAGATGCGCGAGCCCGCCGCGTCGTAGAAGAACCGGCAGGGCAGCTGCTTGCGCGCCGCCGTGAGCCCCGCCCGCACCTCGCGCGCCAGGTCGATTTGCCCGTCGCCGGACGGAAGCACGCGCAACGAGAAGCCGGTCCCCATCCCGGCAGTCTAGAGGCGCGCGAGCAGCGCGCGCCATGCCGCGCGCTCCTTGTCGGGCGCGAAACGCGGGGCGAGACGGCGGCTCGCGCGCTCGAGCCGATCGCGAAAGTCGCTGTCGGTCTCGAGACGCCCGAGCAGGCGCGCCAGCGCGCGCGCGTCCCCCACCGGGAAGTAGCCCGGGTGCCGCGGTCCCAGCATCCCGATCGCGGCGGAAATGCGCGTGACGAGCACCGGAAGGCCCGAGACGACGGCCTCCGCGAGCGCGATCGATCCGCCTTCCGCGATCGAGGTCTGGACGAAGGCGTCGGCGGAGCCGAGCAGCTTCAGCGCGCAGGCGTGACGGCAGGGCCCGGTCCAACGCCAGCGGGATCCGCGCTTCGAAAGGGCACGCGCTCGCCGTCCATGTGCCGCATCGAGCGCCTCGCCCGCGTGGATCGCGGCGATAGGCGCCGCTTCGGCGGCCTGGAGGACGGAGGTCGCCTTGGCTCGCGCGCCGCGGTCGAGCAGGCGCAGCGCCTCGGGCTGCAGCGTGACGATGCGCGTCGCCCGGCGCAGGGAGTCCTGCGCCCGCGGCACGCCCAGGAGCCCGCCGTAGACGTCGGTGCCGGTGAGGACCAGCACGATCGGTCGCTCCGGATGCGCGCGCGCGAACGCGGCGATCGAAGCGTGGCTCTTCGAGGCGTGCAGCGCGATCAGGAGGTCGTGATCGCCGCCCGCCCAACGCTCGACGACGCGCACCGTGTGCCCGAGCTGTCGCAGGAGCGTCGCGTAGCGCTGCGCCGTGCGCCGGTTCCCGCGCGTCGTGCCCGGCGGAGCGGGAGTCGCGATGGCAATCCTCATCGCGCGTCCGCGGAGCGCCGCCGGTCGTCCGGCTCGCGTAGCCACGCCCAGGGCTTCGCCTGCGGATCCGCCTCGATTCCACGCGCCGCCCGGGCGCGCTCGTGCCGATCTCAGGTCGCTCGCATCGCTGGGGATGCTACGCGCGGACGGTCGCAGCTTCCAGGCCGGTTGCGCCCGCGCGCCCGCCCGGGCATCGTGCGCGCATGGACTCCGTGATCCCCCTGCACCTCGCCGGACTGCGCGCGACGACCGGCCGCTCGCTCGACGTGCGCGACGCGTACACGGGCGCGATCGCGGCGCGCGTGGCGCTGGCCGGTCCGGCGGAGCTCGAGCGCGCGATCGCCGCCGCGGTGGATTCGGCGCCCGCCCTGCGCGGCACGAAGCCGTACGAGCGGGCCGCCTTGCTGGCCGCGTGCGCGCGCAAGTTCACGGAACGCGCCGAGCACCTGGCGCAGGCCCTGTGCACCGAAGCCGGCAAGCCGATCCGCGACGCGCGCTGCGAGGTGACGCGGCTCGTGGACACGTTCCGCATCGCCAGCGAGGAGGCGACGCGCATCGAAGGGACGGTCCTCGAGCTCGAGGTGACGGCCCGCGCACGCGGCTACCGTGGGATGACCCGCCGCGTGCCCGTCGGACCGTGCGCGCTGATCAGCCCCTTCAACTTCCCGCTGAACCTCGCGGCGCACAAGATCGCGCCGGCGATCGCCGCCGGGTGCCCGTTCGTGCTGAAACCCGCCAGCGCGACGCCGCTCGGAGCCCTCGCGATCGGCGACGCGCTCGACGAGGCCGCCCGTGAGGTCGGGTTTCCGCGGGGATTCTTCTCGATCCTGCCGCTGGCGAGCCGCGACGCGGCCCCGCTCGTCGAGGACGAGCGCCTGAAGCTGCTCTCGTTCACCGGATCGGGCGCCGTGGGCTGGGACATGAAGCGCCGCGCCGGGAAGAAGAAGGTCGTGCTCGAGCTGGGCGGCAACGCCGCCTGCATCGTCGACCGCGACTGGGACCTCGACGACGCCGTCGCGCGGATCGTGTTCGGCGCCTTCTACCAGTCGGGCCAGAGCTGCGTGAAAGCGCAGCGCATCCTGGTGCACGCCGACGTCGCGGAAGCGTTCCGCGCGAAGTTCGTCGCGGCGACGCGCGCGCTCGTCGCGGGCGATCCCCACGACGAGAAGACCTCGATCGGTCCGCTGATCGCCGAGTCCGAGGCGGTCCGCCTGGAGACGTGGATCGCGGAGGCGACTGCGCGCGGCGCGCGCGTCCTGTGCGGCGGCACGCGACGCGGGGCCGTCCTCGACGCGACGGTGATCGAGGACGTGCCGGACGACGCCTCGATCGCGTGCGAGGAGGCGTTCGGCCCCGTGGCCGTGCTCTCGACGTTCACGGACTTCGACGCGGCGCTCGCGCAGGCGAACCAAAGCCGCTACGGCCTGCAGGCCGGCGTGTTCACGAACACGCTCGACCACGCGCTGAGAGCCTGGGACGTGCTCGAGGTGGGCGGCGTGATCGTGGGCGACGTCCCGAGCTGGCGCGTGGACTCGATGCCCTACGGCGGCGTCAAGGATTCGGGGTTCGGCCGCGAAGGCGTGCGCAACGCGATCGAATCGATGACGGAACCGCGCTTGCTCGTGATCCGGACGCCGGAGAAGCGCGGCTGATCAGCGCGGCGCGCCCGAGCCCCGCGGCTGGCGCGCGTTCCAATCCGCGTAGGTCTCGCCATCGACCAGCAGGTCGGCCAGCGCGCTCGTCCCCTCGCGCGTGACGCGCACGACCGCGGTCAAGCGGTGCGCGTTCCGCGGCACGGTCGGATCGGCGGCATCCTGCGGGATGAAGAAGCGGTCGAGGCCGTAGTCGACCCACAGGTCGGCCTGCTGGTCGTTCACCACCGTCCCGCGCAGCGCGACGACGTCGGGATCACCCGGCGGCGCGTCGAGGACCTCCGCCGCGAGCCAGAACGGCTCGCCCGGCTCGAGGCGCACCCACACCACGCGGCCCAGCAACGAGCGCTGCTCGTCGCGCGCCGCAGCGCCGCGATCGACGCGCTCGATCGCGAGCGGCACGGCGAGGTACCGTCCGGAGAGCGCGTCCATCGGATCGTAGGCGCGCACCGCGAGATGGACCTCGCGGCCGGTGCGCAGCGTCCACTCGGCCCGCATCGCGATCGCCGCGACGAACAGGAACGACGGCACGACGGCGGCCCAGAAACGCAGCGTGGAGTTCATGGCGAAGCCCCCTTCGTCCGCGCCGCCAGTGCTCGGCGCCGGTTCTCGAAAAGGAAGGCCGCGACGAGGAACAACGACCCGGTCGCGAGGAACGCGTACGCGCCCTCGAGCTTGTCCCACAGGTACTCGAAGTAGCGCGCCACGACGCCGGCCGCGAAGAGGAACATCCCCCACGTGGCGAGATTCGGCCGCGATTCGCGGACTCCCAAGGCGACGAGCGCGAGCGCGCCGCCGAAGAGCACCACGTTCCCCAGGATCGGCACGGCCCCCGGTGCGGCCAGCACGCCGAGCCCGAGGAGCAGCGCGACTCCGATCAGGATCCAGCCGTCGCGCGCCGCACGGAATCCGCGACGCCAGTTCGCGAGCCCGAGCAGGATCGCCGCGCAGACCACTGCCACCACGACGGGCACCAGATCCCGCCCGGGAGTCCGTTCTCGCCCGTGGTTCCACGGTTCGTGAAAGGCCAGCACGAACGGCGCCGCGCTCGCCAGCACGAGGACCGGCGAGCGCAGGACGGGCTCGAGTCGCTCCTGGGATCCGCCCGCCGCCAGCGCCGCGAGCGCCTGGAATGCGGCCGCGACGGCCACACCGACGAGCGTGAAGTTGGCCATCCAGAGGCGCTCGTCGTCGCGCGGCCGGTCCTCGGTCCAGACCCCCGTGCACCACGCCACCCACAGGATTCCGATCGCCATCACCGCGACGAGGATCGCCCGCGAACGCGTGACGAGCACGACGGGCACGCTGAGCGCCCACCACACGAGGATCGCGTTCGGGTAGTGCGCGGACAGGTGGTAGATCTGCGCCACGAGGCCGATCGCGCCGCCGAACGACAGGACTCCGAGCAGCGTGAGCGCACGTCCGACGCGCGGGTGCGTTCCGGGTTTCTCGGCCAGCGCGAAGCCGGCACCGTGCAGCGCGATCCAGATCCCGAATACGAGCGCGAGCTTCGCCGCCTTCGGCAGCGCTTCCCAGTTGTAGCCGATCAGGTAGAGGAGCCCGGCCGCGACGAGCAGCGCGCCGAACGACGCCACGATCGCGGTGACGTCGAAGCCGCGGCCTTCGCGCAACGCGCGCGCGAGGCGCTCGCCGACCGCGGCGCGCTGAGCCGCGCTCAACGTGCCTTCGCGCTCCAGGTCGGCGAGGGCGGACTCGATCCGGGAATGGGCTCGGGCCATGGGAAGCGCTTCGGCCGAGGCCGGAGCTCCGGCACTCTAGCGCCCCGGCCGCCCGGGAATCAGCACGGCCTCGATCTCCCCCCGAGGCGGCGTTCGAACTCGTAGCCTCCGTCCGGGTGATCGACCCGTCGCCGCCCTCCCCCCAGGCAAATCGCGAGCTGAGCGCGCGCCGATCCAGTGGAAACGAGCGCGGCTGGCCGTCGCCGGCCAGCCGCGCAGGATTCGCGAACGCGAACCCGTCACCCGCGGGGCGACGAGTCCGGACGCATCACGGTTGCCAGGTCGCCTGCACCCCGTTCGTCAGGTTGAACGTGTCGACCGTGCAGAAGGCGGCCGCGTTGCGGTACCAGCACTGGTACGTGCGCACGTTGCCGGCCACGTTCGCGCCCTTGACCGCGGCGTTCGTCTTCGTCCCGAGGCGGATCACCGATCCCGCGGCGCAGCGCAGACCGTCACCGAAGACGGTGCCGGCTCCCGCGTTCGCCTGGCTCGTGCCCTGGAAGTACAGCGCCGAGCTGTTGGGCATGCCCGAACCGGACAGCACGAACGTGTCGGCCGAGATGCTCGGCGTGCCGAGGGTGCCGAGGTTCGCGCCCGCCGCGTTCACCGAGTTCGCGCAACCATTGCCCGCCGCGCCCGGGTTCGCGCACGGGCAGACCGTGCCCGTGCCGTTGCCGAAGCAGTAGGCCAGGACGATCGGAGCGCCCACGGACGGGACTTCCGCCGCCGCCGTCACCGACGTCGGCGAGCCCGGCTTCCACAGGCCGAGGGTGACGAGGCTGTTCGTCGGGGCCACGTTCGCGTCGAAGCGGAAGTTGTGCGTGCTGGCCCAGCGGATCGCGTTGGCGCTCGGGTTCGCCGCCTCGGTCTCCGTCTCCCACACGATGGCGCCGGCCATCACCGTGCCGACCCAGTCGGTCCCGCTGATGTTCACGTTGCCCGGCCCGTCGCCGTTCCGGTACGTCCCGTCGCGGAAGCCGATGTTCGAGATCGAAGCTCCGGCCGGGATCGGCACCGAGAACGAGCCGCCGTTGCGGTCGCTGTTCTGGTTGTAGACGGCGTACTCGTAGTGGTAGATCCCGCCGCCGAGGCTCGTGGCCTTGGA
>JAPLOF010000004.1 GCA_026692665.1 Planctomycetota bacterium
AACGGCGGAGTCGAGCCTGGCTCCGTACCTACGAAACTACGACACGGCTGCCTCGACTCCGAGCAGCGCCGCATACCCCGTGCGCAGGCACTCCTCCGCCTGATCCGCCGTGACCGGCCGGCTGAACAGGTAACCCTGCGCCTCGTCGCACTCGAGCACGCGCAGGAACTCGAGCTGGCTCTTCGTCTCGACGCCCTCCGCGACGACGGTCAGGTTCAGGCTCTTGCCCATGAGCACGATCGAGGTGGTGATCGCCGAGTCCTCGGGGCTCGAGAGGACCTCGCGCACGAAGCTCTGGTCGATCTTCAGTGCGTCCACCGGGAACCGCTTGATGTAGCTGAGCGAGGAGTAGCCCGTGCCGAAGTCGTCGATGGAGAGGTGGATGCCCATGTGCTTCATGGTGCGCAGCGTCTCGATCGTCGCGTCGGCGTCCTGCAGGAGCATGCTCTCCGTGAGCTCGAGCTCGAGCCCGTCCGGATCGAGGCCCGTCTCCTCGAGGACGCGCGCCACGCGCAGCTCGAGGTCGGGCTGGCGGAACTGCACCGACGAGAGGTTCACCGCCATGCGGACCTTCCGCAAACCGGCCGCGCGCCAGGCCTGGTTCTGACGGCAGGCCTCGCGCAGGACCCACTCGCCGATCGGCACGATCAAGCCCGATTCCTCGGCGATCGGGATGAACTGGCCCGGCGAGACCATGCCCAGCTCGGGGTGCTTCCAGCGCAGGAGCGCCTCGAACCCCACGACGCCGCCGGTCGAGAGGTCGATGCGCGGCTGGTAGAAGAGCGTCAGCTCCTCGCGCTCGAGCGCGTAACGCAGGTTCGACTCGAGCGCCAACCGTTCGAACGTGCTCGCGTTCATCGTGGCCGTCGCGAAGCGGATGCCGTGGAGCTGTTCCTGGCGCGCCCGCTCCATCGCGCCGTACGCGGAGTCGAGGAGCTCGTTCGCGCTCGCGCCGTCGTGGCGATGCACGGCGATGCCGACGTTGACGTGGACCACGAACTTCCGGCCGGCGGACTCGACGGGGCGCTCCAACTGCTGCTGCAGCCGGCGCGCGACCTTGTACGCATCCTGCGGACGTTCCTGGCGTTCGAGCAGCACGGCGAACTCGTGTCCTTCGCACAGGGTGAGCGGAGCCTGGACGTTCTGGACCGCGCCGCTGCCCTCGCGCGCGCGCACGACGTCGCGGAGCCGCTTCGAGAGCGTCGGCAGGCACGTCGCGATCGCGTCCTCGGCGCCGTCCTCGACTTCGATGGACAGGAACAGCATGGCGGCATCGCTGCGGCGCTGGCGCGGGTCGCGGAGGACGGCGTCGGCGCGTTGCAGGAACTCCTCGCGCGGCGCGGGCCCCGAGATCGCCGTTTCGCTGGCCGCTTCCTCGGCGGTCAGCCGCAGGCGTGCGGCCTCGGCGTCGCTCTCGATGCGTAGTCCGCGCAGCACGGACTCCACGCGGTGCAAGAGCAACGGAGCGACGACGGGAGCGACGATCCAGTCCAGAGCACCACGTCGCACCGCCTCCTGGCACTGCTCGGACGAGCCGACGGCGATCCACGGGATGCCCGGCCGGCCTTCAGCCCCGCCGAACTCGACGGCGAGTTCATGGTCCGGATCCAAGCCGCATTCGAGGAGGACGAGCGCAGGGCGCGCGGACCGGCACGCGAGCTTTCCTTCGTACGCGGCTGACTCCTCCACGACATCGCAGTCTTGCGCGGCGAGGGCCTCGCGCATCGCATGCCGCAGCATGGGCTCGCTGGCGACGAAGAGGACGACCGGAGTGTTCCGGGACGAGTCGAGCGGCATGGTGGGTTCCTCGGAACGGCAGGGACCCTGTCGTATCGACTCCGCTGACCCACGCCTTGACCACCGAAACCCCGCGGATCGAGCACGAATTTCCGTCGGCGAGGGTGCGCGGGAAAGCGTTTCCGGAGAGGGATCCGCGCGGGCCTCCTGTGGCCGCTGCTCAGGCCGGGCACCGCGCGGGGCAGTACGACCGCAGGCGCAGATGCGGGACACGGCGAACGCTGGCCGGGCGTGAACCCGCGCGGAAGCCTCCCGGTCCGAAGCTCAGACGCGCGACGGATCGAACCCGGCGCGGCGCACGACCTCGGCCGTGAACTGCGTCGTCGAGAGCTTGCCGCCGATGTCCGCCGTCGAACGTCCGGCCGCGATCGCGCCCATCACGGCCGATCGAACGCGGGTTCCGGCATCGACTTCGCCGACGTGGGCGAGGAGGTTCGCGAGCGAGAGCAGTGCCGCGCTCGGGTTGCACAGGTCCCGCCCGGCGATGTCGGGCGCCGTCCCGCCTGCGGGATCGAACATGGCGACGTGCACGTTCCCGGCCTGGTCGAACGAGTAGTTCGAGCTGTCGCCGAGCCCGATCGATCCGATGAGCCCGCAGGCCGCGTCCGACAGGAAATCGCCGTACTCGTTGGGCGTCACGATGACGGCGTAGCGCTCGGGGCGCATGACGATCCCGGCGAGGAGCGAATCGAAGAGCTCCTTCCGATGCGGGATGCGCGGGAACTCGCGCGCGACCTCGGCGACGACCTCCTCGAAGAGCCCGTCCGTCTCCTTCTGGATCGTGTACTTGCTGGCCGAGACGACGTGCGTCCCGCGACGTTCCGCGAGGCGGAACGCGAAGCGCGCCGCGAGCTGGCTCGGCCGGCGCTCGATCACGCGCAGGGACACGGCCGTCTCGCGGTTGACGCGGCGGCCTGGATCCTCGTACGTGCCGCCGGTCGCGATGCGCACGACGTCGACATCGAGGTTCCGCTTGAAGTTCGTCTCGATGCCCGGGATGGTCGCGACGGGGCGGTGGATCACCGCGTAGTCGAGCATGTCCCGCAGGACGGCGTTCGGGCTCTCGGCGGTCGTCGCGGTCGGGTACTTGAGCCCGACCCGGTGCTCCTCGAGCAGCGCCGCCGCCTCCTCGTAGATCGCGTGGCCCTTGCGCGTGCGGCTCGGCTCGGACAGGTCCACCGACACGAACTCGACGCGGCAGGGGAGCGCGGCGGCGACCGTGTGGACGCTCTTGGAGAGCTCGGGGGAGATGCCGTCCCCGTGGAGCTCGACGACGCGGTGGGTGGACATGGTGGGGAGGCGCGCCCTTCGGCGTACATTCCTTCGGGCGTGCTGGCCTCGGCGATGAAGGGCGACAAGATAGCTGCCATGGGACCGCGTCCGACAGGGGCACTGGGCCGGATGGCGTGCTGGATCGCTGCGGCGAGCTGCGCGGCTAGCGCCTTCGCGGCCCAGAGGTCGGTTGTGGCCGCGCTGTCGACCACGGCTGGGCCGCCGAAGCTCTCCGCGCCGGCCGTGCCCACTGCGCTGGCCACGCCAGCGCCCACCGGAGCGGAGGCGATCCTGGCCTGGTCCGCGCTCCGAAACGGCGGCTTCGAGGAGCGCGGTTCCGCCCTGAGCCCGCCCGCGATCCCCTGGTGGCGCAGCTCGCACGGCGCGAGCCTCGTCGAGACCGATCCCGGCGGCGCTTCCCGGTTGCGCACCGGGCCGGGCGAGCACGCCGAGCAACCGATCGCGGCCTACGCGCCGCTCGTCGACCGCTTCCGCGTCACGGGCACGGTCCGGGGAGCAGGTCTCGTCTCGATCACGGACGGCGGCGGCGGCGTCGCGCGCTTTCCCGTGCGCTCGAGCGGCGACGAGGCCCTGCGGTTCGAGATCACGGCCGCGGACCTCGCGCGCGAGCTCGGTCACGCACCCGTGCCGCGCTTCACGTTGCGGCTCGCCGGCGACGGCGACGGGGTGGCGCGCTGGGACGACGTCGCCGCGAGCGTCGTCCTGCCGTTGCCGAGCGAGGCCGAGCTGCGCGCCGAAGTCATCGCGGAGCTCGACGCGATCTTCAGCGCCTGGGAGCAGCGCGCGCTCGACGTCGCCGGGCCCCGGAAGACCGCGTTCGTCGCGCGCAGCTTCGACATCGTCACCGGCGGCGAGCTCGGTCCCGTCCAACCCGCGCCGGCCTTCTTCCCGCTGCAGGAGAACCTGCTCGACGCCGTGGCCGCGCACGACGAGCCGCGCTGGCGCGCGTTCCTCGAGCGCTACCTCGAGGACGTCCTCACGCTGGCGCTGCACCCGACGACGGGGCTGCCCTGCCTGTGGAACGCCTCGACCGACGAGCGCGTCGACGACGTACCCGTCGAGATCGCGCTGCCGCTCGGCTTCCTGATCGACGTGGCGCGCGAAGGCCCCGAGAGCTTCCGCGCGCGCGCGCGCGCCGCCGCCGTGAAGATCGGCGAGACCGTGCTCGCGAACGGGCTCCTCCCCGACGGCGAGGTCGCGGCGAGCTACGTGCCGCGCACGGGCGCCCCCAACACGAACGTCAGCCGCCTGCGCCGCCTGGACGTCCCGTGCCAGCTCGCGCGCCTCGCGGCGCTCACGGGCGAGGACCGCTACGCGAAGCCGGCGCGCGTGGCGCTCGGAGCCCTCGAGTTCACGAACCACTGGGCCGGCACCTGGGACGCGATCGACCCGGCGTTCGACGACGATTTCGGGCACTACGGCGCGCGCTCGGCGACGATCGCCCGAGCCCTCCCCGCCGACGTGCTGTTCCGCCGCTTCGCGCTCGAGGGGCTGCGTCACTTCCTGCCCCTGTGGCGAGACGCCACCCGTTTCGGCGGCAACGTGGCCGCCGACCAGGTGCGCTGCTGGCGCGTCGCGGCCGACCTCGCGCTCGTCGATCCGTCCCTGCGCGCCGAGCTCGAACCCGCCCTGTTCGACGCCGTGCACGCGCACGTGCAGGGCGAGCAGTACGGCAACGGCGCGTGGGGCGACGTGACGATCTTCGGCTACTCGCCGAAGACGGGCCTGCAGGTGGGGGACTTGCCGGGGACGCCGCAGAACCTCCTGAACGGGCTGTCGGCGGCGTACACGGCGGACCTCGGCCTGCGCACGGAGCTGACGCGCGCGCTGTACACGGCGGTGCTGCGCAGTTCCGTGACCGAGTACCGGAAACCCTACGGATTCCTGCTCGGCCGCACCGCGAACGCCCGCGGCGGGAACAACGCGGCGGGTTCGCTGCGCGTGCTGCTGGGGCTGACGACGATGTTGCGCGGGCTGCCGAAGTAGACGCGGGAGGTCGAGGGGGGGACGGCGCAGTTTCACCCTGTTGCGTGCTTCCCCGCCGAGCCCGCCCGTGGTGGCCTCGTCGCAAGCTCCGCCCAATCAGGATCCTCGGCACTCTCGGCCGCCGGGCAGTGCACCTTTGGTCGCGACCCCGCGAGCCTCGGCTCGTCGGGCCGTCCGCCTCAGCGCAACTTCACGACCGCGATCTCGTCGCTGAACGCGCAAGCCGTCACGATCTCGGGGCTGCCGTCGCCGTCGAGATCGACGAGGATCGTGTCGAGCGGGCCCGTGCCCACGCCGAGGTCGGGCATCCGCGTCAGCGCGTTCCCGTCGCCGTTGCGGCTAAGCCACAGGTTGACCTGGTGGCTGTTCTGCGCGGGTACCACGACGTCGCCGCGTCCGTCGCCGTCGAGGTCGCCGCAGCGCACCGCGAAGGCGCGCAGGCCGGTCGGCCATTGGCCGCCGAGGGTGAGGCCCTGGCCGGGCGGCGCTTCGCGCTCGAACAGCGAGAGCACCGACGGTCCGTCGTCCCCGCCCAGGTAGGCCAGCGTCCCCGCGGCTGCATTCGCGGCGCAACCGCGCGCGCGCTCGGTCATCGGCTGGTGAAAGCTCTCGGTCAGGTCGGTGCGCGTCGCGCGCAGGGTGCACCAGCCCGAACGCGGGCCCGTGGCGGTCAGCGTGACCGCGATCGTGCTCGCGCCCTTCTCGGTCGACACGAGGGCCAGGTCGCGCGGCGCGCCGGCGATGTCGAACGCGCGCGGCTCGCCGAAGCGCATCGAGCCGGGCTTCGGATTCTCGATCGGAACCACGATCACCCGGGAAGCGTTCGGGTCCGTGACGACGGCCTCGAGGCCGCCGCCGAGTTCCAGATCCGCGAGGAGCAGGTCGCCGGGCGACGTCGCGCAGGCGAGCGGTTTCGTCTCGCCGCGCATCCACAGGCGTCCGGTTCCGTCGCCGAACCAGGCGTCGAGCACGATGCCGCGGTCGGTCTCGCGCAGGAAGGCGATGTCTTGGTGTCCATCGCCGTCCAGATCGCGCGCTCGGACGCGGTTCGCGCCCTCGGCGTAGCCCTGCGAAGTGCCCGCGGAAAGGCCGTTCTGCGTGCCGAGGTGCACGCGGATCGTGGCGTCGAGCGCGCACAGGGCGACGACGTCGGGCTTGCCGTCGCCGTCGAAGTCGGCGACGTCGATGGAATGCGGCGATCGCCCGGAACGCGCGAAGTGCGCGACGTTCCAGCCGCCTTCGGGCTTCGCGAAGACGATGCCGATCCGCTTGGCGTCGCCGTTCGCGAGCGCGACGTCGAGGAGTCCGTCGCCGTCGAAGTCTCCGAGCGCGCCCGCCGTCGGGTGCTGTCCGGCGTAGGTTGCGAAGGGTGCCGTCCCGTCCTCGCGTTCGATCGCGGCCTCCTGTCCGTGGACCGAGATGGTGAGCCGCGTGCGTTTCGGCGCCGCGCCGGCGTGGAGCGCGTCGATCGGCACGGCGGCGACCTTCTCCGTGCGCTCGATCGCGAGCGCCGCGGTGAGCCACACGACCTCGCCGTCGCCCGATGCGACGAGGAAGCGCGTGCCCGGCGCGCCGCGCCAGCCGTCGATCTCGTCGATGCGGCGGGGGAGGCCCTCCAGTTGCGCCGCGCCGTCCGCGCGGAACGTGTTCGGCTCCGCGCCCGGGACGTAGCGCGTGATGCGGCGCGTCACCTGGGATCCGACGAGGATCGACGAGCCGTCGTCGGTGAAGTGGACGCAGGTCGTCTGCTCGTCCTGGAGCTTCTGTCGCGCGACGATCGCGCCGGCGCGCACGAGCAGGAGCTCGTCGTCGAGCGTCACCACGGCGAGTTCCGGGATCCCGTCGCGGCCGAGATCGCCGCTGGCGAGCGCGCGCGGGCGCGATGCGAGCTCGACGCGTCCGGCGGCCGGATCGCCCGTCCCGAGGAACAGCGCGCGGACGTCGACGAGGACGAGGGCCGGATCGGCGCGCTGGGCGACCGCCACGAGCGCCGGCCCGCCGTTCCGTCCCGGCTTCCAGTCGCCGAGGCGGACGGGACCGAGCGCGTAGTCGCCGATCGGGTGCTCGACGCTCCGCAGCGTCCCCGTCGCGCGGTTCGTGAGGCCGCTCCACACGCGGATCGCGCCCGGGCCGCGCACGGCCGAGACGAGCTCGTCGCGCCCGTCGCCGTCGAGGTCGAATGCGAGGAGGCCCGTGGCACGCGCTTCGCCGGTGTCGAACTCGAGCCGCGCGCGCAGCACCGCCGCGGACTCCTGCGCGGCCGGGGGAGCGTCTCCGCACGCCGCGGCGAGCGGGAGCGCGCAGGCCACGGACATCCAGGCCACGAGGATGGACGGTTCGATCACGCGCCGATCGTGTCGCGCTGCGTGCCGCGCGTCAACGCGCACGACGGCTCGAGCGCATTTCGTGCTCGAATCGCGACGCGCCGTGGCGTTCGGCATCCGCGGGGTGGGGCGCCTGAGCTCCGCGGGCTATGCTCGGGATGCGCGGGAAGCGGTCGGCACGCCGGTCGTACTCGCACCCTCATGGATCGCCCCGCGCGCAACGTCCTCCTCGTGTGCCTCGTCGCCGCCGCCATCGTGGGGCTCGGCCTGGCCGGCTGGTGGATCCTGCGCGAGGCGCCCGGGCCCGTCGCGGTCGTCGACGTCGGGCCGGCGGCGGGACTCCCGGCGCCGTCGGCTCCCGCGCCCGAGGGCGAGAACAAGCGCAAGCTCGAGCTCGCCGAGGACGACGCGCCCGCGTTCCAGTCCCTCGAGACGACCGTCATCTTCCCGCTGGAGGTGGAGATGAAGCTCTTGCGCGCGGCCTCGAACCCGAAGGCCGACGGGAGTCCGGGCCTGGGCGCGGGGGCGACCGCGACGCTCGCCGGATCGGTGGTCGACGGCAAGAACGGCGGCGTGCGCGCGCAAGTGCGTTTCCTCGCCGGGCCGAATCGGGGTCGCACGCTGTACGCGGATTCGCTCGGGCGTTTTGGGGCCGATGGTCTGTACCCCGGTCTGTCCGTCGTCGGGATCTCCGGGCCGGGCATCCCCGGATCGCAGCGCGAGGTCCGCCTGCGACCGCAGCGCGAGACGCAGCTCAACATCGGGTACGCACGTCCGGCGCGCGTCTACGCGGACGTGATGGACAAGGACGCGAAGCCGATCCAGGGCGCGGTCGTCACGCTCGACGGGCAGGTGGCGGAGACAGGCGAGGAGGGTTTCGTCGAGTTCGGCGCGGTTGCCGCCGGAGAAGTCCTCGTCGTCGTCGAGAAGGCCGGCTTCGCGAGCCTGCGCCAGACACTGAACCTCGTGGGCGGGAACACGCTCGAGCGCGGCAAGATCAAATTCCGGCTGGATCCCGGTGCTTCCTTGCAGGTCTCGATCACGGATGCGCTGAACGCCGGGCAGCAAGCCACGCTCTTCATCCTGCCCGAGGACATCGACGGCGAGCGCAAGTTCCCCTGGCAGAAGGTGAATCCCGTGCGCATCTGGCCGGGCGGCACGGCGATCGTCGAGGACCTGCCCGAGGCGCGCGTCACGTTGCGCCTCTACCACGCGGGCGCGCTGTCGAAACCCGCGCGACGTTCCGTCGAGCTGCACCCCGGCGCGCGCGAGACGGTCGAGTTCGGCCTGCAGCCCGCGCCCGTGGTGACGGGGGTCGTGACCGACGGCGGGACGCCGGCCGAGAATGCGATCGTGCGGCTCGAGCCCCCGGACCGCACCGCGGCGATGTTGTCGGTGTTCGGTCAGTCGAGCTATCTGTTCCTCGAGAGCGACGTGTTGCCCGAGCTGCCGCCCGCGCTGCAGGAGGCCACGACGAACGGGAAGGGCGAGTACCAGCTGTCCGCCAGCGAGGACGTGTCGGCCGTGCGCTACCTGACCGCCCTTTCGCGCGACGGCAAGCGCGTCGCGCACGCGGTCCTGAAGCTCGGCGACGTGCGCGCCGACCTCGCGTTGAAGCCGGTCGAGAACGGCGCTGGCGAGCTCGCGATCCAGATGCAGGACCGGATCCAGCCCCTGCCGGTCCAAGTGACGGTCGAGGGCGTGCCGCGCGACCCGTTCGTGTTGCCGCTCGGCCGGGATCTGCGCATCGCGAACCTGCCCGAAGGTTCCTGGCTCGTCACCGTGCGCTGGAGCGACGCGGTGCTGACGAAGGACCAGCCGCTGGAGATCGCCGGGGATACGCGCCTTTTCGTGGCTCTGCCGGAGGGCGCCATCGTCGGGCAGGACGCGGAGACGCGGCGTCGGGCGGGGAAGCGGTAGGAGGTACGGAGCCAGGCACAACTCCGCCGTT
>JAPLOF010000005.1 GCA_026692665.1 Planctomycetota bacterium
CTCCGCGGACGAATTCGATGAAGCGCTCGCGCGCGTCGGATTCCGCGAACGCGACGGCGAGGCCCGCGCCGAGATCCCGCGCGCCGCTGTCGACGAGGGCGTCGACCCCGAAGAGCCGGATCGGAGCGCGCGACACCGGGCTGAGGGCCACCTCGTCGACCACGGGCACGAGCAGGGCCTCCCCGGCGATGGGGCGCAGATCCCCGAGCACCGAGTCGGCGAGCCCGCCCGGCGCGCGCACTTCGAGCCGCGCGCGACCCGAGAGTTCCAGGACGCCTTCCTCGAGCGCCGCCACGGCCGCACGGCTCGAAGCCAGGGTCGCGACCACGGCCGCGACGCCCGCTGCGACGCCCAGGACCGTCACGCAGAAGCGCAGGGGCCGGCGTCGGACCGGACGGAGGAACAGGGCCGTGAGCAGCATGGCGTCAGTGCCCAGGGCCCACTCAGTCCTCCCCGATCACGCGTCCGTCGCGCATGCGCACGCGCCGGTCCGCGCGCGCGGCGACGCGCTCGTCGTGCGTGGCGAGGACCACCGCCGCGCGCTCGGACGGGCTGGATTCCGCGCGCAGCTCGTCGAGCAGCTCGAGCACGGCCGCGCCCGACACGGAGTCGAGGTTCCCGGTCGGTTCGTCGGCCAGCACGAGGCGCGGCCGGTGGACGAGTGCGCGCGCCAGGGCCACGCGCTGCTGCTCGCCCCCGGAGAGCTCCGACGGGAAGTGGCGCGCACGCGCCGCGAGTCCGACGCGCGCGAGCAGGCTCGCGACACGCGCCGGATCCCGGCGGCCGGCCAGGGAGAGAGGGAGGGCCACGTTCTCCTCGGCCGTGAGGTTCGGGACCAGGTGGAACGCCTGGAAGACGATGCCGATCCGTTCGCGCCGCAGCGTGACGAGCTCGCGCTCGCTGGCGCGGCCGAGGTCGATCCCGGCCACCAACGCGGTGCCCGCGTCGAGCCGGTCCACGCCCGAGAGCACGTTCAGCAGGGTCGACTTCCCGCAGCCCGAGGGCCCGAGCAGCGCCACCATCTCCCCCGGCTGGATCTCGAGGTCGACCTCGACGAGCGCCGCGACCTCGGCCGCACCGCGGGCGTAGGTCTTGGAGGCTCGCGAAATGACGGCCAAGGCGGCCGCGACACCGCGCGCGCCGGCTCTCTCGATCTCCTTCATGCGCACATGCTGCCCTTCGGCAGGGCAGCGCCGTCCGATGCACGCGCGGGGCCCACGTGAGCCAGTGTGCACCTTGCGACCGTGTGGTTCCACGGGCGCTCCGGCGCATCCGCGTGGACCCACGCGGCGAAGAGGACGAGGATGGTCGCCGAAATCCCCGCCACGCCGTCCCAAGACGGGTCGACCCTCTCACGGATCGAACGCGGCTGGCGCCTCGAGAACGTGCAGATCCTCGCCCGCCCGATCGAGGACGTGTTCCCGTTCTTCGAGCGGCCCGAGAACCTCGAGGCCATCACCCCGCCCTGGCTGCGCTTCCGCATCCTCACGCCGAGCCCCGTCCCGATGCACGTGGACGCGCGCATCGACTACCGTCTGTCGCTCTTCGGCGTGCCGCTGCGCTGGAGGACGCGCATCGTGCGCCACGAGCCCGGCCGCGCCTTCGTGGACGAGCAGGAGTCCGGGCCGTTCGCGCTGTGGCACCACACCCATGAGTTCCGCCGGCACCTCGGCGGCACGTGGATGCTCGACCGCGTCGACTTCCGCGCGCCACTGGGTCCGCTCGGCAGCCTCGCGCACCACCTCTTCGTCGGACGGCTCGTGAAGCGCATCTTCGAGCACCGCCGATCCCGGATCGTGGAACTCCTCGAGCAGCGCGAGGCCTGAGGGTCAGGGCGCGGCCTCGAGCCCGGCGCGCACGCGCCGGAACCAGCGCAACGACTCGTCGAGCCCGCCCGGGCGATCCCGCGCGAGCCAGATGCGCTCGTGTTCCGCCTCCACGGCGCGGAACTGCTGCGCGAGCTCGCCGCGCGCGCGTGCCGGGAGGCCGGCGAGCGGCACGCCCGCGCCCGCTTCCAATCGCGCGATCCCGAGATCCGCGCCGAGCGCCTGCGCGGAGGCGATCCAGCGCATCTCGGCACACAGGAGGGGCGCGTCGGCGCGCGTGCTGCGTGATCGCTCGATGCGCGACACGGTGCGCTGCATGGAATCCAGCGCGCACTCGAGGCCCGCGCGCGAGAGATCGGGCGTCCGCGGATGGGGGAACGCGTCCGGCGCGAAAGCCACGAGGAAGAAGAGCGCCGATCCGTTCGTCGCGGGCGATCCGGTCTCGAGGTAGACGTTGGCGAGCTCCATCGCGGCGAGGCCCAGCTCGCCCGCGTCATCGGCGTAGACGTGCGCGTCGAGGAGGCGCGCCAGGCGCGCTTCGTCGAGGTTCGCGTCGGGATTCCAGGAGAGACCCGCTCCGGCGAGGAGCCCCCAGTCCCGCACGCAGTGCGGCTGGTGGTGACCGCGATCGCCCCAGTCGGTCACGAGCATGCCCCGCGCGCCGGCACGCACGCCGTGCGCGGCGGCCTCGCGCAGGTTCGCGATCCCGTTGCGCGCGCGGCCGCCGAAGCTCTGCCAACTGGACGTTCCCGGACAGACCCAGAACTCGAGGCCCGCCGCCCGGAAACGCTCGACGTGCTCGGCGAAGGGATGACCGGCGTCGTAGCCCCACTCCAGTGCGACGAGGTCCCGCGGGAGCTCGGGCACGAGCTCCGGCCGCTGCAGGATGACGTCGCCCCAGAACTGCATCCGCCGCCCGCGGCGCGTCACGAGCTCGTGCACGCGCCGCAGGTACTCGAGGTACACGCGCTCCACGCCGCGCTCTGCGCATGCGGCCTTGGACTTCCCCAGTCCGAGGTCGAACGTCTCGTCCAGGCCCACGTTGAATGTGCCGGAGCGGAAGCAGGGCAGGAGCTGGTCGTAGAGGTCCTCGAGCAGGGCGATCGCCCGCGGGTCGCCGAGGTCGAGCGAGTAGGGCTCGCGATCCAGGCTGAACGCGTGCTCCACGCCGGCCGGCACCTCGGCCAGGTCCCGGTAGCGCGCGTGCTTCAACCAGCGGTGGAAGTGACCGAAGCTCTGTTGGTTCGGGGCGAGCTCGATCCCGCGCGCGGCGCATCGGTCGTCGAAGGACCGCACCTCGTCGGGCGTGAACGGACTGGCCGCGCGCCAGACGTCCTCGTGTCCGGCGTAGGCGAAGGCGTGCTCGAAGTACAGCTGGAGGTGATCGACCTTCCAAGCCGCCAGGTGCTCGGCGATGCCGTCGAGCGCCTCCGTGCGCGGCACGCGGCCGCGCGACACGTCGAGCATGACGCCGCGCGTCGAGAAAGCCGGTTCGTCGCGGATCCGCAGGCCGGGGATCTCCGCCCGGCCGTCGCGTCCCGTGTGCAGGGCGACGATCTGCGTGAAGGTCGCCAGAGCGTGACGCGCGCCCGCGGCGTCGCGGGCCGATGCACGCCCTCCTTGCCCGTCCACCTCCAACTCGTAGCCGGCGGGTGGTACGTGCGCGGCGTGGACGAGGCGCAGACTGGGGGGCGAACCGCTGGCGCCAGGAATCTCCAGCCCGAACGGTCCGGCGTCGGCCGTCCAGCGCGCATCGCACGAGAAGGACCCTCCGACGCGCTCGAGCGCACGCGGCTCGGGCCAGAGGAGATCCAGGCGGTCGATCACGAGTCGCGCCGCGCGAGCCGCGCCGCGCGCTCGGTCACGTAGATGACGGCCGCGCAGCCGATGGGGAAGAGGACTTCGGCGACGGCCTGCGTGGCGAGCACGGCCAGCCGGGTGTCCGGCCGGAGGCGCAGGAGGAGCACGCTCACGACGAGGGCCGTGACCGCTCCGATCGAGAGGCCGACCACGAGGTGGCTCCGCAGCGAGATCACGGGCCGGCTCGTGAGCCGCGCCACGACGAGCCCGAGGGCGCCGTACTCGACGGCCTTGATGCCCGCGAGGAGGAAGGGGGACAGCGCTTCCGCGGCTCCGGGTGCCACGGACAGCGCCGAGCCGACGCTCTTGTGCACCGAACGCGCGATCGCGAAGCCGACGGGCGCACTCAGCGCGCCCAGGAGTCCCATCGCGCGCGGACGCGCCTTGCCCGCCGCGAGTCCGCAGGAGATCGACACGCAGACGAGCACCGACCAGCTCACCTTGCCGGCGGTCTCCGCCACGGTCTGGGCGACGGTCGGCAGGCGGTCCTGGAAGGCGAAGAGGACGAGTTGGACGACCTCGAGGCCGATGCCCAGCGCCACGGACCACCAGGCGACGCGCAGCGTGCGATCCCAGAATCGATCGACGGGCGCGCCGATCGCGGAGACGCCGGGCCGGACTTCGGAGGTCATGTCGACCGCGAGGATCCGCTGGACACCCTCGCGGTTCAAGCGCCGGAATCCCTAGCCCCAAGCGCGGGTGCGCGCCGTCCCCCGCGAGACCTCGGGAAATGCGATCGGACCGCCCTTCGGCGGTCCGATGCGCGCACGGCTCGCGTCGAGATCAGGAGGCGTCGCGCTGGTACCCGAGCCCCTTCACGATCTCCAGCACCTCCGACCACGTCGGGAATGGGCGCCGGTTCACGCGCTTGTAGTCGTCGATCGCCGTGATGAACTCGATGACGTCGGGCGGCATCTCGTCCGGGCGCAGGGTTCCCGTGCGCGGGGACTCGTCCTCGTCGATCGTCGTCGTCTTGGTCTTGCGTTTCGTCGTGCCCATCCGGGGAGTCTCGCAGTCGGTCCAGGAGCGGGGGCCGCGGCGGACCAGATCCGCCTCGCCAGTCCCGTGGATCGACCGGCCGGGGTGCGATTCTTGATCGTCCGCGAGCGAGCGCAGGCCGGACGCCCTCGCGGACCGCGTCCCGAGGCTGGGGGGTACCCCCGGGGCCGTCCCACGCTCGGCCGGCTCGGGTCCGGTCCGCCCCGAAGCGCACTCAGAATCCCTCGTCCCGCGGATCCGCCGGCGAGTCCGGGGAAGGTCAGCCGCGGATCTAGGTCGACCCGCGCCGCAGGGTTGGGACCGCCACGCCGCCGCGCGTCAGCGCCGCCTCGACCTTCTCGGTCGTCGGGCTCTCGATGATCCCGACCTCGGTCACGATGCCCGTGACGAGGCGCGCCGGCGTCACGTCGAAGGCCGGGTTCCAGACCTTCACGCCGATCGGCGCCGTGCGCCGGCCGAACCCGTGAGTGACCTCCTCGGGCGCGCGCTCCTCGATCGGGATCTCGGCACCGCTCGCGATCTTCGGATCGAACGTCGTGAGCGGGGCGACCGCGTAGAAGGGGATGCCGTGCTCGCGCGCCAGGACCGCGACGCCGTACGTGCCGATCTTGTTGCACACGTCGCCGTTCCGCGCGATGCGATCCGAACCGACGAGGACGAGGTCGACGCGGCCGGAAGCCATGAGGCTCGCGGCCATGTTGTCCGTGATCAGCGTCACGTCGACGCCCGATTGCTGCAGTTCCCAAGCCGTCAGCCGCGCTCCCTGGAGCAGGGGCCGCGTCTCGTCGGCGTAGACCTTCACGGACAGTCCGCGCTCCCGGGCGACGTAGATCGGCGCGAGCGCCGTTCCCATGCCGCCCGTGGCGAGCGCGCCGGCGTTGCAGTGCGTGAGCACCGTGCAGCCGTCCTTCAGGAGCCGGACACCGTGCTCGCCCATCGCGCGACACTGCGCGCGGTCCTCGGCGTGGATGGCCCGCGCTTCCTCGAAGAGCGCGGCCACGATGCGCGCGCCGCCGGCCTTCCCCGCGAACTCGCGCTCCGCGCGTCGCTTCATGCGGTCGAGCGCCCAGAACAGGTTGACCGCGGTCGGTCGCGCCTTGGCCAGGGTCGCGGCGACCTCCTGCGCGACGCCGACGACGTTGGCCGCGTCGCTCTCGTCGAGTTCCTGCACGCCGAGCAGCACGCCGTACGCGGCCGCCACCCCGATCGCCGGCGCGCCGCGGACGGCGAGCCGGCGGATCGCGTCGCGCATCTCGTCCACGGTGCGGACCGCGAGCTGCACGTGCTCCTCGGGCAGGCGCGTCTGGTCCACGAGCTCGACGTAGCCCGGGCGATCACCCACCCAACGCAGAGTCTCGACCACGGGCTTCATCGCGCGACCTCCACGCCCTCGGGCAGACGGCCGGTGATGCGCTGGCAGATCTCCAGGTAGCGCTGCGCGACGCGCGCGAGCACGGCGGGATCGAGCGCGGGCGGCGGCGGTTCCTTGTTCCAGCCGGTCGTCTCGAGCCAGTCGCGCAGGATCTGCTTGTCGTAGCTGGGCGGGTTCTCGCCCGGTTTCCACGTCTCGCGCGGCCAGAACCGCGAGCTGTCGGGCGTCAGAACCTCGTCGATCAGCACCAGGCGGCCGTCCAGGATCCCGAACTCGAACTTCGTGTCGGCCAGGAGGATCCCGTGCGGTTCCAGCACCTCGGTCCCGCGACGGTAGAGCGCCAGCGCGACGCGCTGCGCCTCGTCGAACGTCGCCGCTCCGACCTTCGCGCGCGCCTCGTCGTGCGTGAGCGGCAGGTCGTGCGCCGCTTCCTTCGTGGTCGGGGTCAGGATGGGCGTCTCCAACCGGGAGGCGTGCTGCAATCCGACCGGCAGGGCGACGCCGCAGATCGAGCGCGTGCGCTGGTAGTCCTTCCAGCCCGAGCCGGCCACGTAGCCGCGCACGACCCACTCGACCGGTGTCGGCGTGGCGCGACGGACGATCTGCACGCGACCGCGCAGCCGCGCGCGCCAGCCGGAGTCGAGACCGGGCACGTCCTCGACCCGCGTCGAGACGAGGTGGTTCGGCACGACGTCGCGCGTCTTCTCGAACCAGAACGCCGACAACGCGGAGAGCACGCGGCCCTTCCCGGGGATGCCCTCGCGCATGACCACGTCGAAGGCCGACACGCGGTCGGTCGCCACGAAGAGGAGGTGCTCCCCGTCGAGCGTGTAGATGTCGCGCACCTTGCCGGAATGCACGAGTGCGTAGCCCGGCGGGCCGCCCGTGCGTCCGAGGTAGATGTCCGTTGCGCTCGTTCCGGTCGCCATGAGGGGCGAGAGTCTAAGCGAGGCGCGCGCGTACACTCCACGGGATGCCCGACCGCTCGAACGCACCGCTCGGCCTGCGCCCTCCCGCGGGGGGGCGCGGCGTCGTCCGCGGCGCGGTCCGCGTCCCCGGATCGAAGTCGATCGCGCAGCGCGCCGTGGTGCTCGCGGGACTCTGCCCGGGGCGGACGCGCCTGGCGGGACTGCCCGACGGCGAGGACGTGGTCGCGGCCCTCGCGCTCGTGGCCGCGACCGGCGCACGCGTCGAGCGGCTCAGTCCCGCGGCGTGCGCGATCGATGGACGACCTCCGGGGCCGCACCGCGGCTGGCGCGCCGACCCGCCGCTCCAGGCCGGGGAGTCGGGCACGCTGGCGCGCCTCGCCACCGCGGCGTTCGGGTTCTGCGGCGACGCCGGGCGGACGGGGACCATCGACGTGCGCGGCACGCTCGCCCAGCGCTCCAGCACAGCGCTGTTCGCCGCCCTGCGCGGCGCGGGGGTCCGCACGGAACCGGGCGACGCGGTGCGCTGGCCGGTCCGGATCACGCCGCTCGGTCCGCCCAGCGAGGTGGTGCTCGACAACCCCGCCTCGAGCCAGGAGGTCAGCGCGCTCCTCATCGCGCTCGCCGCCTGGCCGGGAGAGGCGGCGCTCGTCGTGCGCGGCGAGATCCCGAGCCGTCCCTACCTCGCGCTCACCGTCGCGGCGCTGGCTCAGTTCGGAGCGACCGTCGCGGAGAGCGTGATGCCGGGCGCGGCGCACTTCCACGTGACGGGCCCGCTGCGCGCGCCCGAGGTCCCGCTGTCGATCGAGCCCGATGCTTCGGCTGCCGCCGTCGCCCTGGCCGCGGGCTGTCTCTCGGGCGGCGACGTCGCGATCGCCGGGATCACGAGCCGCTCGCTGCAAGGGGACGCGCGCATCGTCGAGCACCTCGCCGCGTTCGGTTGCGAGGCGGGCGCGCGCGACGACGCGCTGCAGGCGCGCGGCCTCCCGACGCGGCCGGCCGACCTCGACCTGACGGGCGAGCCCGACCTCGCGCCCGTCCTGGCGGCCGTCGCGGCGCGCGCGGCGATCGAGAGCGGGGGTACCACTCGATTGCGCGGGCTCGGGACGCTCCCGGGCAAGGAGAGCTCGCGGATCGAGGTGCTCGCGGCCGGTCTCCGCGCCGCCGGATTCGAGGCCACGGCGACCCGCGACGCGCTCTCGATCGGCCGCGGGACGCCGCGCCGCCCGGCGGAGCCGCTCGACAGCCACGGGGATCACCGCATGGCGTTCGCGTTCGCCCTGCTGGGCCTCACGATCGACGGGGTCCTGGTCGCGGACCCGGGCTGCGTCGCCAAGTCCTGGCCCGGATTCTGGCGCGATCTCGAGCGCGCGGGAGCTTCGATCGCGCGTCCGCCGACGTAGACTCCCGCGGATGAGCGCAGCGCAGGAAACACCCGCGGGCCCGGTCCTCGTCACCGGTGGCGCGGGGTACATCGGCAGCCACACGACGCGGCTCCTCCAGGCACGCGGGGTGCCGGTGGTCGTGCTCGACAACCTGTCGACCGGCTGGCGGCAGGCCGTCAGCGCCCCGTTCGAGTTGGCCGATCTCGGCGACCGCGCGCGTCTCGACGCGGTGTTCGCGCGCCACAGGCCGCGCGCAGTGATCCACTTCGCGGCGAAGACGTACGTCGGGGAATCCGTCGAGAAGCCGGCCCTGTACTACCGCGAGAACGTCTTCCACACCTGGAACCTGCTCGAGGCGATGCGCGCGGCGGAATGCCGCGAGATCGTGTTCTCTTCCACCTGCGCGACGTACGGCAACCCGCTCCGCGTGCCGCTCGACGAAGCCCACCCGCAGGATCCGATCTCGCCCTATGGACGGACCAAGCTGCACATGGAGCACATGATGCAGGACTACGCGCGCGCCTACGGCCTGCAGATCGCGGCGCTGCGCTACTTCAACGCGGCGGGGGCGTCGCGCGCCGGTGACCTGGGCGAGGTCCATCGGCCGGAAACGCACCTGATCCCGCTCGTGCTCCAGGTCGCGCTCGGGACGCGCGCGAAGATCCAGATCTTCGGCGACGACTACCCGACGCCGGACGGGACCTGCGTGCGCGACTACATCCACGTCGAGGACCTGGCCGACGCACACCTGCGGGCCCTGGCGCGGCTCCAGGCCGGGGGATCCCCGCTGGCGATCAACCTGGGCACGGGAAAGGGCTTCTCGGTGCGCGAGGTCATCGAGACGGCGCGGCGCGTGACGGGCCATCCCATCCCGGCCGCCACGTCGCCGCGCCGCGAGGGCGACCCGCCGATCCTGGTCAGCGGCGGCACGCGTGCGCGCGACGTCCTCGGCTGGGAGCCGGCGCGTCCGGACATCGCCGACATCGTCTCCGACGCCTGGCGATTCCACCGCGCGCATCCGGACGGCTACGCGCAGTCTTGAACCGGCCGCTCGGGATTGCGACAAGTCCTGGATGCAGGGAGTCGCTTGAAGAGTCGGGGGCGCAAGGGCGCGGGCCGGGCCGTGACGAGGAACGCCGGGCGCGCGCGCGTCGCGCGCATCGCGTTGCTCCTGGCGGTGAACGCCGCGCTGATCGGCGTCGCCTGGAAGGTCGCCGTCCCGCGGCTCCTCGCGCGGGATCAGGCGCCGGCCGTCGCGACAGCCGGGACCTCGATCCCGAGCTCCGTCGCGGCCGTGGCGAGTCCATACGTCTCCGAGCCCAGCCCCGTCGCCTTCGGGTCGCGGCGCGACCGCGCGCTCGAGGAACGGATCCGCGTCGCCATCCAGGATGCGCTGATCAAGGCGGAAACCGAGAGCAAGGGACGCGCGCGGCGTTCCGAGATCGCCGTTGCGGTCCACGTGCGCAGCGCCGCGGACGGCGCGGAAATCGCCACGATCGGCGCCGAGCGCGCGCAGCGACCCGCATCGAACCTGAAGCTCGTGACGACCGGAGCGGCCCTCGTCCTGCTGGGCCCCGACTGGCGGTTCCAGACGTTCTTCACCAGCGAAGCGGCCGTCGAGAACGGGGTCCTGCGCGGCGACCTCGTGGTGCGCGCGGGCGGCGATCCGCTCTACGACCCGAACGCGGCCGGCGACGTAGAGAAGCTCCTGGCCCCCGCGATCGGTGAGCTGCGCGCCGCCGGGATCACGCGCGTCGCGGGCGACCTCGTGCTCGACGAGGGCCGCTTCCTGGAACCCGGCCCGGGTCCGGCCTGGCCCGCGAGCGGCCAGCGCTGGGACGAGTTCTGCGCGCTCACCGGCGGTTTCAACGCGAACGCGGGCTGCCTGACGGCTCGCGTGCGGCCGGGGAAAGTCGGAGCGCCCGCGCGCGTGGAGGTCCGTCCCCTCGGCCACGGACTGCCGCAGAAGATCGACGTGCGCACCGGCCCGGCGAAGTCGAGGCTCGACGTGCGCGTGTCGGCCATCAACGGCACGGTGATCGTGGAAGGGAGCTTCCCGGCGAACGTCGATTCCTGGGAGTGCCGCTTCGCGGCGCCCGATCCCGTGGCCCTCTTCGGCGGCGCGTTGAGGCACGCTCTCTCGGCCCAGGGCATCGAGGTCGCCGGCTCCGTGCGCCGCGAGCGCGCGACGCCGAAAGCCGGCGCGCGCCCTCTGGCGAAGATCGAGACGCCGATCCTGTCCGTGCTCGAGCCGATCAACGCGCACTCGAACAACGCCTGCGCCGACCAGCTCTTCTTCGCGCTCGGCAACGCGCAGTTCGGCACCGGCGACCGCAGCGGCGGACGCCAGGCCACTTCCCTCGCGCTGCAGCGCCTGGGCGTTCCCGACGACGGCTTCCAGCAGGTCGACGGCTCCGGTCTGTCGCGCGACAATCAAGTCTCCGCGCGCCAGATCACCGCGCTGCTCGCCGGCGTCTTGCGCCGCGGGGGACGCGCCAGCGAGTCGCTGCTCGCTTCGATGGCCGCGCCGAAGGCGGACGGAACGCTCGACGACCGGCTGGCAGGCCTCGAGGGACGCGTGCGCGCGAAGACCGGGTTCATCGGCGGGACGAGCGCCTTGTCGGGCGTGATCGAGACCGACGGGGGGCGCAGCGTGTGCTTCTCCATCCTGGTCGAGTATCCGGTGACCGACGGGCTGAACACGCGCGTGTGGAAGCCGATGCAGGACCGGATCTGCCGCATTCTCGCTGGCGTGCGCGAGTGAAGGGCCCGGACGCCACGCCGGCCGATTTCACTCCCGCGGGCCTCGACGCGATCTTGCGCGAGGCCGAAGCCGCGGCGCGTGCGGCGGGCGAGGTCCTCCTGGCGCACTACGGCCACATCGACCGCGCCGAGGTCGCCTCGAAGTCCGTCGCGCGCGACCTCGTGACCAAGGCCGACGTCGCGGCCGAGCGCGAGCTCGTCGCGCGCCTGCGCCGCGCGTTCCCGGACCACGCGATCGAGGCCGAGGAGGAGGTCCGCGACGCGCTCGACGCCCCGACCGACGCGGCGCGGCCGCGCTGGTTCCTCGATCCGCTCGACGGGACCGTGAACTTCGTGCACGGGATCCCGGTGTTCTCGGTGTCGATGGGGCTGTACCTGGGCCGCGAACCGCTCGTAGGCGTCGTGCACGCGCCGAAGCTCGGCGAGACGTTCACGGCCCGCCTCGGCGGCGGCGCCTTCCTCGACGGGCGGCGGATCCGCGTCTCGGACTGCGCACGGCTGTCCGAGGCCGTGCTGGCGACGGGGTTCCCGTACCGCCGCAACGAGCTGCCCAACAACAACGTCGCGAACTTCGACGCGCTGATCCTCGCGATCCGCGGCATCCGGCGGATGGGCTCGGCCGCGGTGGACCTGGCCTACGTCGCGGCGGGCCGGCTCGACGGGTACTGGGAGCTGCACCTCCAGCCGCACGACGTCGCGGCGGGAGCGCTGCTCGTGCGCGAAGCCGGCGGGATCGTGCGCGACATGAGCGGGGGCGAGGACTGGCTGCGCGGGAAGAACGTCGTCGCGGCGGGCGCCGGGATCTTCGAGGAGTTGCGCGGGCGCGTGCGGGCCTGAGCCGCAGGGTCGGCTTCGGGCCTGCCGCGGGATTTCACCCATCGTGGATCTGATCCGTCGCACGAGAGTCCGTACGGATCGAGCACGCGGAGCGGGAGGCCGACGCTACGACGACCCCCGCGCTCACAGGTTGACGCGGGGCCCGATTGCGATCTGTGCCGAATCGATCGCGTCGGGAGGACCTCCGTGCGCCCCAGGAGCGGGCGGGACGGACGCCGCGGGTGCTCCGAGGATCAGCACTCCGAGCCCGGACTGCGCGAGGAGGCTCGCGGCTCCGGGTCCGTACGCCGTTCGGGCGACACACCCGATCTGCGGCATGCGGCCGTCGAAGGGCGGTCGCGATCTGTGCTGAACCGATCGCGGGCACGCGAAGCTCCGCGATCGGCGCCGACGAATGGCCGTGAACTCGGCGTGAAATCACGTTTCGCATCCCGCGCCGATCGTCATGTGGAAGGAGGCACACGATGCACGGCGCGACGAGGACGAAGTACGGCGATCATCCGCGACAGCTCACGATCTTCCCGCGCGGCGGCGCACGCCGCGGCGCCGGGCACAAGCCGAAGGGGTCGGTCGCGCTCGCGACGCACGCCAAGCGGCCGCGCCTGACCGGGAACGACCCCGTGTTCGTGACGACCCATCTCGCGCACGGCCTGCCGAGTCTGCGCCGCGCGCGCACGCTCGCGACCTTGCGACGCGTTCTCGCCGCGGGATAGGAGCGGTTCGGATTCCGACTCGTCGAATACTCGATCCAGTCCACCCATCTGCACCTCGTCGCCGAAGGCGAGGACGCGCGCTCTCTCGCCCGCGGCATGCAGGGACTGCTCGTGCGCGTCGCGAAAGCGCTGAATCGCGCGTGGGACCGCCGCGGCCGCGTCTTCTCCGACCGCTACCACGCGCGGATCCTGCGCACGCCCCGCGAGGTCCGGTCCGTTCTCGTCTACCTGCTCCAGAACGCCCGCAAGCACGGTGCGCACCTCCTCGGGATCGATGCGTACTCCTCGGGGCCGTGGTTCGACGGCTGGCTGGACCGGGTTGCGCGGGATGCGCGCCCGATCGCGGTCGCGAGATCGTGGCTGCTGCGCGTCGGCTGGCGGCGCGGCGGGAGGATCGGGACACACGAATCCCAAGCTCTCTCGCGCTCCTGAACCCGGAGGTCGAACCTCGGGCTGCCGGCTCGAGACTCGTGCCGGCTCGTGCCGGACCCAGCTCGCGCGAACTCGCGCCCCTGTCCGCCAGTCGCTCGCCCCGGACCCGGTCCGGTCCGGGGGCCAGCCGTCCCGAGCGGATCGTCGGGTCCGATCCGGGCCCGAAACGGCGCAGCCCGCGACCTCCGAACCTCCATTCCACGACCTCGGCCCATGCGCCGCGCCTTCCGGCGATCCCGCCGCCCGGCTATCCTGGTTGGCTTGCCGCCATGCGTTCCTGCGCGCCGGGAACCCTCCAGAGGGAGCCCCGGCGCCGGCCCGCCGCGCGGCCCCCGCAGGCTTCCCGACGCATGACCGAAGGCCAGATCCGCATCCGCAAGGCGCGCCAGAACAACCTGGCCGGCGTCGACGTGGACCTGCCGCGCAACCGGTTGATCGCGATCACGGGGGTCTCGGGGTCCGGCAAGTCCTCGCTGGCCTTCGACACGCTGTTCCGCGAGGGGCAGCGGCGGTTCCTCGAGACGCTGTCGGCCTACGCCCGTCAGTTCCTGGGCGACATGGAGAAGCCCGACGTCGAGAGCATCGAGGGGCTCTCGCCGGCGATCGCGGTCGACCAGAAGTCGATCCAGCGCGGCCCGCGCTCGACGGTCGGCACCCTGACCGAGATCGTCGATCACCTGCGCGTCCTGTACGCCCGCGCCGGCCGGCCGCACTGCCCGGCCTGCAAGCTGCCGATCCGGTCGCAGACGCCCGAGGAGATCGTGCAGGCGATCCTGCGCGACAGCGCCGGCAAGAGCGTGATGCTGCTCGCTCCGCTCGTGCGCGACCGCAAGGGACAGCACAAGGAGCTCCTCGACACGCTGCGCAAGAAGGGCTTCGTCCGCGCCCGCGTCGACGGCGCCGTGCTGCGCATCGAGGACGTGCCGGAGCTCGAGCGCTACAAGCGCCACACGCTGGAGGCCGTCGTCGACCGCCTCCAGCCGAGCGACGACAAGCTGCAACGCCTGCGCGAGACGATCGAGCAGGCGCTCGAGCTCTCGGGCGGCGACGTGATCATCGCGGGCGACGGTCCCGACCGGTCCTATTCCACGAGCCGCACGTGTCCGGGCTGCGGGGGCGACGTCCCGCCGCTCGAGCCGCGGCTCTTCTCGTTCAACTCGCCGCACGGCGCGTGCATCACCTGCGAGGGTCTCGGCGAGCGGCTCAGCGCTTCCGAGCGCGCCGTCGTGGCCGACGCGTCGCTGTCCATCCGCGCGGGAGCTCTCGCGGTGACGCGCGCGTCCGGCGGCGCGCTCCTGTTCCCGCACGTCGACTTCGAGTTCCTGGACCAGATCGCCGAGGCGTTCGAGTTCGACCTGGACACGCCCTGGAAGGAACTCCCGCGCGCCGCGCAGCGCGTCATCCTCTCGGGGACCGGCGACGAGCGCTTCGAGGACGAAGCCTCCTGGTCGGGCAAGAAGTTCGCCGGCAAGGTGAAGTGGATGCGCCGCTTCCCGGGCGTCCTCCCCGCGGTCGAAAAGGCCGCGAAATCCGGGGCGCACAAGAAGACGGCCGAGAAATTCCTGGCCCGCGAAACCTGCCCGACCTGTCTGGGCACGCGCCTGAACCCGGCGGCCAACGCCGTGATGCTCGGTGCGATCGGCTTCGGCGAGCTCACGCGCCAGCCGATCGAGGACTTGCCTTCGACACTCGCCGCGCTGGATCTCACGCAGCGCGAGGCGCGCATCGCCATCGACCTCCTGCGCGAGATCCGGCGGCGCGTCGACTTCCTCCTGCAGGTGGGCCTGGGCTACCTGACGCTCGATCGGTCGGCCGAGACCCTCTCGGGCGGCGAAGCTCAGCGCATCCGACTCGCGGCGCAACTCGGCGCGGGACTGCAGGGCGTCCTCTACGTCCTCGACGAGCCCTCGATCGGCCTGCACGCGCGCGATCAGGATCGCTTGCTCGGTGCGCTGCGCTCCTTGCGCGACGCGGGAAACACGGTCGTCGTCGTCGAGCACGACGACGCCACGCTGCGCGCCGCGGACTGGCTCGTCGACGTCGGTCCCGGGGCGGGACGCCACGGCGGCCACATCGTCGCCCAGGGGACGCCGGCCGACGTCGCGAAGCTCGACACGCCGACCGCGCGTCTGCTTCGCGGTGAAATCGCGCTCGAAGCGCCCGCGACGCGGCGCAAGGGCAACGGCAAGGCGATCGTCGTCAAGGGGGCGCGCGCGTTCAACCTGAAGGGCGTCGACGCGCGATTCCCGCTCGGCACCCTGACGGTCGTCACGGGCGTCAGCGGATCGGGCAAGTCGACGCTCGTCAACCGCATCCTCGAACGCGCGGTGCGGCGCAAGCTGGGCCTCGAAGGGCCGGCTCCCGAGGCGCACGACCGGGTCACGGGCCTCGAGAACATCGAGTCGCTCGTGACGATCGACGCCGCGCCGATCGGCCGGACGCCGCGTTCGAACCCGGCGACCTACACCGGGGTCTTCGACTGGATCCGCGACCTCTTCGCCGGGATGCCCGAAGCGAAGTTGCGCGGCTACTCGAAGTCGCGCTTCTCCTTCAACGTCGCCGGCGGGCGCTGCGAGGCGTGCGGCGGCGCCGGCGCGAAGTACGTCGAGTTGCAGTTCTTGGCGCCGGTCACCGTCCCGTGCGAGGAGTGCGGCGGACACCGCTTCCAGAGCACGACCCTGGACGTGCATTACCAGGGCCATTCGATCGCCGACGTGCTGGCGATGACGGCCGAGGACGCGCTCGCCCTCTTCAAGGACCACCCGAAGATCGCCCGGCCGCTCTCGATCCTGGTCGAGATCGGCCTCGGCTACGTGACGCTCGGCCAGCCCTCGACGACGCTCTCGGGCGGCGAAGCGCAACGCATGAAGCTCGTGACGGAGCTGCAACGCAAGCCGGCCGGCCACGTCCTGTACGTCCTCGACGAGCCGACGACCGGTCTGCACTTGTCCGACGTCGCGCGCCTGGTGAAGGCGCTGCAGGCGCTCGTCGACCGCGGCAATACGGTCGTCGTCATCGAGCACAACCTCGACCTGGCGCTGGCCGCCGACCACATCCTCGACCTGGGCCCCGAGGGCCGAGCGGCGGGCGGCCGCATCCTGGCCGAAGGCACCCCCGAAGAGGTCGAGCGGGTTGCGACCTCGCACACGGGCGTCGCATTGCGCGCGTTCCGGACCGGGAAGCACACGGTCGCGAAGCGCGAGCTGACGCGCGTGACCACGGAGCGCACCGACAAGCTGCGCGTGATCGGCGCGCGAACGCACAACCTGAAGAACGTCTCCGTGGAGATCCCGCGCGAGAAGCTGATCGTGGTCACGGGCCCGAGCGGGTCGGGCAAGAGCTCCTTGGCGCTCGACACGATCTACACCGAGGGGCGGCGTCGGTTCGTCGAATCGCTCTCGACGTACGCGCGGCAGTTCCTGGGCACGAAGGACCGTCCGCCGGTCGAGCGCATCGAGGGCCTCGGTCCCGCGGTGGCCGTCGAAGCCCGCTCGGGCCATGGGCAACCGCGCTCGACGGTCGCGACGACGACCGAGATCCACGATCACCTGCGCGTCCTGTGGGCGCGGGCGAGCACATCGCGCTGCCCGACGCACGGCGAGAAGCTGGAGCGCGCGGACGCCGCGAAGGTCGCGCGTCGCATCATCGCGGACGCCGAGGGGAAGACCGGCTGGCTCGTGGCGCCGATCGTGGCGGGCGGGGACGACGAGGATGTGACGGCGCTGCTGAAGGAGCGCGCGCCGGCGTGGAAGGCCGCCGGATTCGTGCGCATCCTGCTCGAGGGCGCCGAGTTCCGCGTCGACGGCGACCTTCCGGCTCCGGAGAAGGGGACACGGCTCGATCTCGTCATCGACCGCTTGAAGTTCACGACCGAGGGGCGCGCACGGATTGCCGAAGCGGTGGAGGAGGCCGAAGCCGCCGGCGACGGCCGGGTCGCGATCGTCCTGCGCGGCGAGGGTGGCGGCGTCGGCGCTCGGCGTACCTACTCGACGACCGGGGCCTGCACCGTGTGCGGATTCCACGTGGAGGGCACGCTCGAACCGCGTCACTTCTCGTTCAACACGCACGTCGGCGCCTGCCCGGCGTGCGACGGGCTCGGCGAGAACGTGCAGTGCGTGCCCGAACTCCTCGTCGCGCACCCCGAGTTGCCGCTCGACGAGGGCGCGCTGCACCCGAAGCTGGCGCGCTATCTGGTCAAGGGCAAGGGCTACTACGAGAACCTGCTGCGCACGGTGGCGCGCCAGCACAAGATCAAGCTCGACGTCCCCTGGCAGAAGTACACCGAGGCCGAGCGCGCGCTCCTCGCACACGGCACGGGGTCGAAGCCGACCTACAAGGTCGACATCGAACGTTCGACGGAGAACGCCAGCATCCAGGAGACCTTCACGGCGGCCTGGCCGGGACTCTGCGGCCACGTCGACGCCTGGCACCGGAAGACCGAGGACCCCGAGTGGGCCGGCATCCTCGAAGGCGTGATGAAGAAGCGCACCTGCGAGACCTGCCATGGCGAGCGCCTGCGCGCCGAGTCGCGGGCCGCGACGATCGGGACGCTGCGGCTGCCCGAGCTGCTCCGGCATAGCGTCACCGAGGCCGCGCGCTTCACGGCCGAACTGCGCGAGAAGCGCACGCTGCCCGAAGAGATCGGGCCCGTGGTCCACGAGATCGAGTCGCGCCTCGCTCTCCTGGAAAAGGTCGGCCTCGGCTACCTGACCCTCGATCGTCACACCTCGACGCTCTCGGGCGGCGAAGCTCGGCGTGTCCGCCTGTCGGCGAGCCTCGGATCCCAGCTCGTCGGCGTGTGCTACGTGCTCGACGAGCCCACGATCGGCTTGCATCCGCAGGACGTCGCGCGGTTGACGGATGCGCTGCTCGATCTGCGTTCGCGCGGCAACACGGTGATCGCGGTCGAGCACGACCCCGGGATCATGCGGCGCGCCGACTGGATCGTGGACATCGGCCCCGGCGCCGGCCGCCTGGGCGGGACGATCGTGGCCAACGGGACACCCGAGCAGGTGACGGCGCACCCGACGTCCCTCACGGCGGCCGCGCTGCGCGGCGAAATCGTGCTGCAGCGCAAGCCCGTGCTCCGCGAGGGGCCGCGCGAGCTCGTGCGGATCACCGGCGCGAAGCACTTCAACCTGAAGGGCGTCGATCTCGAGTTCGCATTCGGCGAGATGACCGGAGTCTGTGGCCCTTCGGGTTCGGGGAAGAGCACGGCGATCCTGGAGGTCCTCGTCCCGGCGCTGCAAGGCGAAGTCTCCGAGGGACGTTGGAAGCGCATCGCGATGCCGCCCGGCACGCGCGTCGTGGTCGTCGACGCGAGCCCGATCGGCCGGACTCCCGCCAGCGTGCCGGCCACGTACGTGGGGCTCATGGACCCGCTGCGCGAACTCTTCGCGCGCACTCCCGATGCCCAGGTGCGCGGCTTCGACGCGGCCCGCTTCTCCTTCAACTCGCCGAAGGGCCGCTGCCCGGCCTGCGAGGGCCGCGGCTCGACGAAGGTCGAGATGCAGTTCCTGGCCGACCTGTGGCTCACCTGCGAATCGTGCGACGGCAAGCGCTACGCGCCCGAGGTGCTCGAGGTGCGGCACCGCGGGAAGAACGCGGCCGACGTGCTCGAGATGTCCGTCGACGACGCACTCGAGTTCTTCGAGCACCAGCCGCGCATCGTCGAGATCCTGCGCACACTGCGCGACGTCGGCCTGGGGTACCTGCAGCTCGGGCAGAGCTCCACGACGCTCTCGGGCGGCGAGGCGCAGCGGGTCAAGCTCGCCTCGGAGCTCTTCCGCGCCGAGACGGGTGGCCGCAGCGTGATCGTGCTCGACGAGCCCACGACGGGCCTGGCGACCTCCGACGTCGCCCACCTGTGCGTGGTGCTCGATCGGCTGGCCGCCCGCGGCAACGCGCTCGTCGTGATCGAGCACCACACGGGTCTGCTCTCGGCGTGCGACCGTCTGGTCGAGCTGGGCCCCGTCGGCGGCGAGGGCGGCGGCCGCGTGATCGCCACGGGAACGCCGGCCGAACTCGCGGCCGACCCGGCGTCCGTGACCGGGCCGTGGCTCGAGGAGCTGCGTGCGCGGACGCGGCCCGCGGCGAAGGCGGCGAAAGCGACGAAGGCGGCTCCCAAGTCCCCACGCGCGAAGAGGGTCGTCGGATGATCCGCCCCGACAACCCCCTGATCGTGCAGGGCGACCGCTCGCTCATGCTGCACACCGTGAGCGCCGTGTTCGATGCCGAGGGACGGCCGAGGAAGGACGAGCAAGGCCGGCCACTGACGCAGGAACACCCGCGCTTCGCGGAAGCGCGTGACCGGCTCGCGGCCTTCGCGGAGCTCGAGAAGAGCCCCGACTACCTGCACACCTACCGCATCACGCCCGTCTCCGTCTGGAACGCCGCGGCCCTCGGGCTCACCGCGGCGCAGATCCAGGAGACCCTCGAGGACCTCGCCTGCGTGCCCGTGCCGCGCAACGTGCTGGAAGAGGTGCGCGGCTGGATCGCACGCTACGGATTGCTCCGCATCGAGCGCCGCGAGACCGGCTTCGAGCTCGTGTCGGACGACGACCGCGCCCTGAAGGAAGTCCTGGGCCACCGCTCGATCCGCGAGATGCTGCGGATGGAGGACGGCCGCGCGTTCCTGGACGACCTGTCGCGCGGCTCGATCAAGCAAGCACTGATCAAGATCGGTTTCCCGGTCGACGACCGAGGCGGCTACCTCGAAGGCGATCCGTTCGCGATTCCACTGCGCGAGACGATGCGTTCCGGCCGGCCGTTCGGCCTGCGTCCATACCAGCGCGAGGCGGCGAAGGCCTTCCACGCCGGTGGTTCCGTCCTGGGCGGCAACGGTGTCGTCGTCCTGCCGTGCGGAGCGGGCAAGACCGTCGTCGGCCTGGCCGTCATGAACCTCGTGGGCACGAAGACGCTCATCCTCACGACGAACACGGTCGCCGTCCGGCAGTGGCGCGAGGAGCTCCTCGACAAGACGGGGCTGCGTCCGGAGGACGTCGCGGAGTACACGGGGGACGAGAAGCACGTCGCGCCCGTCACCATCACGACCTACCAGATGCTCACCTGGCGTCGGTCGAAGGCAGGGGAGTTCGAGCACTTCGCACTCTTCTCGAAGGAGAACTGGGGGCTCGTGGTCTACGACGAGGTCCACCTCCTCCCGGCCCCGATCTTCCGCGTGACCGCGGAACTCCAGGCGCGCCGCCGCCTCGGGCTCACGGCGACGCTCGTCCGTGAGGACGGCAAGGAGGACGAGGTCTTCTGCCTCATCGGTCCCAAGCGCTACGACGTGCCCTGGAAGGTGCTGGAGGAGAAGGGGTTCATCGCCGAGGCGCGCTGTGTCGAGGTGCGCGTGCCGCTCGATCCCAACTGGAAGTCCCAGTACGCCTTCGCCGACGCGCGTGGGAAGTTCCGCGTGGCGTCCGAGAACCCGGCGAAGACCGCGGTGGTCGCGCGCCTCCTGGCCCGGCATCCCGACGCCCATGTCCTGGTCATCGGCCAGTACATCGAACAGCTCGAAGCGCTGGCGCGCCACCTGAAGGCTCCGCTCATCACGGGCAAGACGCCGACGCCTGAGCGCGAGCGTCTCTACGCCGCATTCAAGACCGGCGAGGTGCCCGTCCTGGTCGTCTCCAAGGTCGGGAACTTCGCGATCGACCTCCCCGACGCGAACGTCGCCATCCAGATCTCGGGCACGTTCGGATCACGACAGGAGGAGGCGCAGCGACTGGGCCGTGTCCTGCGCCCCAAGTCGGATGGATCGGGTGCTGTCTTCTATTCCATCGTGACACTCGGCTCGCGCGATCAGGAGTTCGCCCAACGCCGTCAACTCTTCCTGACCGAGCAGGGGTACACGTACGAAATCATGGACGCGAGTGCCCTCGATGCGCCGCGCGAGACCGCAGCGCGATGATCCGACAGGACCAGGACCATACGCCGGGCCAGAATGGCAACGGCGCTCAAGGGGACAAGAACGGCGGCGCTCGCTGCTCGCGCGCCCGTTCCGCGGATGCCGTGTCGGGAGTGCGGGATCACGATCTGCCCGAACTCTACCGCTTCTGGTCGGGCCAGCGCGCCACGCGGCTGCCGGAGGACGCGGCGGAGCTGCGGCGGCAGGTCGTCGAGTGGATGGCGCAGGCCTCGATCGTCGAGGCACGCGTCGCGCTCCTGCCGCGCAGACTGCTCTCCATCCTCGACCTGCACTTGGAATCGCCGCGCTACCAGTGCACGGCGGCGGAGCTCCTGAACGCGCGCCACCTGGCGTACATGTCGAGCTACGACCTGCAGGCGAGCCTCGCCGTGCTCGGCCGTCATGCGCTCGTCGTCGAAACCAAGAGCCCCGGGGTCGACAGCTTCGGCGCGCGTTCCTGGACGGTGCCGCAGGACGTCGGCGACGCCATCCTGAGGCAGCGCCGGGCGCGCCGCCGGGGGATCTTCGACGCCTTCACGCTGCGCGGCCACATCGACCGCATGTACGACGACCCGTCGCGCGCGCAGCGGACGCCGCCGTCGCGGGTGCGCGAGATGTACAAGCTGTACGCCAACGAATCGGCCGCGGTCGGCCGCGTCGAGCGCCTGCCCGACGGGTTGCGCCAGCTCATCGAGAAGACGATCGTCGAGTTCGGCGGGATCCTGCCCAAGAACCTGTTCGACCGCATGGACTCCCCGATCCCGTGGGACGGCCGCAGGTGGGGTCACGTGCTCGAGGAATCGCTCGTCGGCACAGTCGAGCGGCTCGAACTCGGCCGCTACGGGATCCAGCACAACGACGAGACGCTGATCGTCTTCAACGAAGTCGCGCTGGCGTGGTTGCGCCGTGTCGCCGTCCCGGGCGACCCGGACAAGCCCTTCGACGAGTCGTGCCTGGGCGTCGACCTGGCTTCGAACCTGTCGCGCTTCATCGCCTACGTCGTCGAGCACGACGTGCGCTTCACGGTGCGCGGCGAGATCTTCAAGACGACGGAGCGCCGCATCCAGGAGGAGCTGCTGCCGAACCCCGGCCGCGAGCTCTCGCGCGCAGACGTCCTGACGTTCCTCTACGGCTTCACGAGAGGCGCCCGGCTGATCGAGTCGACGGGCGAGCGCACGTTCGCCCTGACGACGGCGGGACGCGACTGGGAGGCCCACGATCTCGACGCGAAGCTGCGCATGCTGCTCGAGCACGCGATCGAGGAACGCGACCTGCCCGGCGAGCACCACCACCAGGTGCGCATGCGCCGGATCCTCATGCGGCTGCTCAAGCGCGTCGAGCCCGGCGTCTGGTACGACCTCATGTACGTCCCGTTCCTCTCGCGGAACACGTACCTGTGCAGCCTCGACGACCTGGCCGTGGACGAGTACTTCGCCGCGCGATTCCAGGGCGGCGGCTACACGCCGATGGACGACATCCAGCGACTCGCGTGGCACCTCGTGACCTGGGTGAAGCAGCGCCTGTACCTGCTCGGGCTCGTCGACCTCGGCTACGACAAGGCGGGCCGGCCGGTCGCCATGCGGCTGACGCGCATCGGCGCGCGGCTCCTCGGCGTCGTGGACGGCGCTCCGGAGACGACCGCCCTCGTCGGGAGCCTGATCGTCACGCCCGATTTCGAGGTCGTCCTCTTTCCGACCGGCGACGACGGCGAGCTGATCCACGACCTCGACCGCTTCTGCACGCGCGACAAGCAGGGCGGCGTGATGAGCTTCCGCATCAGCGAGCGCTCCGTGCAGCGCGCGCTCCACGAGGGGATGTACCTGAAACGGATCCTGGCGACGCTCGAACGCCACTCGCGCACGCCAGTGCCTCAGAACGTGATCTTCTCGGTGCGCGACTGGGCCGCGCGCGCCGGTTGCATGCACCTCGGCGCCGACTACGTCGTCAGCGCCGACGATGCCGACCTGGTTTCGAAGTTCCGCGGGGACCCGGGCGTGAAGCCGCTCCTGCGCGAGAGCCTCGACGATCGCCGCACGCGGTTGCGCGCGGTTTCGACGCTGCGCCGCACGCAGTCGCTCCTGCGCGAGCTCGGATACCTGGTCGAGATCGACGAGGGCGCGGCGTGAGCGGACGCACCCTTCCGGGGCGGATCCTGGCGCTCTCGCCGGGGGACATGCCGGAGGGATCGGCGGCGGAGCTCCTGCGGCGCGCGCGCGCCGCGGTGGATGCGGGCCTCGATTCGATCCTCCTCCGCGAACCCGGGATGTCGGATCGCGCGACTCTGGAACTTCTCCGATCCCTGCGCGACGTCCTCGGGCCCGACGGTTGGCTCGGGATCCACGACCGCGTGCACCTCGCGCAAGCGGGGAATGCCGACGGCGTGCACCTCGGATTCCGTTCGATCCCGATCCCGGCGGCGCGTGCGGTCCTGGGCGGCGAAGTGGCGATCGGATTCTCGGCCCATGCGCACGACGCTCCCGGCGCGTGGTCCGGCGCGGACTACCTCGTGTTCGGCCCCGTGTTCGCCACGCCGAGCAAGGCCGGGTTGCTCGAACCGCTGGGCATCGAAGGGCTCGCCCGCGGGGTGCGCTCCACCGCGATCCCGATCTGGGCCCTCGGAGGCATCACCCACGCCGAGGCCTCGGCCGTCGTGCGGACCGGGTGCCGCGGTTGCGCGGTGCGCGCGGCGATCCTCGGCCAGACGGATCCGGCGCCGGCGTATGCACGCCTGCGCGACGTCCTGCCGTGATTCCGACTCTGGTGCGCGCGGACGCGGCTTTGGACTCCGCGCGCGAGCGGGTACGGTCCCGATCGCCATGAGCTGGTCCGAGGACAGGATCCACCGCGCCCTCGGCGCCGGTGCGCGCCCACGCGGCCTCGCGGGGAGCCGCGGACACGACGCCGCGGTGCTCGCGCGCATCGAGGGATTGCCGGTCGTGTGCGTGGACGCCTGCATCGAGGGTGTGCACTTCACGAGCGCCGTGAGCCCGCGTGCCGCGGGTGGCAAAGCCTGCGCCCGTGCCCTCTCGGACCTCGCGGCGACGGCGGCCCGACCGCGAGCCGTCGTGCTCGCGCTGTCGGTGCCGCGCCAATGCAGCGAAGCGTGGATCCTGGGCGCGATCGCGGGCGTGCGCGCGATGGCGCGTGCGCACGGCGCCGATCTCGTCGGCGGCGATCTCGCGGCGGCCACGGGACCGGCGCAATGCACGGTGACGGCGCTGGGCGAGTACGCCGGCGCGGGACGGCCGCCCGGACGAGATCGCGCGCGCGCCGGACAGGCGGTGGTGCTGACGGGGCCGACCGGGGGGAGCATCCTCGGCCGTCACCTGCGGATCGCTCCGCGCATCGAGCAGGGGATCCGCCTGCACGCGCTGGGCGCCACGGCCCTGATGGACGTCAGCGACGGTCTCGCCTGGGATCTCTTCCGGCTCGCTCGCGCCTCCAGCCTGCGCATCGAGCTCGACATGTCCGCGGTGCCCATCCACCGCGACGCCCGAAAGCTCGCGCGACGGACCGGCGCCGCGCCGTGGGAGCACGCGCTGCACGACGGCGAGGACCACGAACTCGTGGCCACGATGCCGAAGCTCGCGGCCACGCGGGCCGGTGCGCGGCCGATCGGCCGCGTGGTGCGCGGCACGGGTCTCGAACTCGTGTTCGCCGACAAGCGCGTCGAGTGGAGCCCGGCGATGGGAGGCTGGAAGCACGGTGCGTGAGCGGACCTGGATCTCGCGCGATCCCGAGGCCACGGAGGCGCTCGGCGAGGCGATCGGGCGCCGCGCTGCGCCGGGACTCGTCGTCGCGCTCGATGGAGACCTGGGCGCCGGCAAGACCTGCTTCGTCCGCGGGCTGGCCCGCGGTCTCGACGTCGAGGCGACGGTGTCGAGTCCGACGTACGCGCTGATGGCGAGCTACGCCGGCCGCCTGCCTCTCCATCACTTCGACGCCTGGATGGAGGGTCGCGAACGCGCGTTCCTGGCCGACGGCGGCGCGGAATGGCTCGACGGCCGCGGCGTGGCGGCCGTCGAGTGGTCGGGAAGGGTCGTCGACGCGTTGCCGTCCGAGCGCCTGGAGATCGCGCTCTCCCACGTCGGCCCCGCCGAGCGCCGGGTGCGCGCGATCGTCCGCGGCAGCGGCGAAAGAGCGGATCGCCTCGCACGTATCCTCGCGGAACTGCCCGCGATCCCGGGCCTCGATACGGTTCCCTAGCGTTTCCGAAACGCTCCGTCCGTGGCTGGAGCCGTTCGGCTTTCCTATCCTTGGACCCCCATGCTGTCCGCCGTCGGCCTCCTGTCCGTGCTCGCCCCGTTCCTCGAAGAGCCGCAGGTCCCGGCCCAGCAGCCGGTGGCCACGCAGCCGGTGGCCACGCAGCCTACGGACCGGCCGGCTGGACAGGGGACGGTCCGTCCGGGCGAGGTCGCCCAGGATCCGGATCGGCTCCTCGGTCCCGACCGCGCGCTCGAGCTCACCCTCGACGGTGCCTACGAGCTGGCGCTCAAGCGCAACATCCAGTTGCAGCTCGCCGCGACGGACGCGCAGATCGCCGTGTACCGCGCGCGCGGATCGTGGGGCGCCTTCGACTGGGTGGTCGGCGCGCGCCTCGGCTACAGCGACGCGGAGTTCCAGCCGCAGAACGTGTTCGGCGGGGGCAGCGAGACGAACGAGGAGTACTCGCTCAACCTGACGAAGCCGCTCTCCACCGGGGGCACGTTCCAGTTCGGGTTCGACTCGACGCGCAGCGACACGAACTCGGGCTTCAATGTGACCCCACAGGCCACGACGGACGTCGTCTCGCTGAGCTACGTGCAGCCTCTCTTGCGCAACGGCTGGAGCGACTACGCCACCTCGACGCAGAAGCTGAGCGAACTGCAGGCGCAGCGATCGGACCAGGCGCTGCGATCGGCGCGGCAGCAGCTCCTTCTCGACGTCGCGAACGCCTACTGGGACCTCGTCGCGGCGCGCGAGCTGCTCGACGTCGCCGAGAAGAGCTTGGCACTCTCGCAGGCGCAGGTGGACCAGAACCGGCGCCGTCTCGATGCCGGACTCGGCACCGAGGTCGAAGTGCTGCAGGCGCAGGCCGACGTCGCGGTCCGCGAGGAACAGCGCCTCCTGCGCGAGTTCGACGTGCGCACGTCCGCGGACGCCCTGCGCAAGCTGCTGTTCCCTGGCACGGATGTGGCGCTCTGGGACACGGCCCTCGTGCCGGGGACGCCGCTGCCGACCGAAGCGCGCGCCGACGGAGTGCCAGCCTGGCCCGTCGCGATGCAGACCGCGATCTCGCGCCGGCCCGAGTTGCGCGAGCAACGCTCGCGGATCGACGAGGCCGAAGTGCGCCACCAGCAGACGCTGAGCGAGAAGAAGCCCCAGCTCGACCTGGACCTGTCGGCCAACGGACAGGGCTTCTCGACGAGCGACGGCGACGCGCTGGACACAGCGTTCGGCTACGACTTCCCGACGTATCGTGCGAGCCTCGTGTTCGGCGTGCCCATCGGCAACACGACCGCGAAGTACGCCGAGAAGGCCGCCTGGGCCGAGATCCGCCGCGCGCGGCTCACCTACGACGAGCTCGAGACCTCGGTGGTGGCCGACGTGCGCGCCGCGGTCCGGAACGTGCTCTACGCGGTGGAATCGGTGCGCGCGACGCGCAAGAGCCTCGAGTTCGCGCAGCGCCAGCTGGCGGCGGAACAGGCGCGCTTCGCCGTCGACCAGTCGACGACCTTCCAGGTGCTCCAGTACCAGACGGACCTCGCCAGCGCGATGTCGAACGAGCGCCGCGCCCGCGTCGCGTTCGCTCGCAACCTGGTTCGATTGCAGGCGGCACAGGGCGTGCTGGGTGACGACCTCGGGTCCTGATCGGGCTCCGCACCCCGCATGACCACCGGCCGGATGCCCCACAGAGTCCTTCCCGGGGCCCGGGTCGCGCTCGTCGCGTGTGCGCTGCTGCTCCAGCCGGCGTGCGATCGTGCACCCGACTCGGCGGCCGGGCCGAGGACGCCGATCGGCTACGATTTCCATCAAGACGACCGTCTCGCGCAACTCTTGGGCGGATGCGAGCGCACGGAGCCCTTCACCGGGGACACGACCGACCTCCTCCCCACGCTCGTCGGCAAGCTCGCGGTCGCCGAATCCGTCGTGGCCTCCCGCGTGCGCGCCGACCTGATCGCGGCCGGGCCGGCGGCCGTTCCCGAATTGCGCCGCGCGTTCCAGCGCTGGTTCTCGGAACCGGGATGCGCGCCGCGCCTCCTGGCTCTACTCGACCTCGCCGGAGTCGCGCGCGGGCCCGAGGCGCGTGCGATGGGGCGCGAGGGGCTCGAGCATCCGTCCGAATCGGTGCGGACCGCGGCCGCGCGCGTGCTCTCCGCCACGGGGACGCCGGAGGACTACGACCCGCTCGCCGTCGGCGTCGCGCGCGGCGGCAACGAGTACGCAGGTCAGGCCGGTCTCGCGCTCGTCCGGTGCGATCCGGCGCGCGTCGTCCGCGAGTACGCGTCGTGGCTGGACGACCCGGGCTTCGCGCGGATCGTGGACCTGATCGCGCCCTCCGTGGCTCCGGTACTGCCGTCCGAGGCGCGCGAGAAGCTCCTCGCCGAGACGCGGTTGCCCGGAATCGCCCGCACGTGGCTCGTCGCGAGCAGCGCGGCCGCGGGGGACGCGGAGGCGTTGCGCGCTCTGCGCGCTGCCCTGGCCGATGCCAATTCGACGCTGCGGCAAGTCGCGGTGCAGGCCTCGATCGCGTCGGGGCTGGCGCACGAAGTGCTGGCTCTGGCGGGCAACGACGCCGATCCGACGCTGCGGACCGTCGCGCTGGAGGCGATCGCGGCGTTGCCCGACTCCCCTGAGCACCGCTCGCAGATCGCCGCCTCGCTGTCCGACGCCGACGAGGGCGTGCGCCGCGCGGCCCTCGTCGCCCTGTGCACGCGCTCCGATCCGGCGGCGCTCGATCGCGCGATCGAGCTGCTCGCCGGGACGAACGACGACGTCGCGCTGGCCCTGGCCGCCTTGCGCGCTGCACTCGCGCGCGACGAGGCGCTGGCGGAACGCGTCCTGGCCCGACTCGAGGACCTGCTGCAGGGCGGCGCGCGCTCGACCGGCTACGCGATCGAACGCGCCTTGGGACAGGTCCCGTTGGCGCGCGCGGCGGAGATCCTCGTCGAACGTGGGCGCCGGGCGACGGGCACCATCCAGGACCTTCCGGCGCACCGCTGGTACGCGGTGCAGGCGGGCAACGCTGGCGCGGCAGGACGCGCCTGGATCCGCGCGCAGTGGGAGGTCGAGACGGACCCCGCGCGGCGGATGGACCTCCTGGTCGCGGGCGCGCAGGAGCAGAGTCCTGCGCTCGCCGAGTTCCTCGAGCGCGTCCTGGCTTCGGACCGCCCGACCGATGCCGAACGGCTCCTGACGGCCGATCTCTACACGCGCAGCGTGCCCATCGCGGTCTCGGCCCCGGTGATGAAGCGCGCCGCCCTCGCCGTGGGGACCCCCGAGTTGCGCCGGGCGTTCCACTGTCTGCAGTGGCGTTTCTACGGTCCGGAAGGCTGATCGCACGCGCGTAGAGGGGGCTCGCGCGCCGAACGCCGGCCCGCCCGTTTGCATTCAGCTTGCGCGCCGCGAACGTCGCACTTACGGTGACTCGCGCAGCCGGCCCGGGCCCCCGGGCCCTCTTCCCGTCTGCGCCTTCCGGTCACGACCCGTCTCTCCATGCCGCGATCCCGTGGCCCCGAGCCCTGCGCCCCCCTGTGCGCGAGCCTGCTCGCGCTCCTCGCGGCGTGTTCGGATCGAACGCCGGACACGCCCGGCGTCAAGCCGGCGGCTCCCGCGCCGGTGGCCGCGCCCGCGTTCGAGTCGGCCGCGGCGCGCCAGCCCCGCGCCTGGTTCCCGGGACGCGTCGGCAAGCTGCCGGCCTGGAGCGACGAGCTCCGCGCACGCCTCGATCCGCGCCGCGACGGCTGGGCCTCGGAAGCGACCTGCGTCCGCCTCGAGGCCGAGTGCGCGCGCGCTCTCGAGGCCGCGCTGCGCTCCGCGGCCGATCTCGCGCCGTTGCGCGCGCTCGGCACCGCAGAGCTGTCGATCCCGCGCGAACTCCTGCCGTCCGCTCGCGCGACGCTCCTCGACGGCGGCGGTGTGCACGCCGAGGAAGCGCGCGTGTTTCCGGCAGCGGCGGACCTCGATTCCGCGCTCGCCGGCTGGCGCACCGCGCTGGCTGTCGGAGCCGATCCGCGTTGCGAGGTCGCGTTCGAGTCGTGGACGCAGAAGGCTCCCGGACGGTTCGAGGCCCGCATCGCCGTGCGCGCCTCGGCCGCCGGCTCGACGCGCGTCCAGACGACGCTCGAACTCGATTCCTTCTGGACGCCGTTCGAAGGCGGCGCGCGGCTCGTGCAGGTCGAGCCGCGCTCCGCGACCGTCGTCGTCGTGGCGGCTCCGCTCGTCGTCGATGCGACCGAGGGAGCGCTGGTCCGCGAGCCCTGGTTCGCGAGCGACCTCCTGATCGGGACGGACGCACGCCACGGGCGACGCGACCGGCTCGGCCTCGACCCGTTCCTCGGCATGCAGGGGATCGCGATCGGCGACGTCGATGGCGACGGACTCGAGGACGTGTACGTCTGCCAGTCCACCGGTCTGCCGAACCGCCTCCTGCGTCATGCCGCGGACGGCACGGCGCACGACGTGGCCCTCGAAGCGGGTGTCGCATTCCTCGACGGCTCCTCCGCGGCGCTCTTCGCCGACCTCGACGGCGATGGCGACGAGGACCTCGGTGTCGCGACCGGCAACGTCCTGCTCCTGGCCTGGAACGACGGTCACGGGCGCTTCCCGGAGGGATCGGTCCTGCGCGCGCCGGACGCGCCCGAGATCTACTCCGTCGCCGCGGCCGACGTGGATCTGGACGGCGACCTGGACCTCTACGCCTGCCGCTACGTCGAGGGCGGCGTGATCGGCGGCGCGCCCGCGCCGTACCACGACGCCCACAACGGGGCGAAGAACCTCTTCTGGCGCAACGAAGGCTCGCGGAACTTCCGCGAGTGCGCGACGGAGGTCGGTCTCGACGCCGGCAACGATCGCTTCTCGCTCGCGGCCGTGTTCGAGGACTTCGACGACGACGGCGACGCGGATCTCTACGTCACGAACGACTTCGGCCGCAACAACCTCTACGTGAACGCTGCGGGTCACTTCACCGACGTGGCCGCTTCGGCGGGCGCGGAGGACATCGCCGCGAGCATGGGCGCCGCGGTGGGCGACGTCGACCAGGACGGCGACCTCGACCTCTACGTGACGAACATGGAGAGCCCCACCGGATCCCGCATCGCGCGGGACGAGCGCTTCCTGCCGCAGCGGCCGGCCGATCGACCGGCCTACGTCCGCCATGCGCGCGGCAACTCGCTCCTCCGCTGCGAGAGTCCGCTGCGCTTCTCCGACGCCCTCGAATCGAGCGGCGCGCGGCGCGGCGGGTGGGCGTGGGGCTCGACGTTCACCGACTGGAACGCGGACGGGCTGCCCGACGTGTTCGTGCCCAATGGATTCGTGAGCGGGTCACGCGTCGAGGACCTGGAGAGCTTCTTCTGGCGGGTCCTGATCGCGGCGACGCCGACCGCGCCGCCCCCGACCGAGAAGTACCTGCAGGCCTGGCAGTTCCTGCGCCAACTGACGCTCGTCGAGGGATTCTCGTGGAACGGCAACGAGCCCGACGACGCCTACCTCAACGTGGGCGACGGACGATTCGTCGATGCGTCACGCGCGTTGGGTCTCGACTTCACCGGCGACAGCCGCAGCGCGGTGCGCTGCGACTGGGACGGCGACCAGCGCGAGGACCTGTGGGTCGGCGCGCGCACGGGTCCGCGTCTGCGCCTGTTGCTCGCCGCGGGACCCACCGAGAACCAGGGGGTCACGTTCGAGCTCGTCGGCACGCGCTCGAATCGCCAGGGGATCGGCGCGACCGTCCTCGTCGAGGCCGGAGGCCGCACGCTGCGCGGCTCGGCGCGCGTCGGCGATGGGTACCTCTCGAGCTCGTCGAAGCGCATCGTGATCGCGCTCGGGAGCGCCCAACGGATCGACGCCGTGCGCGTGCGTTGGCCGGGTGGCAAGCTCGAGGAGTTCGCCGGTGTGGAACCCGGGTCGCGCTGGCGCCTCGTCGAAGGCCAAGGCCAAGGCCGGGCCGAGCTCGTCGCGACGACGCGCGGTCGACCGGCGAGCCGACCGAGTCCGTGGATCCCGGCACCCGCACCGGGCGTCGGGCGCATCGTGCTCGACGACCGGCTGCCGATCGGTGTCTTCGAACTCGCCGACCTGGCGGGGAAGTCGCAGCGCGTCGAGACCTTCGCCGGGCGCGCGCTCGTCGTCGCGGTGGGGCGTGCGGCGGACCCGGAGACGGCGGCCCTCTGCGATGCGCTCGCCGCGCACCGTACCGAGCTCGAGGCGTCCGGCATCGCGACGTGGGCGCTCGCGATCGCGGAACCGGGACAGGAGCCGGCGGCTCGCGAGGTGCTCGAGGGCCACGGTCAGCGCGGCCGCTGCGGCCTGCTGGATGCGCGCGCGTCGCAGGCCCTCGAAGTCCTGCTCGTGGAGGTCCTGGGACCGTTCGAGAAGATCCCGCTGCCGATGGTCCTCGTGATCGACCGCGGGGGATCGCTGGCGCTCGTGCGCTGCGGCCCGGTTCGAGACGATGCGCTCCTCGCGGACGCACGCGCCGTCGCGCGCCTCGCCCCGGAGAGGCGCGGCACGGAAGCGCTGGTGGGGGGCGGTCGCTGGGCGCGCGTGCCCGAGCGCGCGCTGGGCAGCGTGGCCGACGTCTTCGACCGCCTGGGTCGCCCGGATTGGGCCGCCTGGTACCGGGAGAGGGCGCGGACTCGCACCGGCCGCTGACTGCCTTGAATCAGCGCCGCGGCATCGGAACCCAGCCGTCGCCCGCCAGGACGTCGGCGGCCTGCGGCGGGGCCTCGGGGCCGCTGAACCGTCCGTCGCCGTTGCGGTAGCCCTGGATGCCGCGCCGCGGCGTCCAAATGAAGGCCCCGCGCCCGGTTTGCCCGTGATCCCAGGGCCAGGCGCGCAGCATCGGTTCGCCGGTCCCGAGCGCCGAGACGTCGAAGAGGTACCCGTGCCGGCGCAGGCGCCCGTCCGAGAGCATCTCGAGGTCCTCGAGGCGCCGGTGCAGGACGCGGTCCCGGCCCGCGAGCTCCGCCAGGCTGGCCTGCTGGCCCGCGGCATCGAGGCCGGCTCCGGCGGCCGGTTCGGCCGAAAGGACGCGCAGCATCCGCAGCGCATCCCGCTCGTTCTCGCGCAGGCCGAAGCCGCGCAGGACGGGCAAGGTGACGAGGACCACGACGACCCCGATCGCGCCCAGCGTGAGTCGGTCGACCCACGACAACGTGCGAATCGTGGTGTTGGCCGACGTCCCGGTCGAGCGCGTCGGCGCGGGAGCGGTGGACACGTGGCTGGTGGCGGCGGCTGTGGCGATGGCGCTCGGATCGAACTGCGTGGACATGTTCCCCCCGGATGTCCGGCGCGCCGGACACCCGTCCCGGCGCTAGGCTGCACTCCATGTCCCGACGAGCCTCGATGCAAGAGCTTTCGCCCGATCTCGCGCGCGCGGCGCGCGCGATCGCCGAACGGGTCGCTTCCGTGGGAGCGCGCGCCTGGATCGTCGGCGGCGCGCCGCGCGATCTCGTGCTCGGACTCCGGCCGCACGAGGTCGACATGGCGTCGAGCGCCGACCCCGATCGGATCCAGGCGCTCTTCCCGCGCACGACGCCGCTCGGCCGCGCGTTCGGGACCGTCATCCTCCACGTCGAGGGCGCCGACGTGGAGCACACGACCTTCCGCACCGAATCCGGATACGCCGACGCGCGGCGGCCCGACGAGGTGCGCTTCGGCGCCACCGTCGAGGAGGACGCACGCCGACGCGACTTCACGTGCAACGCCATCTACCTCGATCCCCTGAACGACGAGGTGCGCGATCCGGAGAACGGGCTCCTCGACCTCGCGCGACGCAGGCTCGCCTGTGTCGGCGACGCGCGCGAGCGCTTTCGCGAGGACGCGCTGCGCCCGCTGCGCATGGCGCGCTTCGCCGGAGGGCTGGCGCTCGAACCGACGGAGGAGACCGCCGCCGCGGCGCGGATGGAGGCCGACGGGCTCCGACGCGTCAGCCGGGAACGCGTGCTGCGCGAACTCTCCGGCATGTTCCGGCGGCCGGGTGCGGGCACGTGCGCGGACTGGATGGAGCGCTGCGGCCTCCTCGAGCCCGCCCTGCCGGGATTCGGCCAGCTCGGCGGGGGACCGCGGCGGCTCCTCGCCATCGCGGCTCTCCCGGAGCCCGCCGGGACCGAGCGCGGCCTGGCCGTGCTGCTCGGTCCGGCGCCGGAGGCCCTCGGCGAGGTCGAGGTGTCCCGCGGCCTGCTCGCGGCGCTCCGCACCTCGCGCCTGACGAGCACGTGCGTCGAGGACGCCTGGCGCATCGCCGCGGAGATGCGCGCCGATCCGGCGCCGGTCCGCTCCACGCGCGTGCGCTGGATGCGCCGGCCGGGGTTCGACGTGGCGGTCGACTGGCTCGCGGCCTGGGCGCGCGCCGACGGGGTCGATCGCGACCGCTGGACGCGATTCGCCGGCGAACGCGCGGCCCTCACGCCGGGGGAGATCGAGCCCGCGCGCCTGCTCGAAGCCGCGGACCTGGCACGCCGAGGAATCGTCCCCGGTCCGCGCTACGGAGAGGTGCTGCGCGCGCTCGAGACGGAGCAGCTCGACGGGCGCGTGAGCACGCGCGACGAGGCGCTGGCCTGGCTGGCGCGGCAGCCCTAACGGGTTGATTCCGCGGCCCGCCTCGCGTGCGCGGGCTACGACGGCGGGAAGACGCGCCGCAGCCCGTGCGCCAGCGGAAAGCCGAGCAGGATGGCGGCCGCGACGAGCGCGCCGTCCCACGATCCCGGTCGGACCGCGAGCAGCGCCACGACCGCGCTCGCGACGAGCAGACGTCGCAGCGCGATGCCCATCGCGCGCTCGACGTCGCCGCGCGACCACGTCCGTCCGGGCCGCGCCGCCGCCAGGAGCCCCGCGGCGCCGGCGATCGCGAGCGCGACGGCCGCTGCGCGCACGAGGATGGGCGCGGACGTCGGCGTGACCGCGATGCTCGCGAGGAGCGCGGCCGCGATGGTGAGCAGGACCCGCGGACGCTCGCCGAGGGGACGCTCGTCCTCGCCGTCCTCCAGACGCCCGAGGCGCGCGACGGTGAACACGTAGAGCCCGTAGGCGAAGGCCGGGAGGAACGCGGACGCGGCCGGCATCGTCAGGGCGCCGGCCTGGATCGCCCACCAGATCCCGGAGCCCAGGTTGCCGGCCCGACACAGGCCGATCAGCAGCGGTCCGCGCCACGCGCCCCGGCCCGCGACGTCGTACAGCACCGCCAGGGCCGCGACCCCGCCCATCCACAGCGCGCTCGACGGCGCCGCGAGCCACGCACAGACGAGGCCCGCGACGAAGAGAGCGATCGCCGTGGCCAGCGCGAGGGCCGGCGAGATGCTCCCACTCGGGATCGGTCGCGACGGCCTCGAGCGCGCGTCGTGCTCGCGGTCGTTCCAGTCGTTGAGTGCCAGGGCTCCGTGGTAGACGCCGAGCGAGGCCGGCACGAGCCACCACGCGCGCGCGTCGGCGGGGAATCCGCCGCAGGCGTACACCACTCCCGCGGCGGCGTCCGCCGCGGCAGTCGGCGCGAGCGAGACGCGCAGGAGACGCAGCCAGGACTTCACGTCGCGATGCGGCGCGCGGCGTTCAACGCACGATCCAGCGCACCACGTCGTTGAACGTGACGTAGACCATCAGCGAGACGATCAGCACGACGCCGACGAGTTGGCTGTAGCCGTGGATGCGCTCCGAGACCGGCGATCCCTTCAGCTTCTCGATTCCGAGGAAGAGGAGGTGCCCGCCGTCGAGGACGGGGATCGGCAGCACGTTCAGGAACGCCAGGTTCATGCTGAGCATGCACAGGAAGTAGAAGAGCTTCGCGATCCCGTCCGAGACGAACGAGTGGCTCACGACCCCGATGGTGATGATGCCGCCGATGTTCTGGCCGCTCACCTGCCGGAAGAGGATGCGCTTCAGCGTGAGCCACGATTCCTCGAGGAATTTCCAGGACAACCCGAACCCGGCGTGCACGGCGTCGAGCGGGCCATCGGAGCGGAAGACGTACTGTGCGTCACGGACGCCGAACCCGTAGGTGGGCGCGCGCCAGGCACGCGGTGCGACACGGACGGTCAAGGTCTCGGTGCCGCGCACCACGTCGAGCGCCAGGACCTTCTGCTTGTCCTTGCCCGCCTCCTTCGCCGCCGACTGCACGTCCGCGAACGTGGAGACCTCCTTGCCGTCGATGCGCTGGATGCGGTCGCCATCGCGCAGGCCGGCGTCGGCCGCGGCCGAACCCGGGGTGATCGCGACGAGCGTCGAGTCCGCGTCCTGCCCGATCGCGACATCCTGCGCCAACTGCACGGCTTCGCCCGCTGCAAGTGCCGGGATCGTGAGGGCGAGGGCGGACCCGCCGCGCTCGACGCGCAGGCTCACCGGGCCCCGGGCCGCCTCGAGGCGTTCCAGGAAATCGTAGGGACGCACGAGAGGCATGCCGTCCGCGTCCAGGATGCGGTCGTCCTTGGCCAGGCCGCTCCTGCGCGCGAGGGGCGTGTCGCGCACGGCGACGACGCGGCGGACCAACGGCCCCACGCCCAGGAGTTGCGTCTCGAGCTTCGGGTCCGGCGTGGGGACGATGTCGGCCGCGAACGTCCGGCCGCCGCGCTCGAACGTGGCGCGGACGACGTCGCCGTTGCGGGCCGCCTTCGCCAGCCGCTCGTCCAGGGTCAAGCCGGGGCTGGTCCCGGCGACGTCGACCAGCCGGTCGCCGTCCACGAGTCCGGCCTTCTCCGCGGACGAGCCCTTCTCGACCGCGATCGATCCGTGCGCGTCGGCGGCCGGATTCACGCCGATCGAGTACGCGCCGATCGCCTCGTTCCATTGCGGGACGAGGCGCACGGTCCGCGTATTCGTGGCACCCGGGTCGCGCACCACGAGCACGGTCTCCTCGGGCGAGCCGAGCGCGACCTCGTTCGGGATGTTCAGGAAGGAGTAGACGACGTTGCCGTTCACCGACTCGACGCGCGTGCCCGACTGCAGGCCGGCGTGCCACGCGGGCGATCCGGGCGTCGTGGAACCGACGATCGGCTCGGAGAACGGCACGCCGACGGAGAGGATGATCGGGAAGACGACGAGCGCGAACGCGACGTTCATCAGCACGCCGCCCGAGTAGATGAGGAAGCGCTGGCCCACGCTCTTCCCGGGCAGTTCGTCGGACGCGGGCGCGCCGCCGTCCGAGGGTCCCTCCTCGCCGGCCATCTTCACGTAGCCGCCGAGCGGCACGGCGGCGATCTGGTAGGTCGTGGGCCCGCGTTTCCAGCCCAGCAGCTTGGGGCCGAACCCGAGCGAAAACGTCTCCACGCGCACCTTGCACCAGCGTGCCGCCAGGAAGTGCCCGAGCTCGTGCACGAAGATCACCAGGCCGATGCCGAACGCGACGAGCGCCCAGCGGTAGATGTTCAGGAGGAGGTCGTCCATCGGCGGTGCGGTTCGTGGGGGATCTACGAGAGAGCGCGCGGTTCGCGCGCGAGCGGCGGCGCGGAGCGTGCCGCATCGGACGCGGGAGCCGGCCGGGTCGTGCCCGCGCGCAGGAGTGCGATTTCGTGGAGTGCCATCGCCCTCGCCGCGGTGTCGGCGGCGAGCAGGTCCTCGATGCTCCGGTCGAGGCCCGGCCGGCGGGCGAGGACGCGCTGGTTCAGGCGCACGATGTCCTCGAACCGGAGGTCCTCGCGCAGGAAGGCCTCGACGGCGACTTCGTCCGCCGCGTTCACGACGGCACCGCAGTCGGAGCCGCCTTCGATGCAGGCGTACCCCAGTTCGAGGGCGGGAAAGCGCTCGAAATCGGGCTCCTCGAACGTGAGCTGGCGGAAGGCCGAGAAATCGAAGCCCGTGAGCCGGGCCGGCGCGCGATCCGGATGGTGCAGCGCGTGGTGGATCGGGCCGCGCATGTCCGGAGGCCCCATCTGCGCGATCACGGAGCCGTCCACGAACTCGACCAGCGAGTGCACGATGGACTGCGGGTGGATCGCCACCTGGATGCGATCGCGATCGAGCCCGAACAGGTGGTGGAGCTCGATGATCTCGAGCGCCTTGTTCATGAGCGTGGCCGACCCGACCGTGATGCGCGGCCCCATGCTCCAGTTCGGATGGCGCAGGGCCTGCGCGGGCGTGACGCGGGCTAGCTCCTCGCGCGGGGTGGTGCGGAACGGACCGCCGCTGCCCGTGAGGATCACGCGACGGACGCGCCCGAGGTCCTTGCCGCGCAGGCACTGGAACACGGCGGAATGCTCGCTGTCGACCGGCAGGATCGTCGCACCGCGCTCGCGCGCGAGCTGCATGAGCAGCGTGCCCGCGACGACCAGCGATTCCTTGTTCGCCAGGGCCAGCGTCTTGCCGCGCTGGAGCACGACTTCGGACGCGCGCACCCCCGCGGCGCCGACGATCCCGTGCACGGCGACGTCGAACTCCGCCGCGCGGCACAGTTCGAGCACGGCGTCCGGTCCGCTGAATAGGTGCGTGCCGGCAGGCAACTCCCGCCGCAGGTCGTCGGCCGCCGAGGCGTCGGAGAGCGCGACGAAACGCGGTACGAATTCGCGCGCCTGGGCCGCCAGCTCGCGCCAGGAGCGTTGGGCCGCCAGGCCCTCCACCCGGAACGAGCCCCGGCTGTCGCGCAAGAGCTCGAGGGTCTGGGTGCCGATCGAGCCGGTACTGCCGAGGAGGAGCAGGGAACGCATGCGGGGCGGATTCGCTCGGAGTCGGGGCTCGCGCCGTTGCCGCGCCGCGCCGTCACCCTCTAGTCTAGGCCTTCGGGCGCCGGGAACCAGCGCCGCATCCCTTGTCCGCCTGGAACGTCCAGCACTGCCCTGCCTGCGGAGCGCGCCTCGTGCGCGCCGAGGTCGAGGGGCGCGAGCGCGCGCGCTGCGCGTCCTGCCCCTTCGTCTGGTACGAGAACCCCGCGCCCGTCGCGGGCGGAATCGTCCTCGACACCGCGGGTTCGGTCCTGCTCGTGCGTCGCGCGTTCGAGCCCCACCGCGGTTCCTGGGCTCTACCGGCCGGTTTCCAGGAGCACGACGAGACCCCGCGCGAGGCGGCGGCCCGCGAAGTGCTCGAGGAATCCGGACTCGCGGTCGAGGTCGGGGAGCTCTTCGACCTGGTCTTCGTCCCCGGCGGCCGGCGGTCCGTGAACCTGGCGCTCTTCCTGTGCCGGCCCACGGGCGGGATCCTGCGCGGAGGACACGACGTGCTCGACGCGGCGTGGTTCCGGCTGGACGCGCTGCCCTCCGACCTGGCCTTCCAGAACGGGCCGCTCGTCCTGGAGCGGCTGCGCGAACGCGGCTACCCTCACGGGCCACGATGAACAGCAACGCGAGCACCACCGTCAGCACCGGCGCCACGGCCAAGTCCGGGGTCTCGCGTTACGCCGAAGCCGGCGTCGACATCCACAAGAAGTACGACGCCGTGGAACGCGCGACCGCGGTCATCCGCAGCACGTTCACGGCCGGCGTCGTCGGCGACGTCGGCCTGTTCGGCGGACTCTTCGACCCGGCACGGATGGGGTTCGGCGACGCGCTGCTCGTCGCCAGCACGGACGGCGTGGGCACGAAGCTCGACGTGGCGAAGCGCGCCGGCGTCTACGACACCGTCGGCCGCGACATCGTGAACCACTGCATCGGCGACATCCTGGTGCAGGGCGCATGGCCGCTCTTCTTCCTGGACTACATCGCGGTCGGGAAGATGGATCCGCCGATGGTCTCGGACCTGATCCGCGGTTGCGCCGAGGCCTGCCGCGACGGGGGGCTCGCGCTGCTCGGCGGCGAGACGGCCGAGATGCCGGGTCTGTACGCACCCGGCGATTTCGACCTGGCCGGCACCATCGTCGGCGCGGTCAAGCGCGACAAGCTGCTCGACGGCAGCCGCGTGCGGCCCGGGCAAGTGATCCTGGGCCTGCGCTCCTCGGGCCTGCACACGAACGGCTTCTCCCTCGCGCGGCGCGTCCTGTTCGAGGAACTGGGTCTCGCCATCGCGGATCGCCCGCGCGAACTCGGCGGCCAGACGGTCGGCGAAGCGCTGCTCGCCGTGCACCGCAACTATCTGCCCTTCCTGTGGCCGCTGCTGGAAGCGAACCGCATCCAGGCCCTGGCGCACATCACGGGTGGCGGGCTCGTCGACAACGTGCCGCGCGTCCTCGGCACCTGCGATGCCTGGATCGACCGCGCGGCATGGGAGGTTCCGGCGTTGTTCCGCTTCCTGTGCGAGAAGGGCGACGTCGGGCGCGACGAGGCCTACCAGGTGTTCAACATGGGCATCGGCATGGTGGCGTTCATCGAGGAGCGCGACCTCACCGCCGTGCAGTCCGAACTCGCCGCGCGTGGCGAAATCGGCCTGGTCATCGGCCGCACGGCGGCGGCTTCGGGATCCGAAGGGGTCGTCCGCTGGACGCGCTGATCGCCGCCGCGATTCTCCTCGTCGCCGCTCCGGGTCCGAGCGAGCTTCGAGCGATCGACGCCCGAGTGGCCGTGGTCCCCGTCGCCGATCCGCGCGCCTCCGCCGCCCAATCGGCACGACCGCTCTCCACCGAGACGCGCACCTTCTGGGAGCGCACCTGGGCACGCCTCGACAAGTTGGATCGCACCACACGCCGCGGTGCGAGCTGGAAGCGCCAGCTCAACGACCTGAGCGATCTGGCCCTCGAGCGCCGCATCGTCGGCCTCTCGCAGAGCGACGAGCAGGATCTGTTCCGCACCCGGCTCCTCCAGTGGCACCTCGAGCGCAT
>JAPLOF010000006.1 GCA_026692665.1 Planctomycetota bacterium
GCGACGTACCGCGTCTGCAACAACGAGACGCCGCCCTGCTGCGACACGGCGACGGTGACGGTCACGATCTGCAACACCGATGCCGTGAATGACACGGCGCGGGTGTGCGCCGGCTCGTCGGTGACGATCCCGGTGCTCGCGAACGACACGACCAACTGCGGCACGCTGAACACGGGATCGCTGGCCTTCGTGGGCACGCCGCCGGCGGGCTTCACGATCTCGGGCAGCACCATCGTCTACGCGAACACGGGCACACCCAATTCGGGCACGGTCACCGCCACGTACCGCGTCTGCAACAACGAGACGCCGCCCTGCTGCGACAACGCGACGGTGACGGTCACGATCTGCAACACCAACGCCGTGGACGACCCGGCGCGGGTCTGCCCGGGAGATACGGTGACGATCCCGGTGCTCGCGAACGACACGACCAACTGCGGCACGCTGAACACGGGATCGCTGGCCTTCGTGGGCACGCCGCCGCCGGGCTTCTCGATCGCGGGCGGCCAGGTCGTGTACGCGAACTCGGGCACGCCCGACTCGGGCACGGTCACCGCCACGTACCGCGTCTGCAACAACGAGACGCCGCCCTGCTGCGACACCGCCGTCGTGACGGTCACGATCGCGTCGCCGTTGGCCGTCGACGACCGGATCGAGCTCCTGCCGACGACGACGTTCCCGCTGGACATCGACGTCCTGGGCAACGACCTGCCGGGCGTCGGTTGCACGTTCCCGTCGTGCACGGGCTGCGCCGGGCCGCCGCCGAGCACGCCTTGCGCCGTGCGCATCGTGACGGGGCCGTCCTTCGGGACCGCCACGGTCCTGCGCAACTGCAAGGTGCGCTACACGCCGGGCCCCAGCTTCTCGGTGGGCGACTCCTTCTGCTACGAGGTCACCGACTCGTGCGGCTGTTCGGCCACCGCGTGCGTGACGATCGCGGCGTGCCGCGACGTCGATCGCAACACGTGCGGCAGCCTGCTCCTCTTCCCCGAGTACGACAACCGCGAGCAGTCCCAGACGCTGTTCACGATCACGAACGGGTGCTGCGACATCCAGGACGGCGACCTCTGGGTCGAGTTCCGGTTCATCGACGCGCTCACCTGCCAGGAGAGCGACTTCACGCTGCGCCTGACGCCGTGCGACACGGTCACCTTCCTCACGAGCACGGTGAACCCGAACTCGACTCGCGGCTACGCCTACGCGTTCGCGAAGCGCCTGGGGGCTGGCCCGGGCAATCCGGGCGGCATGCCGATCGTGCGCAACAAGCTGATCGGGCAGGCTCTGATCATCAACGGGCTCGAGGACGTCGACTACGCGATGAACGCGGTGTCGTTCCTCGGGATCGGGCCCGAGTTGTCCGACAACGACGACGACGGCGATGGCATCCGGGACCTGAACGGGCCGCTCCTGTCGATCGGCGAGTACGAGCAGGCTCCCGACGAGATCCTGATCCCGCGCTTCCTGGCCCAGGATCCCCCGGGCACGTCGGCGCAGTTCCAGAGCGACCTCGTGCTGGTTGCCCTCTCGGGCGGCAGCGCGTTCACGACGACCGTGGAGTTCCTGGTCTACAACGACGCGGAGGACGTGACGTCCCAGACCTCGAGCTTCTACTGCTGGGACAAGCGACCGCTCGTCCAGTGGGCGCCGGCGACCGTGCGATCGGTCCTGGGCGCACAGGGGGATGACCCGGACGAGATCCTGGGAGCGCCGAACCAGATGGCCGGCTGGATCCGGCTCAACGGCCTGAGTGCGACTTCCGGCCAGGACGAGATCCTCGATCCCGCCATCTACGCCGTCCTCATCGAGCGTTTCGAGTCGCGCAGCGTCGCCGACCTGCCCTTCGAGAAGTGCGCGCAGGCGAACGGCGACCTGCTGCCGGACTCGCCGCTCGGGGACGGACCCGTTCCGGCCGTCGGCGACGGGCAGTAGCTCGACCGCGGATCGCGAGCCAACGGCCGGCAGCCGCCTCGGCGACTGCCGGCCGCTCGTGTCTGCCGGTGTGCCTCCCGGTGCGCCTCCTGGGGCATCGTTCCGCGGGCCGCAGCCGGGCAACGATCAGCGCGGGCGGGCGAGCAGTTCCAGCCACTCCGCGGGCACGAGGCCCACGGGCCGGACGAACCCGCTCTGCCCCGATCCGTTCTCGACCGTCGAGGAAGGGATGCCGACCAGCCGCCCCGCGCCGTCGAGGGCCGCGCCGCCCGAGTTCCCTTGCGTGATCTCGGCGTCGGTCTTGACCAGGCTGCCGAGAGGACCGCGCTCGAAGCCCGACACGATGCCGCGCGTCGCGTGGATCGTGACGCGCGAACCTTCGCCGCCGGTCGCGGGATAGCCGACCAGCCACAGCGAGGAACCGACGAGGAGCGCGGACGCGTCCCCGATCTCGAGCGTGGGGAACCGGTAGCCCTCGGGCAGCGGCTGGCCGTAGAAACCGGTCGCGACGCGCACCAGCGCGAGGTCGCGTTCCGCGTCGAAGCGGACGACGCGTGCGCGGAACATCTCGATGGACGGGCGCTCGGGGACGAGCGTGCAACCGACGACGACCTCGTCGAGGGGCACGCCGGCCGCGCCCTCGACCACGTGCGCGTTGGTCAGGATCCAGCCCGCGTCGCCGACGAACGTGCCGCTGCCCGATCCGTCCTCGGTCGTGATCTCGACGACGGCCGCCAGGGCTCGCGCCAGCTCGGGTGTGGCGCGTGGCACCGTGCGCGGCAACTCCGGGACGACCAGCAACTCGGGCGGGGGTTGCGCGAGGAACGTCGCGAGCAGGGTGAAGCGCACGGCCCGCTCGTCGTCCCAAGGAGCGACGACGTCCACGAACCAGGAACCCGGACGCGCGTCCGCTCCCTCGATCACGAGGGTCTCGCGCCCGTAAGCGTGTGCCGCGGCGCGGGTGCCGTCTTCGAAGCGCAGAGCCGGAACACCGAATGCGGCGTAGAGATCGACGTCCGCATCCGCGTCGACGACGTCGAGGCGCAGCGCGTGGGCGTCCGCGGGCACGTCCACGCGGAAGGTGCGGCAGCCAGCTTCCCGCGCCGGGATCTCCGCCTCCAGGCGCCGCGCGGGCTCGAGCAATGCGCTCGTGTCGGCTCTCCAGTAGCGGGGGAGCAGCGTGAACGGAACGGAGTGCGCGCGCCCGTCGTTGCCCACCGGAGCGGTCCCGTCCTGGCCTTCGATGCGCACGTACCAGCGGCCGGCGCGGATCGGCGGATCGGTCAGACGATCGACGCGCATCGGGATCCGGCCATCGATCGCCGTGGCGACGAGGTCCGCCTCGCCGTCCTCGCCGACACGCTTGCCGCGGCGCAGGGAGACGACCAGGTCGGCTCCGCGCGCCGCCACGTCGAAGCGCGCCGTCACGGCGTCGGCCGGCAGATCCAGCACGTACTCGAGGCGATCCCCGTGCCGGATGTCGAGCGCTCCGGAGACCGCCGTGCCGGAAACGAGCGCGACGGGGTCGCCGGACTCGACGCGACCCGGGGCCGACCAGGCGATGTAGGTCGCAGCCGTCACCGCGCAAGCTCCGAGCCCGGTCCAGGCCAGAGCGATCTTCATCGACCCGCGGCCACGGGCGTTTCTGCGCGCCACCAGTCTCCCGCGGCGACCTGCGCGATGCCGACGGCGTAGGTTCGTGGACTCCAGCCCAGCTCGTGCACCGCGTTGCTGATGTCGTGCTCGTGGTGCAGGTTGAAATATGCGCTCGCGCGGCGATCCTCGGTCACGTCGGTGAAGAGTCCCTTCACGAGGATCAGGCGGTCGGCCCACTTCTTCGAGATGTTGCGGCGCTTCACTCCGCCCTTCGCCACCGCGATCGTCTGGTCGAGGAAATCGTTGTAGGGGATCCCCGCCGGACCGGCCAGCTCGTAGCAGCAGTCGACGCCGCGCTCGAAGTGGAAGAATCGCAGCACCGCGTCCACGACGTCGTCGACGTGGACGGGGTTGATCTTCGAGAGCCCGTCGTGCGGGACCCAGATGGTCCCGCGCGGCCGCGCGCACTTGCGGAGCAGGGGCGCGGTGTGGCGGTAGTCGCCCACGCCGTACACGAGCGTCGGCCGGAAGCTCGCCCACGGGATGCCCGAACCGCGGATCAGCTTCTCCTGCACGCGCTTCGAATCGCGGTAGTAGCTGTACACGGGCGCGCCGATCACCGCCGAACTGACGACCCAGATCCGGAACGAGCTGTGCGCACCGCGCCGCGCTTCGTTGATCAGCGCTTCCGTGCCCTGGATGTTGATCGCGCGCATCTGGTCTTCGCCCAGGTGGTCGTGCGCGCTCGCCACGTGGATCAGGAGCTCGGTGCCGGTCAGGAACCCGTGCAGCGACGCGTGGTCGGTCAGATCGCCCTTGTGGACCTCGACCGGCGCGCCGAGCGGCGCCTCGAAGGCGCTCTCACGTCCCGGGCGCACGAGGACGCGCAGCGTGTGTCCCTCGCGCGCCAGCGCGTGGACGAGGTAGCGACCGATGAATCCCGTGACGCCTGTGACCGCGATGTTCATGGCTTGGGGCGGGAAAGGATACAGCGCACCCGCTCGCTGCGTCAGCGCGCGGAGGGCAGATCGCCGAGCGCGAGCCCCAGACGGTCCGCCGCGACCGTGAAGCCCCGCGGAAGTTCGCTCAGGAAGGTCTCCAGGGCGGCGCGGTGCGCGCGCGCGACGGGGCGGAGTTCCAGCGGCAGTTCGTCGATGCCGGCGGGTTCGATGGCCCAGGCGAGGACTTCGGTGCAATAGCCGGAGAGCGCCGAGCGCGGTGCCCGGAACTCGATGACCGGACGGGCGTCGCGCATCGGCTCCGATCCGCGCGCGAAGTCCCGCAGGCGCGCGTCGCCCGCCACCCGCAAGGCGGCGATCTCGCGGCCCGTCCGGATCCCGAGCGGGGCCAGGTGCTCCGCGACGCGCGGCGGCAGCGGGAGCGACTGGAGATCGGTCTCGTGGGCCAGGGGGCCGCGCGATCCGACGAGCACCAGGTCGTAGGCGGTGACCCACCCGCTCACGTGTTCGAAGGCCGCGCACCACGTGGAGGCGACCGTGCGGACGTCCTCCGTGGACAGCTCGTAGAGCGGCAGCCACTGCGAAGCGACGCCGCCCTCGGCGAGGTGCGCGTTCATGGAACGGAAGTGCTCGAGCGTGTACAGGTCGCTCGAACCGCGCGTCCAGGGGTGCACGGGGTCCGACGTGACGAGGTCGAAGCGCTCGGACGCGAGGGCCAGGCGATGGCGCCCGTCCGCGATCGTCACGGTCGTGCGCGAATCGTCCAGCACGCGCCCGTTCCAGTCCGCGAACAGGGCCGCCGCCCGACGGACCGCCGGAGAGATCTCGGCGATCTCGAGCGTCTCGAGCGTCGGCAGGTCGAGCAGCGATCCGGCCGTCATGCCGGTCCCGAGGCCGATCACGAGCGCGCGCTTCACGTCCCCGTGCAAGAGCCCGGGCACGTGACCCAGCAGGTACTGGAGCCGCCGATCGACGACGGCCGTGGAGGCCTCGGCCTTCCCGTTCACGCGCAGCGCGCGGATCGGCTCGTTGCGGCTGGTGCGCGCATCGTGCACGGAAGCCGTCGTGTGCGCGTCGTGCGCCAGGAGGAGCGGTGGCGGCGCTTCGCGCTCGCTGGCCGGGAAGAGCGACTGGCTCGCGATGCCGAGCGTGCCGACGGCCGCCAGCGCCAGGTACCCGCGGCGCGCCGGATCGACGATCCAGGCCGCCGCGAAGGGACCGACGACCGCGGCGACGACCGCCCCGCGCGGGCCGAAGGCGGGGATCAGCACGAACGCCGCGACGAGGCTGCCCAGCAGCGCTCCGAAGGTGTTCCAGGAATACGTGCGCGCGATCCAACGCTCGCGCTCCGCGTCGGGATGCCGCGCGGCGATCGAGCCGGCCGCGGCCGGGAGCGCGATGCCGAAGGCGATGGCCGGAGGAAGGAGAGCGAGGCCCGCGAACAGTGCGTGGCTGAGCCACGCGCGCACCACGGAACCGCCCTGCACGGCGCGATTGGCCAGGCCGGCGAAGAGGTCCGCTTCGCCCAACTGCAGCCGCAGAGCGAGCAGTCCGCCCACGACGAGCAGGGGAGCGATGAGCGCCGCGGCGAAGAGCGCGTCGTGTGCACGCCGAGCACGGTCCTCCAGCGCGCTCTCGGGCACGCCCGTCCGCGTGCGGCGCGCCGCGAGCTGTCGTGCTCCGAGGCCGATGCCGAGCAGGAACACGCACAGCACGATCCCGAACGCGTAGACGGAAGCGCCCGTGACGGTGACCAGGAGACGCAACAGCGCGAGCTCGAGGACCAGGCTCGAGAAACCCAGGATGGCGGCCGCGGTGAGGAGTCGGTCGTAGCGCCGGGCTGGTTCGGCATCTCGCGGCGCGACGCGCTCGCGCGGCGCGTCGGCCAGGAACAGGAGCGCCAGGATGGCCGCGACCGCTTCGACACCCGCCGCGGCCCACAGTGCCCCGGGTAGACCGAAAAGCGGCAGGAGCACGAACGGCGCGGCCAGCGCGCCCAGGGCCGCACCGAGCGTGTTCGCGCCGTAGAACGCGCTCGTTTCGCTGGTGGCCTCGGCGCGCGAGCGCACCGCGAGGCGCGCCATGAGCGGCACCGTGGCGCCGAAGCCCAGGGTCGGAGGGAGCAGCACGAGCGTCGCGAAGGCCGCGCGGCCGCCGAAGCTCTCGAGCGGCGGCACGTTCGCGAGGACGAACGGCGTCGCCGCGGCCCAGCAGGCCACGCCGAGCTCGAGACCCACGTACCAACGCAGCGGAGATCGCGCGCGCTCCGCGACACGCGCGAAGAGGATCGCACCCAGCCCGAGGCCGCCGAGGAAGACGGCCACGACGATGGCGGCGCCGGCGGCGTCGCTGCCCAGGATGCGAGCGAGCCAGCGGGCCCAGACCGTCTCCTCGACGAGCGCCGCGGCGCCGGAGAGGAAGAAGACGAGGTCCGTTCGACGCATCGGGTCGCCACGTTAGGCACGCCGGGCCGCGCCGGCTACGTCGGCCATCCGGGAAGCTCGGGGGCCTGGAGGGCATCCCGTCCGGCGGAGGCCCCGGTCCCGCTCCCGAACCCGTGTTGCGCGGCGAGGAGGATCGAGCCGGAGAGCCGTCGGCCTCCAGGCTCGCGGGTCCGCGCCCCTTCCGGCATCCTGCGCGCATGCCGCGAACCGCAGCGTCCCCGCCCGCCGTCGGCGTCGTCTGCGCGCTCGAGGGCGAGCTGGGATCCCTGCGCGCGCGGGCCACCGGGTCCCGGACGGTCCTGGGGTTCACGGTCCTGGAGATCGACGTGAGCGGGGTGGCGCTCCTCGTGTGCGTGTCCGGCATCGGCAAGGTCCGGGCGGCGCACGCGGCCGCCGCGCTCATTGCCGCGGGGGCGGAGCGCGCGCTGCTCGTGGTCGGCACGTGTGGTGGTCTGCGGCGGGAACTCGTCCCCGGTGCCCTGGTCCACTGCACGGTCGCGGCTCAGGTCGACCTGGCGGTGCGCGAAGGCCGCGAAATTCCTTCCGACCCCGCGCTGCGCGCGGCGTGGGCCGCGGTGGCGCCGGGCGCGCAGGGCTGGTTCCTGACCGCCGACCGGCCGGTGCTGTCCCCGTGGCGCCGCCTGCGCCTCGCGCGCGCCTTCGCGGGCCCCTGCGTGGCCGAGATGGAGACCGCCGCGGTCGCCGGCGTGGCGCGCGGCGCGGGCGTCCCGTGGGCCGCGCTCCGGGCCGTGACCGACCGCGCGACCTTCCTCGGGGCGCGCGAGTTCCGCCAGCACTACCCAACCTGCGCCGGCCTCGCGGCCGATACCGTGGAACGCCTCGTGACGTCGCCGGAGTTCGGTTCCGTGGCCCCTCCCCGGGGGGCCCGGTAGGATCCTCCGCCGGCTCCACGGATCGGCCCTCCCCGTACCGTGCCCCGCCGCCTCGACCGAATTGGATGCGCACTTCACGTGAGCTCGGGGGAGATCTCCTCGCCGCACCTCCGGCCGAGGGCGTGAGCATGCTCGGCACCTTCCTGCGGCGGAACTTCGAGCCGGTGGTCCTGTCCGTGCAGGTCCTGATCGACCTCGTCGTCCTGCTCCTGTCGTGCTGGATCGGCTACGTCGTCGGCGAGAGGCTCGGAGGGTTGGGCCCCGAGGTGCGGCCCGAGCTCTACCAGAAGCTCTCGGCGCTGATCGCCGCGGTGTGCCTGGTCACGTTCCACACCTTCGGGCTCTACAAGCCCACGAAGTCGCTGCTCAACATGGCGGAGTTCCAGGCCATCTGGAAAGCCACCGTGGTCGCGTTCCTGGTGCTCTTCACCTTGATCGTCTACCTGCACAACACGCAGCAGACGGCGGCGGGGCCGGTGTTCGAGGTGCTCGTGCCGGTGCACCGGATCATCGACCTCGACATCAACCCGAACACGATCTCGCGGCTGACGCTGCTGGTCACGTTCGGGCTGGTCCTGTCCCTGACGACCGCCAGTCGTTTCGTGTCGTTCAAGACGATCCAACTGCTGCACCGCCGCGGCATCGGGAACCGCAACATCCTCGTGTACGGCGCGGGCGACACCGGCCGAAAGCTCCAGCGCAAGTTCATGCTGGTGCCCACGCTGGGCCTGAACCTCGTGGGCTTCGTCGACGACAACCCCGAGGAGCGCGACGCGTCGATCGACCGGAACCGCGTGCTGGGCGGCTTCCAGGACCTGGAGCGGCTCGTGGGCGTGCACAAGATCAGCGAGGTCTTCATCGCCCTGCCGGAGGCGCCCGAGGACACGGTGATGCGCATCGTCGAGGAGTGCGAGCGCCTCGGCGTCGTCTACAAGATCGTCCCACGCTTCTACCACCTCCTGGCGTTCAAGGTGCGCATCGAGTCCCTGGACTCGATCCCGTTGATCTCGAGGCCCGAGCGGCGCCGGAGCCTGATGCAGACCGTCGGGCGGCGCGTCCTGGACATCGTGATCGCCTCCCTCGTGATCCTCCTCTCCGCCCCGATCCTGCTCGTGACGGCGATCCTGATCCGTCGCGAGTCGCCCGGTCCGGTGTTCTTCGTGCAGAGCCGCATCGGCAAGGACGGCAAGCCGTTCCCGATGATCAAGTTCCGCACGATGCACCACCACATGTCCGGCGATGCCCCGACACCGCGGTCCTCGTACGACCCGCGCATCACGCGCATCGGCAAGTGGCTCCGGCGCTACAGCCTCGACGAGCTGCCCCAGTTCTTCAACGTGGTCGCCGGGCACATGAGCGTGGTCGGCCCGCGGCCCGAGATGAGCTTCATCGTCGAGCAGTATGGGCCGCTGGAGCGCGAACGCCTGCGCGTCAAGCCGGGCATCACGGGCCTGTGGCAGATCTCGTACGCCCGCGCCGCGGCGATCCACGAGAACCTCGACTACGACCTGTACTACATCGAGAACCAGTCCCTGCTCCTCGACCTCGTCATCATCGCCCTGACCGGCTTCGCCGTGGTCAAGGGTTCGGGCGCGTACTGAGCTCCTCGTGCGCGTCCTGCACGTGATGGAGTGCACGATCGGCGGCACCCGCCGTCATCTCGTGGACGCGGCGGCGGGCCAGCGCTTGATCGGGATCGACGTGGCGATCGCCGTGTCCACCCTCCGGGATCCCGACTTCGAGCGCGACCTCGCCCGTCTCGAGGGTCTCGGCGTGCGCGTTCACCGCGTGCCGATGGTCCGGTCCCTGTCGCCACGCGCCGATGCGCGCGATCTCTCGGCGCTCCGGGGCGTGCTGCGCCGCGAGGACCCGGACGTCGTGCACACCCACTCCAGCAAGGGGGGCGCGCTGGGTCGCCTGGCCTCGGTGCTCGAGGACCGCGGCGCGCGCGTGCACACACCGCACACCTTCGCCTTCCTGTTCGGCGCGATGTTCTCCGGGCCGAAACGCGCCCTGTTCCGCGCGATCGAGCAGGGTCTCTGCGGGCATACGGCGCGTGTCATCGCCGTTTCGCCTTCCGAGGGCCGCACGATCGGGGAATCCGGCGTCGTCGAGCGGTCCCGCATCCGCGTCGTTCCGAACGGGATCGATCCGACGATCTGGCTCGCCGCCGAGCCGGCAGCGCGGAGCGAACTCGCGGACGATCCGCGGGCACCGATCGCGCTCGTCGTCGGCCTGCTCAACGCGGCCAAGGGCCAGGACCTCCTGCTCGAGGCGCTCGCCGAGCCGGGCCTCGAGCGGTTGCGGGTGGCGTTCGCGGGTTCGGGCGAGGAGGAAGCCCGCCTCCGCGCCCTCGCGCGCGCGCGGCGCGTCGACGACCGCGTGCGCTTCCTGGGATTCCGCCACGACGTCCCGCGGCTCCTGTCCGCTGCCGACCTGCTCGTGCTGCCGTCGCGGTGGGAGGGGATGCCCTACGCGGTCCTCGAGGCGATGGCGGCCGCGAAGCCCGTCGTCGCGACACCCGTCGACGGCGCCCGCGACCTCGTCGAGAGCGGGGTGACCGGGGAACTCGCGTCGGACATCAGCGCGTCCGCGCTGGCTCGCGCGCTCCGGACGCAACTCGCCCGCGTGCCGGACGAGTCGCGCGCGCAGGGAGCCGAGGCGCGGACCCGGGTCCTCGCGCGTCACACCGCCGCGGCGATGGTCGACGGGCTCGCCGCGGTCTACCGTGAGGCTTGAGTGAAGATCCTGCACCTGATCACGACGCTCGACGTCGGCGGCGCCGAGATGCACCTCCTGGCGCAGGTGCGCGGACAGACGGCTCGCGGCCACGCCGTGCACGTCGCCTGGCTGAAGGGGCAGGGTTCGATGGCCGAGGACTTCCGGCGCGCCGGTGCCGCCCTGGTCGCGCGCACGTCACCGATCGTCCTGCCCGCCCTCGTGCGCCGCTTCGATCTCGTGCACACGCACCTCCTGAAGGCCGACGCGATCGGGGCGGTGGCCGCGATCGCCGCGGGCGTGACGGGCCGCCTCGTGAGCAGCAAGCACAACGACGAACAGGTGCTGAAGAGAGCACTGGTCTCGCGCGTGCACGGCGTGCTCGGCAACGTCCCGAAGCGCGTCATCGTCCTCTCCGATCACGTCGGGCGCTTCGTCGAGGAGCACGGCCGCGTCGACCGCGCCCGCATCCGCCGCGTGTACTACGGACTGGATCCCGCTCCGTTCGAGGCGGCCGCCCGCCTCCCCGCCGCGGAGAAACTCGCCGCGCGCGCCGAGTTCGGCTTCGGTCCGCGCGACACCGTCTTCGTCTGCGTTGCGCGCTTCGCGGCGCAGAAGGCGCACGACGTCCTGCTGCGCGCGTTCGACCGCGCCCGGCGTACGGACCCTTCGATCCGGCTGCTCCTCGTCGGCGACGACCCGTTCGGCGACTGGCGGCAACGGGCCGAAGCGCAGGCCCGCGAGCTGCAACTGGGGAGCGCCTGCGTCTTCGCCGGCATCCGCCGCGACGTGCCGCGCCTCCTGGCGGCGTCGGACGTCTTCGTCATGTGTTCCCTGTGGGAGGGGCTCGGCCTCGTGTTCCTCGAAGCCATGGCGACCGAGCTGCCGGTGCTCGCGACGCGCGTCTCGGCGGTGCCCGAGGTCGTGGCCGAGGACCGCACCGGGATCCTGGTGCCTCCGGCCGACGACGCGAGCTTGGCGGAGGGCCTCCTGCGCCTCTCGCGGGACCCGAGCCTTCGGCGGCGGCTGGGCGTCGCCGGCGCGGAGCGCGTGCGCGCGTCATTCGGCCTCGAACGCATGTTCGACGAGACGCTGGCCGTCTACCGCGAGGTCCTCGCCGGCTGATCCGGGGCGGATTCCAGATTCAGGCCCCCGGGAGCCGATGCCAAGACCCACGGCCGGTTCATGCAGGGACTCCTTCCGAACGACGAGGCCGGCGACACCGAGCCCGACATCCCGGCCGAGAGGCGGGGGCCCGATCGGCGGAGCCGCAAGACGCCGCGCTTCTCGCGCTTCGCGCTCTCGGGCGGGCGCCGCCGCACGGTCCGCCGCGGCGAGGAACTCGAGGGCAGTTTCGTCGACCTGTACGAGCCGGCGATGCTCCTCGCGCTCCTGTGGGTCGCGCTCATGAACACCGCGGACAGCTTCTTCACCCTGGTGCACCTGCAGAACGGCGGGACCGAGGTGAACCCGGTGGCGGGGCTCCTGCTCGAGACCGGCCGCACCGGTTTCGTCGTGCTGAAGTCCACCGTCATCGCCGTGGCCCTGTGCGTCCTGTGCATCCACAAGAACTTCCAACTGGCGCGCCTCGGCCTGTGGCTGGCGGCCGGGGCGTACACGATCCTGTTCGCGTACCACCTGCTCCTGTTCGTCGTCTGAGGGAGCTCTCCGGTTCGCGCTTTCCGAGCCCGCGCCGGAAGACTAGGGTCGTGGTCTCGTCCGAGCTTCCATGCCGCCTCCCGCCTCGATTCCCGATCGACCGAGCCGCGTCGTCGTCGCCGGGGGGGCCGGGCTGATCGGTTCCGCGGTCGTCCGAGCCCTCGCGCGCGGTCCGTCCGAGGTTCTCGTCCTCGACCGCCGTCCCGGGCCCGGGATCCGCGCGGCCGACCTCGCGAACCCTCGGACCTGGCGGCGGGAGCTCGCGGACTTCGGGCCGGCCGACGCGATCCTGCTGCTGGCCGGCGTCGTCGGCGTGGCGCGCGTGCTCGCGGACCCCGAGGCCGCGCGGCGCGGCAACCTGGCGCCCGTCGAGGCCCTGCTGGCGGCCCTCGCGCACGTCCCGGACCACGACCTGCCGCGCATCGTGTACGCCTCTTCGAGCGAGGTCTACCTGCCCGCGCGTCGGCCGCTCCGCGAGGACGACCCCGTGCGCGCTCCCGAGGAGGTCGGGCGGTGGGCCTACGCGGCCGCGAAGGTCGCGGGCGAGCGCCGCCTGGCCGCGGCACGCGTGTGGCCCGTGGGACGCGCGCCGGTTGCCGTCCGCTTCTTCAACGTGGTCGGTCCGGGACAGGAATCCGCGCAGGGCATGGTCCTCCCGACGTTCGTCGAGAGGGCGCGCGCGGGCTTGCCTCTCTGCGTCCACGGCGACGGCGCGCAAGTGCGCACGCTGGCGCACGTCGACGAGATCGCGCCCGTGCTCGTCGAGTTGTCGTGCCGATCCAGCCTGCCCGGCGGTCCGTTGAACGTCGGCGGCGTCGCGCGCTGCAGCGTGCTCGAGATCGCGCAGGCCGTCCTGCGCCGAGCGCGTTCCGTGCACGGCGCCCGCATCGAACACGTCGACCCGCGCCGCTCCGTGCACCCGACCTTCGAAGACGTGATCTGGCGCGTGCCGGACCTCGCCCGTCTCGCCGCGCTCGGCATCGCGCTGCCCACTCGGGATCTCGACACGATCGTCCAGGACGTGTGGGCCCGCCACGATCCCGCGAACCTCGCATGCGCATCGCCCGCGTCCTGACGCGCCTGAACCTCGGCGGGCCGGCCCGCCAGGCCTTGGCCGCCGACACGCAGCTCGCGGCGCGCGGCCACGACGTCCGTCTCTATGCCGGAACTCCGCTCCCGGGCGAGGGCGACCTGTTCGACGATTTCGTGGCGCGCGGGCTCTCCGTCGAGCGCGTGCCCGGCCTGGGCCGCGGCATCACGGGCGTGGGGGACCTGCGCGCGCTCGCCGCGTTGAAGTCGCGCTTCCGCGCGTTCCAGCCCGACGTCGTGCACACGCACGCCAGCAAGGCCGGAGCGCTCGGTCGGCGCGCCGCGGCCGCGTCCGTGCCGCGCGCGGCGCGCGTGCACACGTTCCACGGCCATGTCCTGGAGGGCTACTTCCCGGAGCCCATCTCGCGCGGACTCGTGGCGCTCGAAGCCCGACTCGCGCGCGACACGGACCGTGTCCTCGCGGTGGCGCACGCGACCGCCGAGGATCTGCTGCGGCTGAAGGTGCTCCCCGACGAACGCCGACTCCTCGTCGTCCCGCCTGGCATCGACCTCGATCCGTTCCTCGCGATCGAAAAGCGCCATGGTGCGCTGCGCGGCCTCGTGGGTGCGAAGGAGACCGACTACCTGGTCGGCGTCGTGGGACGTCTGGCCGAGGTCAAGCAGCCCGAGCTGGCGCTCGACGTCCTCGGCCTGCTCGCCGTGAAGTACCCGCGGCTCCAACTCGTCTACGTCGGGGACGGCGAGTTGCGCGGCTCTCTGGAGCGACGCATCCGCGCGCTCTCACCCGACCTGCAGGCGCGCGTGCACATGGTCGGCGCGCAGACGGACATGCCGGCGATCCTCGCGGACCTCGATGCCGTGTTGCTCACCTCGCGTGCGGAGGGCGCTCCGGTCGCCCTGATCGAAGCCGCCGCCGCCGGAAAACCCGCCATCGCGATGTCGGTCGGTGGCGTTCCCGAGCTGGTCGCGCACGAGCGGACCGGCTGGCTCGGCGCGAGCACGGACGAGCTCGCGTACGGGCTCTCCCAGTTCCTGGAGAACCCCGCGCTCTCGAGCGGCCTCGCCGTCCGCGCGCGGTTGCGCGTGGAGAAGCGGCATTCGGCTGCCGCACTGGCCGATCGGCTCGAGGACGTCTACGCGCGCGTCGTGGAGGAACGCACATGCGCCTCCTGATGGTCTCCGGCGACCGCCAGCTCGCGATCGGCGAGCGCGGCCCGTTCGCCACGCTGCTCACGGAGTTCGCGCGCCAGTTCGAGCGCATCGACGTGCTCTCGCCGCGACCGCCGCGCGCTCCGACGACGGCGACGTTCGAGGGCAACGTGCACCTGCACCCCGCGCCGGTGGGACGATCGCGCATGGCCGCGTGGATCGCCAGCGAGGGAGCGAAGCTGATCGCCGCGCACGAGCACGCGCTGATCACGAGCCACGACTACGGCTGGTTCTACAACGGGATCGGCAGCGCGCGCCTCTCGGCAGCGACCCAGGTCCCGTACCTGTCTGAGATCCACCACGTGCCGGGCCATCCCGTGGCCGCGGACCTGCGCGAGCGCTTCGACAAGCGCGTGGCCCGCACGTACGTGCGCTGGGCGCGCTCGCGCGCGGCGGCGTTCCGCGTGGTGAACCAGGTCGAGATGCCGGCGCTGCTCGAGAGCTGGGGCGTCCCGCGCTCGCAGATCCTGGTGCTGCCCTCCCTGTACATCGACTTCGACACGTTCCGCCCGGCCGCGGCCCATCCGCCGCTGGAGCAGGACGTGTGCTTCGTGGGCCGCATGGTGAACAACAAGGGCCTCGACCGGATCGTGGACGCCTTGGCGATCCTCGCCGGTCGGGGGACCGTTCTCCGTGCGCTCTTCGTCGGCAAGGGACCGCTGCGCGAGGCCACGCGCGCGCGCGCGCAGGCGAAGGGCGTCGACGCGCGCTTCGTCGAGTGGGTCGAATCCCCCGCGGACCTGGCCGCGATCTACCGTGCGAGCCGCGTGGTCGTGTGCGCCTCGACGTGCGAGGGCGGTCCGCGCTTCACGGTCGAGGCCATGGCCTGCGGCACCCCGGTCGTCAGCACCCGCGTGGGCGTCATGAACGAGCTGATCCAGGATGGCCAGACGGGGCGCCTCGCCGGCTTCGACGCGGGCTCGCTGGCCGATGCGATCGTGGCCACGGTCGCGGACGAGGGCGCGCGCCGCGCGCTCGGGGAGGCCGGTCGGCAGGCGGTGCAGCCCTACGAGCGGGTGCGGACGATCCGAGGCTACGCCGACGGACTCAAGGCGCTCGCGGGGCGATCGGGGCGGAAGTCGTGAAGCTCCTGTTCCTGACGCAGGTGCTCGACGCGGACGACGCCGTCCTCGGGTTCGTGCCGCGCTGGATCGAGGCGTTCGCGCGCCGTTGCGAGCGCGTGCGCGTGGTCGCCCTCGAAGTCGGGAACACGGCTGGGCTGCCCGCCAACGTCGACTGGCGCGAGATCGGCCGGAAGGGCACGATCCGACGCTGGTTCCGGTACCGCGCGGTCCTGAACGAGGCGCTCGGCCGGGACGGGTTCGACGCGGTGCTGGCGCACATGGTCCCGCGCTACGCCCTGCTCGCCGAGGGGCCCGCCCGGCGCCACGGGGCCCGACTTTACCTGTGGTACACGCACGCGGCGGTCGACGCGCGCCTCGTACGTGCTTCGAACGTGGTCGCGAAGGTCTTCACCGCAAGCCCGGAGTCCCTGCGCATCGATACACCCAAGCGGGTGGTGACGGGTCATGGCATCGACCTGCATCACTTCGGACGTCGGGAGGAGGACCCGGCCGATCCGCCGCGAGTTCTCGCGGTGGGGAGGCTCACGCCCGCGAAGGATCCGTTGACCGTGATCGAGGCGGTGCGACGGCTCGCGGCGGAAGGACGGGATCTCCGGCTCGACCTCGTCGGAGGAGGTCTCACGGTGTTGGATCAGGCATATGGCGAGCGGGTGCGGCAGGCACTCGCGCGCTCGGGGTTGGGGGACAAGGTGGCGCTCGCGGGCGAAGTGCCCTATCGCGACATCGCCGGCTGGTACAGCCGCGCGAGCGTCGTCGTGAATGCGAGCTTCACGGGCAGCATCGACAAAGTCGTGCTCGAGGCGATGGCCAGCGCGCGGCCGTTCGTGTCGTGCAACGAGGCGGTTCCACCGCTGGTCGGCGACCTGGGCGATCGTGCGCGCGCTTTGGCGTTCGACAAGGGCGACGCCGCGGACCTCGCGCGCAAGCTCGCGACGCTGATCGACATGCCGCGCGCGCAGCGTGCCACTCTCGGGCGGGACTTGCGTGCGATCGTAGCGCGCGATCACGAGGTGGAGCGTCTGGCCGATCGGCTGATCGCCGAGATGGGAGGTGCGACGTGACCGAACTCTCCGTCGTCGTGCCCTCGTGCAACACGAAGAGCCACCTGCGCGCGTGCCTCGAGAGCCTGAAGTCCACGCTGCCCCTGTCCTCGGAGATCGTCGTCGTCGACGACGCCAGCCGCGACGGGTCCGCGCGCATGGTCGCGGACGAGTTCCCGCACGTGCGTCTCCTGCGCAACGCGCAGCGGACAGGCCTCGCCGCCACGATGAACCAGGGGCTGCGCCGGGCGCGCGGCGCCTACGTGCTGTTCCTGCACGCGGATACGCGCATCCAGTCCAACGCGGTCAAGCAGATGCTCGCGTTCCTCGAGGCGAACTTGCGCTACGGCGCCGTGGCGCCCCGGCTCGTGCGGCCGGACGGGGAGACGCGCCGCGATCACATGCGCCTGCCGAACCTGTGGACGCCGCTCTTCTTCGGCACGCCTCTGCAGAAGGCCGTCCCCTCGAACCGCGAGGTGAAGCGCTACTTCGCCACCGACTTCGACTACGAGTCGGACGGCGACGTCGAGTGCCCCTCGGGAGCGTGCCTGCTCATGCGCCGCAAGGCGCTGAGGAAGGAGAGCGCCTTCGACGAGACGATGGGGGTCGCGTTCCACGAGGCCGACCTCTGCAGCCGCCTGGCCGAGGCCGGCTGGCGCATCGGGTACCTGGAGGGCGCGCGCGTCGTGCACGCCGGGGGGATCGTCGCTCGTCAGCAGGACGACTACGCCGTCGAGTACCACCGGAATCGCCTCGCCTTCTATCGCAAGCACCGCGGCGAGGTGGCGGCCTGGTGGGTCAAGGCCTGCGTGGGCTTCACCGTGCTCGAGCACTACGTGGTCGAGTTCTACCGCCGCGCCGAAGGCTGGCCGGAGGAGCCGCTGATGCCGGTCTGGGAGCAGTTCACCGGTTTCCTGCGCGCTTGATCGCAGGGGATCGTTGAGTCGGATCGCGCCGGATCCGATCCTAGCCCGGTCATGACCAGCGCGCGTCCCGTCCGCGAGGAGTTCCTCGAGCCCGTCCGGAGGGTGTTGCGCTGGCTCGCGTCCCTGCGCGACTCCGAGGGGCGGATCGTGTGCCCCGACCACCAGGTCGAGCACACGGGCAAGAACGTGGGCGCGGCGGTCATTGCCTGCGAGCTCCTCGCGCGCGACCCGACGGCCGACGCGGCCTGGCTCGTCGATCTGGCTGTCGGGCAAGCGCGCCGCGCCTGCCTGAACCTGCAGCGCGAGGGCACGAGCCCCTGCTTCACGTTCCGGCCCGGTCGTCACGATCCGTTCAACTGCTCGAACGCGGTGATCGACGGCGGCGCCGCCAGCGATGCTCTGGCGCACGTCGTCCAGTCGCTGGGGCCGCGACTCACGGCGGCGGACCGGGAGCGCTTCGTCGAGGCGAGCCGTCTGCACGCGCGCACCTACTTGCGCTACGCGGTGCTCGACAAGGGGATCCCGGCGCAGCGCGCCTGGGGTCTGACGGGCCTCGCGGCGGCGGCCGGGCTCCAGCACGATCCCGAGCTCGAGAAGGCGGCGGTCGAGGCGATCGGGGTGCTCGAGGGCATCCAGCATCCCGACGGGAGCTATCCGTACCACCCGCTCGAATGGGGCGCGGAGCATCCCGGCAGCGCGGACGTCTCGAGCTTCTACCAGTCGCGCATCCCGGCGTTCCTGATGCACGCCCTGGAGCGCATGGGGCGCGATCCGCGCGACGAGCTGTTCGCGACGCCCATCCGTCGTGGTCTCGATTTCGCGCGCGCCCTGCAGGGACCCGACGGCATCAAGTGCGGGCTCGTGGAGGCCAAGCCCTGGTACTGGGGCGCCGAGTACGAAGTGGCCTCGAACCCGTTCGACGTCCAGGCCTTCGCGAGCGGCTGGCGGCTCTTCCGCAACCCGGCCGACGGGCTCGCGGCCCTGCGCGCCTTCCGCGCGTTCGCGGCGCATCTCGAGCCGGATGGCCGACCGCGCAGCCACCTGCCCGGTCACGGGCGCGCGCCGAGCTACCAGTGCCCGGTCTTCTGGGCCGGACACTGCCTGTGGATCGCGCGGGCGTTGGACGATCTCGAGGCCATCGCGTCCGCGCCGGCGCCGTACGAGCCGGGTCCGGGGACCATCGACGTGTCCCTGCGCTGGTTCCCGAACGCACAGCTGGGACGCCTCGAGGACGGTCAAGTCGTCGCCTGGGTCCGCGGCGCACGTCCGGCGGTCAACGTCCACCATGGCAGCCCGCATGGCGCGGGCCTCGTGCGGGTCTACGGGAAGGCCCAGGGTCGAGACCTCCTGACGCGCTGCCGGCTGGGGGGAGCGAACGAGGGCGAGTGGAGTGGGACCGCCGGCTGGCCTTCGCCGGCGCGCGGCTGGCGCGGGGGCGGGAGCGAACTGCGCTTCTCGCTCTGGCTCGCGCGCGTCGCCGCACGCCGCGGGCGCCTCGTGGAAGCGCTGTTGACGCCGCCGCGCGTCGCGCGCCGCGGGGTCCTCGCGTTCGGGCATCCGCGTGTTTCGAGTGCTTTCGATCTCGCGCCGGACGTGCGCCTCGACGGGACGACGATCGTGATCGAGTCGCGGCTCGCTCACCGCGACGGTTCCCGGGTGGGGGCGAGCCGACTGACGCGCAGCTACGAAGTGGACGGCTCGGGCCTGGTCGTGGTCGAGGATCTCTCCGCGGACGGAGGGGCGCGCCGACTCGGCTACCGGGTGCCGCGCGAGGCCTCCGACGTGCGCGACGAAGGCCGACGGATCTCCTGGCGCCTCGGGTAGTCTTTCGCGATGCGGACCGCCGCCCCCCTCGTGAGACTCCCCGAGACGCTGGGCCTCGCCCTGCGAGCCGGGCTCGGCCTCGGTGCCCTCTTCGGATTGGTCGACGGCGTCGTCGCGGCGAGCTTGACCTCGGCCGCGCTGACGCCGCTCTCCCTGGCGGCGTGCCTCTCCGCCGCGGTCTTCGAGTACTGCGCGCTCGCGGTCGGGGCCCTGGGCCTGCTCGGACTCGTGTTCCACCCGGCGCTGAGCCGCTGGAGCCGGCTCGCGCGACTGCAGGGGTTCGTCGCCCTCGGCCTCAGCGCGGGTCTATTCGCGGAGCTCTACTGGTGGACGAGGCCCTTCGTCTTCTACGGGCGGCCGGCGTTCTCCATGGAACGCGTCCTGGCATCCCTGGCGCTCCTCGCCGTGGCGCTCCTCGTCGCGCGCGTGCTGGCCCGGCCGCTGGCCGCGCAGTTGGAGAAGCTGGGTTGGTTCCTCCAGGCGCCCGTGGTCGCGGCATTCCTGGCCGGCGGAGCGTACCTCGTCGCGCAGCGCGACGTTCTCGCAGGCCACGGCGTGCCGAACGAGCGCACGCGCGACATGCCCAACGTGATGCTCGTCGTCGTGGACGCGCTGCGGCAGGACACGCTGGGCTGCTACGGCCACCCGCGCGTGAAGAGCCCGAACATCGACCGCCTCGCGCGCGAGGGCGTCTTGTTCGAGAACTCGTTCACGCAGGCTCCGTTCACGTGGACGAGCTTCGGGTCCATGTTGACCGGCAAGTACCCGCGTCGGCACGGCCTCGTGAAGATGGCGCCCGGCACGCGCATGGTCGAGAACACCACGATCGCGTCCCACGTCGAGAACGCGACGCGCGTGGATGGACGCTCGCTGCGCGACGACGACTACCTGTCCGTCTCGTTCCACACAGGCACCCTGTCTTCGGGTTCGGGGCTGATCCAGGGGTTCGACCTGTACTACGAACAGCTGGCCGGACACGGGCTGGTCGTCGCCGAGAGCGCGTGGAGCGTCTTCCGCTCCGACCTGCTGTTGCACGTGCTGCGCTCGAAGTTCGAGCAGAAGGCCGGCGGCGACGTGGCCGGCACCGCGCGCGAGTGGCTGGCCGAGAACGGCCAACGCCGCTTCCTCTCGATGGTGCACCTCTACTCGACGCACACGCCGTACGACCCGCCCCGGGTCTTCCGGGACATGTACGTCGACCCGAGCTACGCCGGGCCTGTGAAGGCGTTCTACGCACAGCATCGCGAGGCGATCGAACGCGGCGATGTCGTGCCGACGCCGGCCGATATCGCGCAGATCCAGAACCTCTATTACGCCGGCGTGTCGCAGGCGGACGCCGCGATCGGCGCGTTGATGGCCGAGCTCGAGCGGCTCGGCACGCTCGACGACACGCTGGTGATCGTCACGGCCGACCACGGCGAATCACTGGGGGAGATGGACTTCGGACAGAAGATGCCCCTGTGGGAGCACAACCACATGGTCAACACGAACCTGCGGATCCCGCTCGTCATGCGCTGGCCGAAGGGGCTGCCCGCGGGGCAGCGCGTGTCGGCGATCGTCGACGAGATCGACATCCTGCCCACCGTGTGCGACTTGCTCCGGATCGTGCTCCCGGCGGAGACCGATCGCTACTCGAAGATCGACGGCGCGAGCCTGGTGCCGCTGGCGCACGGCGCGGCCGCCAGCGTGCGCGAGTTCTCCTTCGCCGAGAACCAGACCTTCGCGTCGATCCAGGACGCGCGCTGGAAACTGCTCGTGCCTTTCGACCTGATCACCCGCGACGACTGGGCGACTGGTCGCGCGGCCAACGGCTTGCCGATCGTGTTGCTCGACCTCGTGCAGGACCCGGGCGAGCAGCGCAACGTCGCGGCCGCCGAACCCGCGCAAGCCGCCCGGCTGCATGCTGCGTTGCGGGCCTGGTTCGCCGAGATGCCCGAGATCCGCATCGAGTTCTCGCCGCGCGACCTCGAGGAGCAGAAACGCCTCCTGGAGGCGCTCGGCTACACGGACAGCGGGACCGCCATCGGCGACGCGCCGCCCAAGCCGGGCCGCTGAGGCCCGGCAACGCATGAGCGTCACAGCACTCGCGCTCGTCGCGAACACGCGCTTCCCCTCGCGGCGCGCGCAGGGACTCCAGGTCGCGCAGGTGTCCGCGGCATTCGCCCGCGCGGGGACCAGCACCACGTTGCTCGTCGCGGACCGCCGCTCCCAGGTCGACCTGCCGGACGGCGCGGACGCGTTCGCGTGGTACGGCGTTCCGCCCGGGCCGCGCCCGACCGTGGAGCGCATCGCCTGCGTCGACTGGATCGAGCGCGTCCCGCGCGTGCTGCAGTACGTGCCGGCGCGGCTCCAGGAGCTCTCGTTCGCACGCAACGCGGCGCGGCACGTGCTCGAACGATCGGCGGCGGCGTTCGTGCTCTCGCGCGAGGTCGAGTGCGCGTTGCGCCTCGTGCGGGCGGGCCACGCTCGGACCTTCCTGGAGATCCACCGCGTTCCCGGCGGTCGCACGCGCCGCCGCTGGCTGCTCGAAGCGGCGCGCGGCGCACGCGGGATCGTGGCGATCTCGGGCGGCGTGCGGGAGGACCTGTGCGCGCTCGGCGTGGTCGCGGATTCCATCGTCGTCGAGCACGACGGTTTCGAGTCGGCGCGGTTCGCGCTCCAGCCCTCGCGTGCCGAGGCACGCCGATCCCTGGGACTGCCGAGCGACGCGTCGATCGTCGTCTACACCGGAGGGTTGCTGGCCTGGAAGGGGGTCGACCTGCTGGTCGACGCTGCGCGATTCCTTCCCTCGGCGTACTTCGTGGTCGCGGGCGGGCTCGACGCGGACGTCGCACGGTTGCGCGCGCACGCCGGCGGTCTCTCCAACCTGCGCATCGACGGGTTCCAGGCGCCGGAGCGCGTCCCGCTCTACCTCGCGGCGGCGGATGTCGGCGCCGTGCCGAATCGATCGCAGCCGGCGATCAGCGCGCGCTACACCTCGCCGCTCAAGGTCTTCGAGAGCATGGCGGCGGGGCTTCCGCTCGTCGCGAGCGACCTGCCCAGCCTGCGCGAGATCCTGCGCCCCGACGCGGACGCCGTGTTCGTCGCGCCGGACGATGCGCGCGCGCTGGCTGACGGCATCGGCCGTCTGTTGGCGGACTCGGCGCTCCGCTCCCGTCTCGCCACGAACCTGCGCGCGCGCGCCCCGGAGCACACGTGGGACGCCCGTGCGCGGCGGATCCTCGCCTGGATGGAATCGCGCGTCGTTCGGTAGTCCTCAGAACGAGAAGCCGACCGACAGGTGGATCGCGCCATCCGCTTCGCCCGGGCCGGGGTCGGGGTTGACCGCGCCGTCGAGGCGGATCGGCCCGATCGGGAGCAGGTACCGCAGGCCGAGGCCGAGTCCGAAGCCCGGATCGGTGAACCGGAAGACGTCCTCGTGCCGCAGCTCGACCGTACCGGCGTCCACGAAGGCAGCCAGTTGCACGCGCTTCCAGATCTTCTGGCGCAACTCGATGGTGGCCGTCGTGGACGCTTCGCCACCCACCGACTGGCCGTTGTCGTCCACGGGGCCCAGTTCGCTCTCGCTGTAGGATCGGACGCTGTTCTCGCCGCCGTTGAAGAAGCGCTCCTGGATCGGGATCTCGTCGGTGGATCCGATCGGAGCGATCCAGCCCGCCCGCGCGGAGAGCGCCAGGGTCGTCGTGGGGCCCACGGGGAGGAAACGCGAATGTTCCAGCTCGAGCCGCACGTACTCGAGCTGCGAACCGAGCGCGGCGAGCGAAAGGTCGACCCCTCCGCGTGTGATCTGGCCGGCGTGCGGATCGTCGAACGCGTCGCGCGTGTCCCACGTCGGCGCGATGGAGATCTCGGAGATGTCCGCGTCGTCCACGAATTCGGGCGCGTCGACTTCGACAGCGCTGACGTCGCTCTTGCGGTACTGCCAGCTCGTGCGCAGTCCCAGGTCCTGGGACAGCCGCCACGAGACGCCGAGTTCGAGTCCCTGCTCGAGCCGCAGGAAGGACGGTTCCTGGCGCCGGTTCCAGAAGAGGGTCGCGATCGCGGTCGCGTCGGGGCCCAGGATCCAGGGATCGATGAGCGAGAGATCCGCGCGCTGCGCGAGCTGGGACACCGTCGCCGAGAAGTCGAGGATGCGGCCCGAACCGAAGAGGTTCTTCTGGCGCGCGCCGAAACCGAGGCGCAGCCCCTCGTAGGATCCGTACCCCGGCTCGATGTGGAATTCGCGCGCGGCAGCCTCCTCCACGTCGACGACCACGTCCCGCGTCTCGGTGCCGTCCGCGGACGGGCCCGAGGCGGCGGGCGCGAGGTCGATCGCGATCCGGTCGAAGATGCCGGCGCGCGCGAGGTTCGCGAGGCTGGCGCGCAAGAGCGAGCGCTGGAACCAGGCGCCTTCCTCGAGCTCGACGCGCTTCCGCAGGAAGCTCTCGTCCGTGGCGTGCTGGCCCTGGAACTCGATCGCTCCGACGCGAACGCGCGGGCCGGGGCGGACAGAGAACGCCAGCCCGACGCCGGTCGGGTCCAGATCGCGCTTCGCCAGCACGACCGACGCGTCCGGGTGCCCGTGCTCGCCCATCACGTTCGCGACTCGGCCGCGCACGGTCCGCATCACGCGCTCGGAGTAGGGGCCTCCGAGGAGGTCCGCGATCGCGTCGTCGATGCGGGCGCGCGGTACGGACGCGGGCCATTCCGCGTCCTCCGCGAGGACGTCGACGTGCGTCAACCGGTAGACGGGACCGGGGGTCACGGCGATCTCGACACGCGCCTCCGCGCCGTCCGGCGTGAACTCGCGGCGGGGCTCCGCCACGGCGGCATCGACGTGCCCGCGTTCGCGGTACCACTCGAGGATGGCGCTCGCGCCGGCCTCGACCGCGCGGGCGGAGTACCAGCCTTCCGCGCCAGCCCCGCGGAGGATCAGTCGGACGTCCTTCTGGTCGGACTCCGGCACTCCGGGCGTGGTCACGCGCACGAGCCGAGTGCGCACGCCGGGCTCGGCGAGGAAGCGCACGATGGGCCGGCCACCGGCCGGACGCTCCAGCACGGTCTCGACGCGTGCCTCCCGGAAGCCCAGTTCCTGGAGCATGAGCTCCAGCTCGAACGCGGCGTCGTCGAGCACGGGGCCGGGCCGGGTGACCTGGGCGAAGTCCTCGAAGACGTAGCCCAGACGACGCACGGCGTCCTCGCGAGGGACCGCGCCCAGGCCCTCGAACACGAGGCCCACGTCGCGCGGTTCCGGCGACTGGCCCAGCAGGGAGCAGCCGGCCAGGAGCACGCCCAGCGCGAGGGCCGCGCCAACGCGGCCTGGGGCACGGAGCTCGCGCGTCATGGCATCCGCAGGACGAAGCGCACGCCCATGTTCACGCGGTCGTAGGTGTCTCGCTCGCCGCGCAGGTACACGGTGCGCCCAGCCCCGCGCGCGGGCCCGGCCAGGCGGAAGCGCACCTCGATCGTGTCCGAGCCCGACTGCGTCACGTCCGCCCCGGTCGCCATCTCGAGGCGGTCGGCGAAGCTCTCGCCCGCGTCGCCGAACCACTCGTACGCCAGATCGCGTGCGACGTAGGACGCCAGTTCGCCCACGACCCGGTCCTGGTCGATCCCGAGGCCTCGCGCTCCGGGAACGCGGCCGGCCAGGAGGAGCAGCGCCAGATCCTCCTGCGTCGCGGGAGGGATCGAGGTCAGCTCGACCACGGGCTCGTCGGTCGTCCCGGTGACGCGCGCCCGGACGTCGTAGCCGCTGACGCGCCCCTCGGCGGTCACGTCGAGACGCGCGCGGCCGGGATCGTTGGGATCGAAGTCGACACGGCCGCTCGAGAGTTCGAGCTTCGAAGCCGGCAGCGCGATCCTCCCGCCCTGGACTTCCAGCGAGCCTGCGAGCAGCGGGTTCGCGCCGGTGCCCCGGATGGTGAAGCGTGTCAGGACCTCGGCGCGCAAGAGCGGAGTGCGCACGCGCACCGGGGTGTCGGAGCGCACGTCGAGCTCGATCCGCATCGCCGAGAGCGGAGCCTCGGTGAACGACGGCAGCTCGAGGCCGGCTCCTCCCGTCGTGCCGCCAGGCTTGGCCTCGAACATGGACCGCAGCCGCTCGAGGTCGAGGCGCTGCTCGAAGCGCGCGTCGCGCAGCGCGGCCGTGCCCCGGAGGGAGAGCGCGCTCCACGGCCCGGTGACGCGCACGTCGAGATCCGATCGCAGCGACGCCGCCGCGCTGCGCAGAAGGGGGATGCTCGACCCCCGCAAGGCCAGATCGAGTACGGGTTCGGGCCCGTCGAGCGAGACGAGACCGGCACCCTCCACGGCGCCGCCCCCGTAGGCGCCGTGAGCGCGCTCGATCGAGATGCGCTCCGGGCCGAGGAGGACGTCGATCTCGACGTCCGAGATCGCGGGCAGCTGCGCCGACAACTTCACGCCGCCGTCGCGCAGCTGCACACGGCCCTCGAGTTTCGGCGCGGTGATCGTGCCACGCAGGGCCAGGTCGGCGGTGAGCTCGCCCGCCGTGCGGCGCAGCACCTCGAAGGCATCGGCCAACGGCGCGAGGTCGGGCGCCGCGGCGTGCAGACGGAGATCCAGGTCGGCCTCGCGGAGGTCGCCCAAGTCGCCGCGCGAGATCCGCGCCAGGTTCGGAGACCAACCGATCCGTCCGGACGCCTCGACGCGGGCGTCGCGGGTGAGCTGGAGGGAAGCGCGCTCGAGTTCGACGGCGTCCCCGACCCGTGCCTCGGCGGCGAGTTCCGCCCCCAGGACACGCGCGCGGCCAGCCGCGTCGATCAGGTCCAGGCGGTGAGCGTCCAGCGCCAGCGTGCCGCGCGGCGCGCGCAACGAGCCTTCGAGCTCGACGCGCACCTGCGCGTTCCCCGACGCCGTGAAACCTCCCGGAAGCGCCACGTCGCGCAGGTCCTGGAGTTCGACACCCAACGCGACGTCGAGATGGCCGTCCAGCGCGTCCGTGCCGACTCCGTGAAGCCCCAGTGTCGCACGGCCGTCGAGCCGCAGGCACGCGGGCACGGCGATCCCGAACGCGCGCAGGATGCGGCCCACGTGCGCGTCATCGACCGCCACGTCGGCGCACAGAGTGCCGGCAGCGACATCCGCGTCCAGGGCCGCGATCCTCACGGCGCCCTCGCCGCCGCCGAGCACCAGCTCGTCCACGCGGACGGAATCGCGCGCGATCGTGACGCGCGCCGGCCGCGCCAGGCGTGCCGCTCCCTCGCGGGCCAGCACGTCGAGTCGTGCGAGCTCGACGTCGAACCGCCCGTCGCCCGCGTGCTGGACTCGCCCACCGGCCGTGATCCTCCCGGCGAGCGGCAGCTCCACCGACAGATCTTCGACGAGGATCGCCCCCGCCTCGCCGCGCGCGCGCAGGCGCGCCCAGGCGAATTCGCCGGCGCCCAGAGCGAAGTCCTCGATCTCCGCGTCGAGGGTTCCCTCGGGCGCGAGCAGCGGCCCTTCGAGCCGCGCGTGGAGCCGACCGCGACCGCCGGGAAAGCGGTCGCTCGCGGACAGGGCGCGGCCCAGGTCGCTCAGGTCGGGGACTTCGGCATCGACCTCCAGGCCGACGAACTTGCGACCCGCGAGATCCACGCCGCCGCTCGCGGTGATGGCCGTCCGGCCGGCCTGGACGGCCACGCGCTCGACGTCGAGGCGTCCGTCCTCGAACGCGGCCCGCGCCAGGAGCTCGTCGATGCGGATCCCGCGGATCGCGGCATTCCGCGCGCGCAGGTCGAAGCGCGCCGAGACGCCTTTCGGGCCCGAGCGCAGTCGAACCGCGGCCGAAACGGCACCCTGGAGTCCGAGCGCCGTGGCGATCTCCGCGGGCAAGAGGAGCCGCGCCAGATCCGCGCTCTCCGAGGAGCGGACCGCGAGCTCGATCTCCGTCGATGGATCCAGGAGCAGGAAACCCGCACCGCCGCCGAGCGGGAGGCGCGTGGATCCGAGCTCGATCCAGCTCGCGCCGATCTCGGCGCGGCCCTGCTCGACGTGGAGCGAGGCGTCGGCGAGCACAGCCCGCAAGCGCACGCGCTGGGGCGGGGCGTCCGCCGGGATGCGCCACGCGTCGCCCAGCAGCGGCTGCACGTCGCCCAAGTCCGCGTCGAGCCCGATGGTGGCGCGCTCGAGGAACTCGCAGGCCAGATCCGCGTCGCGAGGGACGCGCACGAGCTCTGCGCTGGCGGCATTGGCGCCGGCGAGCAGCAGCACGTCGCGCGCCTCGTAGTTCAGACTGGTCGCCAGGAAACGGCCGGCGATGGAATCCGCGTCGCGGCCGGCGATGCGCGGCGCCACGGCCTGGACGTCCACGTCGGCCGTCCAGCCACCCGGATCGGTCCGCGGCACGACGCACGATCCGCGCGCGGTCCACGTGCCCCCATAGTCCTCGCCGTCGACACCCAGGACGCGCAGCACCCAGGCGAGATCCACGCGCTCCAGTGAGCCCCGTACACGGATCGCCTGCGCGTCGTAGCGCGCTTCCAGCGCGGCCGAGCCGATCCGGGTCGCGAGGTCCAGGCGCGCCTCGAAACCACCGCTCTCGGCGGGCGTGAAGCTCGCGCTGCGCACGTCGGCGACGCCTTCCCAGCGCGCGGAATCGATCGCGATCCCGCCGTCGCGCGCGCCCGCGCGCAACGACAAGGCGCCCGCGACCGCGCGCCGGCCGTCCGAGAGCTCCAGCGAGTCGGCCGCGATCGCGACCACGCCGCCGCCGGGCCGCGCGCCCAGGGCCACCGAAGCTCCGCGCAGGCGCGCGCTTCCCGGGCGGGCGTCGAAGTCCGCGTCCAGGGACCCGATGTCGACCGCGGGCCAGGACGCGGGCAGCTCGAAGGAAACCGCCCCGCGACTGTCCGGCGCGTCCCGAGAGACGCGGGTGTCGACGACCAGGTTCACGGAACGTGCGCGCAGCGCCTGGACGACGACGTGGTCGCTCCACAGCCCGCGGACGTCCACGTCGATCTCGAGGTCGTCGATGCGCGCCGAGCGCAGCGCTTCGTCCTCGCGCTGGGCCGTGACGACGACGTGCGCGGCCCGTACCCGCGACAGCACGTCCATCTCGAGTCCCTCGAAGCGGACATCGAGGCCGGCGCGCGTGCGAGCCACGGAGGTCGCGACGCGTTCGAGGAGGCCGGCGCGCAGGAACCACGTCGCGGACAGGAGCGCCACGACGAGCATCAACGCGATCCAGCGCCACCGACGGCGGCGCGCCTGGACCGGCGGGGACTTGGGGCTCGGAGCCGGAGGCATGGTGCGTGCCGCTCTGCGCAGGAAGCGCGCGCGGGCCGACAGCATAGGACCGTGCGCCGCCGCGCGCGTCCTCCGAACCGTCTCTCAGCGCGTGAACTCGCGCAGTACGACCGTGGCGTAGCTGCCCTTGGGCAGGCGGAAACGCAGCCACAAACCGTCCTCCGCGGCCTCGGCCGTGAACTCCGCGAGCGCCACGCGGGCCGCACGACGGGATCCGAGGAGCCGCGAGCACTCCAGCTCCTCCCACGTGATGCCGCTCGCCGCGAGCAGCCGGTCCTCGTGCTCCGCGGGCTCGAGCCGCGCGCGCCGCATGTCGGAGCCGAACAGCGGCCCGCTGGGGGTGATCTCGCGCCGTTCGGCGCGCGCCGTCTCCGCTGCGGCGTCCTCCACGTCGAACAGGGCGCCGTTGTCGAGCCGCTTGGCGACGTCCCCGGCGAGCAGGACCGCGGACGTGCCGGCCGCGATCCGGTCGACGAGCCATTGGTTGTAGAGGTCCGCCTGCCACGCGGTGCGGTGCAGGTTCGAGAGCCAGTCGCGCCGATCGTCGCGCAGGCGCTCACGTCCTTTCTCGACGTTCCGTCCGTCGTCGCCCAGTCGCTGTTCGCCGTAGAAGTTCGGAACGCCGAACGCTTCGAGCCGCGCGCCGATCGCGCGCGCGGCGTCCAGCGTGGAGGCGTCCACGTCGCGCACGAGCACCGCGAAACGGTTGCCGAGGAGGTGGCCGCGCCGCAGCTTGTTCCCGTGGCGTCGCGCCCACACGACCTCGCCCGGGAGCTCGGCCGACACCTGGCGCACGACCTCGTCCACGTCGGCCTTGGGCAGCGGGAGCGAGAACGTCTGCTCCGCCACCGCGACCTTGTCCTTCAGGCCCGCGATCCCCACGTCGAAGGGGCGCAGGCCGAAGGTGCGGGCCAGCTTGTGCGCGAGGTCCTGCGTGGTCACGCCCGATCGGCGGTGGCGCACGTAGATGTGCTCGCCGCTCCCGGACGGTTCGTAGAGGGCGACCTCCTCGACGACGAAGTCCGCGGGGCCCTCCTTGATGCGACCCCCGATCCCAGGCAGGTCGGCGCTGGCGAGCGGCAGGCTCACGGCTTCCTCCGCGCCAGGCACCACGCGATCGCGTCGGGCAGGACGTCGCCGACGAACAGCGTGTGCCCGCGACCGGCGAGAATGCGCATCTCGACCTCGGCACCCTCCGCCGCGACGGACTCTCCGGCGCGTCGAAGGCCGGCGGCGTTCGCCAGCGGGTCGAGCTCGCCGCCCACGAGGTAGAGCGGGGGCGATTTCGCGTCCCCGCCCAGTCGGGGCGCGCCGGCAAGGAGCGCGGTCGACGCGATGCGGTCCGCCCGCGCGAGGCGCAGCGCGCCGGCCGCGCCGGCGCCCATCGAGTGCCCGACGACGTGGATGCGCTTCGGATCGATCGGATACGTGTAGACCATCGCCCGCACGATGGCATCGAACGCCTCGGGGGAGAGGCCGCCGAAGCCGACTCGCGGACAGACGGCGACGAAGCCGTGCTCGCGCGCCAGGTCGCGCAGCCGTCCGATGCCGTACGCGGTGAGGAACATGTTCTCGTCACCGCCCGCGCCGTGGAGCGCGACGACGAGCGGCACGCGCGTCTCGCCACAGGCCGCTTCGGGCGCGAAGACGCGCACCGGGAGGTCCACGCCGTCGCCCGTGCGCACGACGCGCCACAGCTCCCCAGGCCGTCGTCGGTAGGGGTCGCGGCCCAGTTCGAGCTCGGCGACCTCGAGCTCGACGTCGGCAGCATGCGCCGCGAGATCGAGCAGGAAACGCGCCGAGTCCTTCGTGGACGGGCTGGGATCCAGCAGGGCGGCGCGCGCGCGGCACGCCGCGAGCGCCTGCTCCAACGGAGGCCCGTCCGCGTCGATCCGCGCGAGCCGCGACTCGACGTCGCGGCGCAGGACCTCGAGCGGCTTCCCGACGAGCGCGACGCTGCCGACGCGCCGCGGTCGAGCGCCGGCGACCTCGAGCTCGAGCTCGAGGTCGATGCGCGCCGCGGGGAAGTCGCCGCCGCCAGGTATTGCGAGCACGAGCGGACCCTCGACCGTCGTCGCGTGGGGGACCGGGAGTTCACGCGCGGCGAGCGTGCGCCGCCCGGTGCTGGTCGGCATCACGACGCGTACGGTCACCTTCCGGTCGCCCAGAGCGTCCGCCGCGACGGCGCGGAGTGGGCGCAGCCGCAGGGAGAGGTTGCCCCCCGTGCTCGACACGATCTGCCTCGGCTCGAAGTCGAGAGCGAGGGCGTCGGCCAGGCGTTCGGCCACGCTCTCCGCGCGGTTCGGGTCGAGGCGCGCCGAAAGGTCGTCGATCTGCGACAGCGCCCGCGCGCCGTCGCCCGTGAAGAAGGCGAGCGTCGCGCCGTCGAACCCGCGCTCGATCTCGACACGCAGCGCCTCGGCCGGAGGACGATCGCGCAGGGCGTGTTCGAAACGCAGATAGGAAACGGCGAGATCCGCGCGGGTCGGCGCCTCTCCGCGGAGGGCCCAGAGGGCGAGCAGGAGACTGGCGGACATCCCCGAGAGACTACAGCGCGGCGGCCTCGAACCGTCGCAGACTCTGGTGCAGTCTCGTCAGGGAAGCGTCGTCCAGGTGGAGCAGGGGCACGATCTCGCGGCGACCTTCGCCTTCGATCTCGGCGCGGTCGGGGTGGACGCAGACCCGGGTGGCGGACGGATCGTGCGCGGAGTGGCCCGTCGCGGCGCTCGCCGGCCAACCCAGCGCGGACAGGAACGCCCACACGGAGGTGACACGGCCGGCGTCGCAGTCCTGGCGGTCGATCCGTAGACGGCGTCCGCCGGCCGGCTCGCGCGCGGCGAGTTCGACATCGTGACGCGTGACGCGGTGGCGGTGCGCGAACATGGCGAGGAGCTTCCGGCGGATCGCCCAACCCGCGACGAGCTCGCCGAACCTCCCGAGCGGCAGCTCGTACTCGACCGCGTCCTCGAGCACGGATCCCGCGGCCCCGTCGTCGAGGAACGTGTGCGTGTGCTCCCAGCGACGGAACGGACCGCGCTCCTGCACGTCGCGGAACCGGTGTCCCTCGTGGTGCATGTCGTGCACGGCGACCCAGCGCAAACCGACGGGGCCGATCGCGAGCACCTTGCGCGCGCCGTCCCCGATGCCCCCCGAATCCTCGACGAGGCGCACGCGCGGACCCGGCGGCGTGAGCCGCTCGAAAGCGCCGGGCCGAGCGTGCCACGCATACAACGCCGGTCGCGGCGCGGCGACGGACACGCGCGCGACGAAGCTGGTCATCCGCGCACGCGCAGCGCCGCGAGGCCGCCGTCGACGCCGAACACCGATCCCGTGATCCAACTGTTGCGCGGGTCGAGCAGGAACGCCGCCATCCGAGCGACGTCCTCGGCCTCGCCGATGCGCCCGAGAGGGTGCATCGCCGTCGAGGCCGCGAGCGCCGCCGCGCTGCCCGTGATCCGGGCGGACATCGCCGTGCGCACGAGGCCCGGTGCGAGCGCGTTCACGCGGATGCGCTTCGCCGCGTACGTGGCCGCAGTCGACCGAGCGAGGCCGACGACCGCCGCCTTGGCGGCGCCGATCGCCTCGTGGTTGGCGAGGCCGGCTTCGCTGGCCGCCGAAGCGAAGAGCACGATCGAACCGCCGCGCTCCTGCATCACGCGCACCGCGGCGCGCGTGGCGTAGAAGGCCGGGATCAGGTTCTGGTCGATCGTCCGCCGGAACTCGTCGTCCGTCGTGAGGTGGAGCGGCTTCAGGAGGATCGAGCCGACGCACACCGCCAGGCCGTCGACGCGGCCGTGCCGCGCGATCGCGCGGGTGAACAGCGCATCGACCTGCGTGGAGTCCAGCGCGTCGGTCGGCACCGCCTCACCGCCGACCTCCGCGGCGATCGACTCGAGACGCGCTGGGTCGCGTGCGGCGAGCACGAGTTCTGCGCCGGAACCACGGAGTTCCTTCGCCAGCGCGGAACCGATCCCGCCGCTCGCGCCGAGGATCACGTGGACGGGGGCATTGCTCATGGAGGCGGGTTCGCGGGAAGGAGCGGCGCGGATGCGCGCGCGAGAAGGAGTTCAGAAGCGTGTCGCGAGCGAAACAGCGTATCCCGAGAGCTCCAGGTAGCCCGCTGCCCCAATGGAACCCGTCACGCGCGCCGGCCCCTCCCAGTACACCGTCCCCGTCGAAGCCCGACCGTCGATCTCGCAGGCCTCGACGCGCGCGGCCAGTTCGCCGTCGATGCCCGCGGACGGTACGGCGATGCGCCAGCGCAGCGGGTAGCGCGCGCCCGTGGCGGGGCTGGTCCACGTCGAGAGGGGAGCGAACTCGAAGTCGGCGAGTGCGAGACTCCGCGACGTGCCATCGCGTTCGACCAGCGTTCCGGCCGAGAACGTCGTGGGCGAACCGTCCGCGCGGCGCAGGCGGTACAGCATCAGCTCCCGGCCGTCTTCGAAACGCAGGCCGGTCCAGTCCCAACCGACGACGCCCGCGCCCAACTGACTCGTGCCCCACTCGTGGTCGAACCACGCCGAACCGAGGACTGCAACGTCACGTCCGTCCTTGTGCAGTGTCCCGCGCAGTGCGAGACGGGTAAGGCTGGCATAGGCCGACGCGTTGCCGCGCTCCGGCCCCTTCTGCGAGACGCCCGTCGCTCCATGCATCACGACCGGCTTCTCGGGCGTCAGGGTGAGCTCGAGCGCGAACCCGGCCTCGGGGGCGCCGGCCGAGACGACGAGGTTCCCGTCGCCGGTGCGCCGGATCGTCACGTCCTCGACGCCGACGTCGAGGTCCGACTCCGAGGCCCACGCGAGCCCGGCCCCCATGCGGCGCAGGCGCTCGACGTGGCGGGAGGATCCCGCGGCCACGTCGGTGAATACGACGTGCGCCGCCAGGGCGTGACGCGCGCGCAGCGGCGCATCGCCGGGTTGCGCCGCCTGCGGGTCGAGTCCCTGCCGGAAGATCGTGACCTGGAAGCCGTGGCTCGCGCCGGCCGCATCCTGGAACTCTCCGGTCAGGTACCACCACTCGGTCTGCACCTCGAGGTGCGCCCCGTGATCGCGCGGCCAGGTCACGGCGAGCGGCGGCTCGATCCTTCGCCAGCCGTCGGAAGCGGAGCCCGCGATCGCGAGCGCGGAAAGTGTCCAGGCCGCCAGGATCCCCATCGTCATTCCTCCCTCAGTGCTCCCGCGAGACGCCGGGGATCCGTGGCGTGCGCGGGCAAGAGGCCTGACACGGCACACGCCGCGACGACGCCGGCGATCGTCGTGAACACGACACTCCAGGGCTGGTGGAAGTCGATGGTCCAGCCGAACGACTGGACGTTCACCACGGAGACGATGATGACGCCGACCACGAGCCCGGCGATCGCGCCGGCGCCCGCGCCGAGCAGCCCGAGGATCGCGGCCTGGCCGACCACGACCCCGCCGACCTGCCAGCGCCCCGCGCCGATCGCGGAGAGCAGTGCGAGATCGGCGCGCCGCTCGGCGACGAGCGCGTAGAGCACGCTCAGCACGGCGATGACCGCGACGAGCCCGGCGACTCCCTGGAGCGCGGTCGTGATGGCGAACGTCCGGTCGAACACGGCCAGCACCTGCCGCTTGATCTCCGAATTCGAGAGGACCTCCAGCTGGAAACGGACGCCCAGCGCGGACTCCAGATCGGCACGGGCTGCCTGGAGATCCGCGCCGTCGGGCATGTGGACGCCGATCTGCAGGGGGGCATCGCCGGGGAAGTACGCCAGGAAATCGTCCAGGTCGATCGTGACGACGCCGCGGCTGTCGCCGTAGTCGCGGAACACGCCCTCGACGGTCCGCTGGAGCGGGAACCCCGCGACCTCGATCTGGATGCGGGACCCCTGCGCCACGTCGAAGCGTCGCGCGAACGCCTCGTTGACGAGCGCCCCGCGTCGCTGCTTGGCGCGCGCGATCGCGGCGCCGGGGTCGCTGCCGTCTACGAGCCGCGGCCCGCCGCGCCGTGCCACGAGGCCCAGGTCGGCGCCCGTGACCGTGATCTTCTCGCCCGTGTGCAGCGCTTCGGCCGCGTGGTAGGGATCGAGGGCACCGCGCCCCACGACGGCTGCCGCCGCGTCGAGCACGTCCGGATCCATGCGACCGACCGGGAGACCATCGCGCGACGTGAGCGGACGGATCGTGAAGTCGGCGCGCAGGCTGCGGTCGCTCCACTCGATGACCGTCTCGCGAAACGAGTACACCATGGCCGCCATCGAGATCGAGAGCGTCACCGCGACACCCACCGCGCCGGCTGCCCACGCCGCGCGCCGGCGACCGGCCGAGAGCGCCGCGCAGGCGAGCCGGATCGGGGAGGGCAGCGCGCGCACCCGGCTCGCCAGCGCCCCCAACGCGTCCACGGCCGGACCGAGTCCGGCGAAGAGCACGCCGAGGACGCTGACCGAGGCGAGGAGCGCCGCCACGGGGAGGCCGCGCCAGGCGGGGAGCTGCACGAGCTCGCTCGCGAGGAGCGCGAAGAAGGCCGCGATCCCCAGCGCGATGCGCCGCTCCGCCGGCCGCAGTCTCGACGGCGCTTCGCCGCGCAGGGACTGGATCGGCGGCGTGCGCGCGCTCTCCACGACGGGCAGCCACGCTGCGAGCAGGGCGACACCGACGCCCAGCCCGACACCGACGAGCACGTGGTCCCAAGCGAACCGGATCGGGCTCTCGGGGCTCGTGGGGACCACGGTCGCGACGGTCGCGCGCATCTGGGGCAGGAGGGCGCGCGCGCCGACGAACCCGAGCACGGAGCCCAGCACGCCGCCCAGCGCTCCGATCGTCGCGGCCTCGACGAGGATCGCGCCACGGATCTGGCCCGCGCTCGCGCCCAGGGAGCGCAAGAGCGCGATCGTGCGGGCGCGCTGCACGACGGAGGTCGCGAGGGTGGTGGCGACGAGGACCGCGCCGACCAGGAGCGAGATGCCCGACAGGGCGGTCAGGTTGAACTCGAGGCTGCGCACGAGGCCGCGAGCCTCGGCCCCGCGGCGCTCGGGCTCGGTGACGACCGCGCCGCGCGGCAGGAGGGCGCGCACGCGCTCCGCGAGTCCGACGAGGTCGGTCGCGACGCGCGGAACGATCTCGATGCGGTCGAGGCGGCCCGGCTCGCCGACGATCTCCTGGGCGCGCGCGACGTCGACGAGGACGAGGCGCGCGAAGGCCGGGCCGCGCGACTCGTCGAGCACGCCCAGCACGCGGATCGGGACGGCCCGTGCGCGCACGTCGAGCACGAACGTGCTGCCGCGCAGAGCGCCCAGCTCCCGCGCGAGGCCCGCGCCGATCCACGCGCCGTCTC
>JAPLOF010000007.1 GCA_026692665.1 Planctomycetota bacterium
GCGCGCCGATCGCGGCCTGGAGCTCACGATTCGGCCGCGAGGAATGGCCCGTGGAGCGCTGGTCGTTCGACGTGGACGCTCCGGCGGAACTCCTCACCGCCTGTCGCGTCGGTCTGCACGCGTTCACGACGCGGGAGCCGCGGCGCGCGCTCGCGGCACGCCGCCTGACGACGCTCGCGCCGCACTTCGAGGGCCCCTGGCCGGTCGAGGTCCCGGAGCTCGAGGTCGACCACGAACCGGGCAGCCTCCTCGCCGGCGACTGGAGCGGCACGTGGACGGTGCGCGCGCGCATCGTGAACCCGTGCGCGTTCCCGGTGCGCGCGGCCGCGGCACTCGGCGTGCGGCGCGGAGTGTTCGACGTGTCCGGCCTGCCGCAGACGACCGACCTCGGTCCAGGCGAAGCGCGCGAACTGGCGTTCGAGCTGACCGGCGGCGCACGGCGGCCGGGTGGGGACCCGCTGCTCCTCGTGCGCTATGCGTGGCGGGCCGGCCCCGGTCGTGTCGCGGGGCACCTCGACCTCGACGCGCCGCTCGTGCGCCGGCGCACCGCGATCGCGGACGCGATCCCGCGCCGGCTGTTCCTGCTGCGCGACGGACCGCGCGAGGCCGCCTCGACCCTCGTGCTGCGGCGGCGTGCGCGGCATGTGACGGTCGCGCTGGAATCGCCGGGCCATCTGCACGATCCGCGCGTCGTCGTGCGCTGCGCGGGGAAGTCCTTCCGCGGCGCGCGCGGAGTGCGCGTTCCGCTGCCCGCGGATTTCGACGAGCGCCCGGAGGGGATCCCGTTCACGTGCGGTCTCGTCGCCTGGGAGGGGGGCGAGCGTGTGTGGCGCCACTGGGCCGGCGGACTGACCGACGCGCCGGATGCCGGCTCCCCCGGGTTCCTGCGACCTATCTCTCGCGCCTGATCGCGCGCGAGGCGACGGATCCCGCGCGCGACTCGAAGCGGCCGTCTACGGCTTGCGACGCGACTTCATGGTCATCACGAGGACTTCCTGGCCCCCGATCGTGTCGTACATCTCGCTCTCCATCGAGCCGTCCGGCCTGCCCCACGACTTCATACGGTACGGGCGCTCTCCGGCGATGTCCTTCATCGTGCCCGACATCGAGACCGTGCCCTCGGCGGACTTCCCGCCGCGTGCTTCGACCCACCACGTGGAACTCGTGTCCATCCACAGCGACGTGTACTCCTTCGTGCTGTTGTCGTACCCGAGGAAGAGCAGCCCTTGCATCGGCATGCCCATCATCTCCATCGCGTGCTCCTCCATGAGGTAGCGGCCGCCCAGCACGGGCTTCGAAGTCACGGTGCCTTGCATGGGCTGCCAGGGTGCGTCGGGGCCCATCCGGTACTGGTAGTCGACGAGCCAGGTGCCGGCGTGCGACATGAGTTCCGCGTGGGCTGGCCCCGGAGCGGCCATCGCCATCATCTTGGCCATCGCCTCTTCCTCGGACATCGCCGCGGGTCGTGCGCCGGAGGAGTGCTTGGGATCGGCACCGGAGCGGGTCGAGGAACAGGCGGGAAGTGCGGCCAGGGCGAGCGCGCCGAGGCCCAGGGTGACGAGGGGACGGAAGGACATGGAGCGGGGATCTTCTTCGGGCTGTGGGATTGCGGGACCGATGCGGGTCGGACGCCGGAAAGCATCTCCGGAGGCGCGCAACCCTTGCAAGCGCGCGGACCGCCGATTGCAATGCGCGCCCCTTCGGGGAGCGGATCGGTGCTGGTGTGCCGCCCGGCCTTCAAAGCCGGTTGGGCTTCGTGAACAGCGGGGCCGGTGGGTTCGATTCCCATGCGCTCCCGCCAGGGCCTCGTGTCGCGAGCGCGGAGCGTCGCCGCACATCGTCTCCATCGCGGTGGGCCGGCGCGCGCGGAGCGTGGGGCCCTGCGCTCGCGGAGCGTGGGGCCCTGCGCTCGCGGAGCGGCCCTCCGAGGAGAAGCCCCTGGAATGGGGAAGCCTCCTGGAATGCACGCGAGCGCGTCGGACCGAGGTCCGGGCGCGCTCGGCAGGGGGGATGGAGCTCGAATCGGTTCACGAAGCAGCGCGGAGGACGCTTCCCGAGGGGCCGCGTCTCGCTCCCGCCGCGTGACGCTCAGAGCAGGCGCATCTGGTAGACGCGCGCGACTTCCTTCTGGATCGCCCACAGCGCGCGGATGTGCACTTGCGGGTTCCCGGCGCAGAAGGGGCAGTCCGTCGGGTCAGGATCCGAGACCCCCGCGACGTGCGAGTGGACCACCGCGGCGGGTGCATCCGTCGAGCGTGCGCCGACCGAAGCGGCGAGCGTGGCGACCGTGGCGAGGACCACGACCGCAGGCAGGACAAAGAGTTTCTTCATGATCCAATCTCCACCAGCAGCGTAGACCCTCCCCGATCGCCCGGCAAGCGCGGGGCCCGCGCTCTCCGTACCTCCTGTGTTTCGGCTCGCAATCCCCGGAGTCTCCAGGGATCCGGGGCCGCGGGTGGAGCGCCCCGGCCCGAACTCCCTAGACTGCCCCTCCGCCGATGCCTCCCCGAACCGCACCGTCCCCCTGGGCCGCCCGCCGGCCCTCCGCCCGGGGGCGCCGCCTGGCCTGCTTGCTGGCGCTGCTCGCCGCCTGGTGGGCGACCGCCTGCGGTTCCTCCGCGTCGGCGCCGCCGCCGGCCGGGCCGCGGGTGACCCACCTGAGGGTTTCCGGGCCGATCGACGTGGGCGCGCTGGCCCTCGTGAGCCGCGGGATCCGCTCAGCGCGCGAGCAGGGCTCCGAGACGCTCCTGATCGAGCTCGACACGCCCGGCGGCAGCCTCGAGGTCCTGTGGGATCTGCAGAAGCAGCTCCTCGCGGCCGAGGACGGCGGACTCAAGCTCGCCTGCTGGATCCACGAGCACGCGGCGTCGGCCGGCGCCCTGATCGCGCTCACGGCGCAGAGCGTCTACATGACGCCGTCGGGCACGGTGGGCTCCGCGTATCCGGTCCTCGCCGGCCCTGGGGGGCTGATGCCTCTGCCCGAGGACGACGGCGTGCGCGAGAAGGAGCTCTCCTTCTTGCGCTCGCAGTTCGCCTCCATGGCCGAGCGCCGCGGGCGCCCGCCGGCGCTGGCGATGGCGATGGTCGACCCCGACGTCGAGGTGCGGCAGGTCCGCGTCGAGAACGAGCTCCGGCTCGTCGATCTCGCGCAGTGGGACGACCTGCGCGAGTCGGGGAAGCCCTACGAGCTCGTGGCGACGATCAGCAGCAAGGGCAAGCTCCTGAACCTCACTGCGCGCCAGGCGGTCGAGCTGCGCTTCGCCGACGGTGTCGCGGAGACGCTGACGCAGGTGCTCGAGCGCCTCGGGTACGCGGCGACCGACGCCGCGCCAGCTCTCGAGCGGTCCACCGGAGAGCTGGCGGTCGTGTGGCTCGAGCGCCTTACGCCTTTCCTGATCCTGGCCGGTCTCGTGCTGGGCTACTTGGAACTGAAGCTGCCCGGATTCGGCCTGCCCGGCATCCTGTCGGCGGCGTGCTTCGTGGCGGTGGTCGCGGGCAAGTACATGGCCGGTCTGGCGCAGGTCCCGCACGTCGTCGCGGTCGCGCTCGGGCTCGCGCTCATCGTGCTCGAAATCCTGGCGTTCCCGGGCACGCTGTGGCTGGGCATCACGGGTGCCGTGCTCCTCGCCGGAGGGCTCCTGTTCGCCAGCGTCGGTCCGGGTTTCTCCTTCGCCGATCCGCTCCTCCTCGAGCGGTTGCTCGACACGGGCCTCGAATACGCGATCGCCGCGGTGCTCGCGATCGTCGTTGCGATGACGATCTCGCGCTGGCTGCCGAAGACGCCGATGTTGCGTGGCGCGGTGCTCGTGCCGGATCCGGCGGTCGCGTTCGCCGGCGGCCTGCCGGAGACCGCCGAGCTGCCCGCACTCGGAGCGCGCGGCCTGGCGCTGACCGACCTGCGCCCCGTCGGCAAGGTCGCGATCGACGGCCGCTCGGGCGCCGAGTTCGAAGCGCGTTCGCTGGGGCCGTTCCTTCCGGCCGGCGCGCACGTGCGCGTCATCGAGGTCGGCGTCGGTCGCCTCGTCGTCGAGCGCGCGTCCGGAGACAACGCATGAACTGGCCCATCGTCCTCTTCGTGCTCGGGCTCGTCCTGATCGTGCTCGAGTTCCTGTTCCCGAGCCTGGGCGCCTTGGGAGCCGCGGCGGCGATCAGCCTGATCGGCGCCGTGGCCTTGGCGTTCTCGCAGGACGTCTCGTTCGGCGTCAACCTGCTCTTCGCGAGCGCGATCGGCGTGCCCATCGCGATCCTGGCCGGGATGAAGCTGCTCCCGAAGGGACCGCTGGGCAAGCTGCTCGTGAACCCGGGGCCGACCTTCTCCGACACGGCCGCCGTGGATCCGCGCGACACGCGCATGCTCGGCAGCGAAGGTGTCGTCGAATCCCTCCTGCGTCCGGCCGGCGTCGCGATCTTCGACGGCCGCCGCGTGGACGTCGTCAGCCGCGGCGAGGCCATCGAGGCCGGCGCGCGTGTCACCGTCATCGAACTGGCGGGCAACCGGGTCGTGGTCGCCCGCGTTTCCGAATCTCCCTCTCGCACCGCGCCGTAGGCGCGCGAGCACCGTATGCCCCGAATCGAGTCCTCCCCATGATCGAAAACCAACTTCTCGCCCTGGCCCTGCAGCTTCGTCCCTCGACCCAGCCGGCGTTGACGGACACCGACTTCCCGCTGTGGAAGATCGGCCTGTTCCTCGTGCTCGGCCTGTTCCTGCTCGTGTTCCTGGTGATCGTCCTGCGCTACGCGAACCTGTGGGTCCGCTCGGTCACGACGAACGCCGGCATCGGGCCGTTCGACATGTTCGCCATGAGCCTGCGCAAGGTCAGCCCGTCGGCGATCCTCGACGCGAAGATCATGCTGGTGCAGGCGCGCATCGAGGGCGTCACGACGCGCGACATCGAGGCGCACTTCCTGGCCGGCGGCCGCGTGCAGCGCGTCGTCCAGGCCCTGATCTCCGCCAACCGCGCCGGCATCGAACTCGACTTCCGCACGGCGTCGGGCATCGACCTCGCCGGACGCGACGTGCTCGAGGCCGTCAAGGCCAGCGTCACGCCGAAGGTGATCGACTGCCCGAATCCCGCGTCGGGCAAGAGCGAGATCGCCGCGGTCGCGAAGGACGGCATCCAGGTTCTGGCCAAGGCGCGCGTCACGGTGCGCACGAACATCAAGCGCCTCGTCGGTGGCGCCGGCGAGGAGACGATCATCGCGCGCGTCGGCGAGGGCATCGTGTCCACGATCGGCTCGAAGGCCTCGCACAAGGACGTGCTCGAGAACCCCGACTCGATCTCGAAGAACGTGCTCGCGAAGGGCCTGGACGCGGGGACCGCGTTCGAGATCGTGTCGATCGACATCGCCGACGTGGACATCGGCGTGAACATCGGCGCGCGCCTGCAGGCCGACCAGGCCGAGGCCGACAAGCGCGTCGCGCAAGCTCGCGCCGAGCAGCGCCGCGCGATGGCCGTCGCGGCCGAGCAGGAGTTCAAGGCGCAGGTCCAGGAGAACCGCGCGAAGGTCGTGCTGGCCGAGGCCGAGATCCCGCTCGCGATGGCGGCCGCGCTCAAGAGCGGCAACCTGGGCGTGATGGACCTCTATCGCATGCGCAACATCGAGAGCGATACGCGCATGCGCTCGGCGATCTCGGGCCCGGGCGAAGCCGCCGAACAGCAGCAGTAGGCCGCCTCCGTGACGCCCACCGTGTTCCCTCCGGCGCTGCTCGCCGAGCCGGCGCTGCCTGGATGGCTCGTCCAGGCACTGCTCGTCTTCTTCTTCCTCGTCCTGCCGATCATCCGCGGAATCCGCGAGTCGCTGGCGAAGAAGAAGGAGCTCGCGAACCGGCGCGCCGACGCGGGCCCGGAGCAGGCGGAGGAACCCGACGCCACGGCCCAGATGGACGAGGCCCGTCGCCGCTGGGAAGCCATGCTGCGCGGCGAAGAGACCGCGCCGCCCGCCGCGCCGGCCGTCCCTCCGGCGATTCCGGTGTCGCGTCCCAAGGCGTCGGACATCGTGCCGCCCGCGCAGCTCGCCGGCACGCTCACCGACATGAAGCCGGCTCCGAACGAGGACGACGTCGAGACCACGACGGACGAAGCCACCGCGGACCCCGAGCACTTCATCCCCGACGAAGAGACGCGGGCGGTCGAGGAGAACGATCGCCGTCTGCGCGAGGAGCGCGAGGCGCGCACCGATTTCCTGCGGCGCGAGCGCGAGACCGGCGCCGGCCGGCGCGCCAACGTGACCTCGGATCCGATGACCTCGCTCGGAGCGCCGACCGCAGCGGCGACCATCCAGCGGGCCGTGCGTCCCGACGTGCTCTTCGGCGATCTGGCCGACGCGAAGACGCGGCGCGTCGCGCTGCGCCGCGCGATCGTCGCGGCCGAGGTGCTCGGGCCGCCGGTGGCTCTGCGCGATCCGGCGACCGGCCCGGTGGGCCTGCGGAGGCCGGCGTGAGCGCCGCGCCGCGCCGGACGACCGCCAAGGCGAGGACCGCGGCGGCCTCGAAGCCGAAGGCCGCCCGGACGAGCGCCCCGGCTCGCCCGCCCGCGGCCCCGGCCAGCACGGGGCCGCGCCACTGGCTCCTGAAGACCGATCCAGACACGTTCCCGTTCGAATCTCTGTGGCGGGCGCCGGGCCGCACGACGGGCTGGGACGGCGTGCGCAACCACCTCGCGCGCAACTACCTGCGCGACGGGATGCGGACCGGCGACCTGCTCCTCATCTACCACTCGAGCTGCGACCCGGCCGGGGTCCTCGGCGTGGGCCGCGTCGCCAGCGCCGCCCGCCCGGATCCGACGCAGTTCGATCCGCGCGACGAGCACTTCGATGCGAAGAGCCGCCGCGACGCGCCCACCTGGTGGGAGGTCGACGTGCAGGCCCTGGCGCGTTGCCCGCGCTTCGTTTCGCTGGCCGACCTGCGCGCGGAGCCGCGCCTGGCGGGCATGGCGGTGCTCCAGAAGGGGCAGCGCCTGTCCGTGCAACCGGTGGAAGCGGCCCACTTCGCGCTCGTCCTGGAGCTCGCCGGCGTGCGGGTCCGCGACCTCGTCGGTTGACGGAAGCTCCGGCTGGGCAGTACGTTAGCGCCATGGATGCGCCCTGCTGCGTAGACCGGGCAGAGGCCTGGGATCGACTGCGCGCTTGATCGCCGAGGCCCTGAAGGGCTATCCAGACTGCTTCCTGACCCCCTCTGGGCACGCCCCGCGCGGCCCCAAGACCAAGAGACACCGACGATGAGCCAGAACTTCGAGAACCTCGTCAAGGCCGTGACCGAAGCACGCGCGGACGTGGAAAAGGCCGAGGCCGGCAACAAGGCCGCCACCTCGCGCGTGCGCAAGGCGATGATGGACATCAAGAACATCGCCCAGGAGATCCGCAAGGAGATGCTCGAGGTCCGCGACGCCGGCGGCACGAGCGCTCCGGCCAAGCCCGCCGCGCCGGGTGCTCCGGCCGCGCCGAAGCCGCCGCAGAAGCCGATGGGCCGCTGATCTCGATCGGGGCGCGGCCCTGGCGGCGTGCTCCGAGGATGCGATTCCTGCACCTCGCGCGAACCCCGCGCGGGGTGCCTTCGTTTGGGCGCCGCCCGACGATCAGGACTTCCGCCGGGGACAGCGCGGGGAAGCCGCGGAGCACGCTGCGGGCGTCGCGCGCCTCGAGCCCGCGCGTCCCGTTGCGCTCCGCCGGCCGCGGCCGTGAGATGCCCCGATGAAGAGCCCCGTTCCGATCCTGCTCGCCGTCTGCGCTCTGCTTTCGATCGGACACTCCCGATCGCCGTCCCGGCCGGAGGACGCGGCACCGCCCGCCGCGCGCACCGTGATCGTGCTCCGGCACGCGGAGAAGGACACGGCCGCGAAGGACCCGCGCGATCCGCCGCTCTCGGCGGCTGGAGCTGTGCGCGCGCAAGAGCTCGCGCGACTCCTCGGCGCCTCGGGCGCGACGCACCTCTACACGAGCGACCTCGCACGCACGCGCGAGACCCTGGCGCCGCTCGCCGCGCGTCTCGCGCTCGTCTCCGAGGCGGTTCCCGCCGCGCAGCCGGAAGAGGTCGTCGCGCGCCTCGATGCGCTGCCCGCCGGCTCCGCGGCCGTCGTCTGCGGACACTCGAACACCGTTCCCCGCATCGCCGAGTTGCTGGGAGTGAAGCTCCCGGGACTCGTCGAGGTCCAGGGCCTGCCGATGCTCGCCGACGACTCCTACGACCGTGTCTTCGTGATCACGCGGCCGGCGATCGGCCCCGCGGCGTGCCTCGAGTTGCGCTACGGCGCGCCCTCGGGCGCGACCTCCAGCGCGGGCAAGTGATCCGCGACGAGTCCCGCGGAGCGCGCGGCGCGGGCCAGCGCGGAGAGCGCTCGCAGGCCGCTCGCGCCGAGGTCCCGCGTCCAGGCATTGACGTACAGGTCCACGTGCGCCCGGATCACGTCGTCGTCGAGTTCCTGCGCATGGGCACGCATCGTCGCGAGCGCGGCTCCGGGCTCCGCGCGGGCGAGGTCGAGGCTGGCGCGAATCGCCGCGTCGAGCGAGGCGAGCACCTCGGGGCCCAGTTCGCGCCGCGCGACGATGCCCCCGAGCGGCAAGGGCGCGTCCATGCGCCGCTCCCAGGTCGCGCCGAGGTCCTCGACCAGGACGAGTCCGTGCCGCGCGTACGTGAAACGGCCCTCGTGGATGCACACGCCGTAGTCCGCGTCGCCGCGCTCGAGCGCCGGCAGGATGTCCGAGAACACCGTCTGCTCGATGCGGCCCTCGCCGGCGTGGAATAGACGGTAGAGCAGGTGCGCCGTCGTCCGCTCGCCTGGGCACAGGACGCGGGGTGCGTCGCGGCCCGCGGAGTCCCGCAACGGCGCCGCGCCCTTCCGCGCCAGGAGCAGCGGGCCCACCCCGAATCCGAGGGCGGATCCAGCGCGCAGCACGACGCTGGATGCGCCCCAGCCCAGTGCGGCGGCGAAGCTCGCCTTCGAGGCGTCCGTGTGCCCGGCTTCGAATCGGCGGTTGAGTGCCTCGATGTCGGCGAGCTCGATCTGGAGCTCGAATCCGCTCGGGCGCACTGCCCCGGTGAGCAGACCATGGAACGCGAACGTGTCGTTCGGGCAGGGCGAGATGCCGAGCCGGACACGCCGGCCGCTCATGCCGCTCCGTCCCGCTGGCGCAGGACCTCGTGCGCGCACAGTCGCGCCGCCGCGAGCGCCGCCGGGATGCGCCAACGAGCCGGCTCGCGATCGCCGACGACGTTGGAGATCCCGCGCACGATCTGGCACGGCACCCCGGCCAGAGCGCAGGCCAGCGCGACGGCGAAGCCCTCCATGTCCTCCGCCAGCGCCTCGGGAAAGCGTTCGCGCCGCAGTGCGGCCTGCGCCGCGGACGCCGAGGCGGCACACGTGGAGAGGAGCAGCGCCGTGCGCTCCGGGTCGCGCAACCGGGCCGGGTCGCGCACCCGGCTCCGCGCCAGCACGATGCGATCATGGATCGCTTCGGAGCCGCCGGCGCCGGGCCACTGGGGGAAGCCCAGCGCGGCCGGGCCGGCGAGATCGCGACCTTCGCCCGCGCCGATGCCCTCGACCGCGACGGCGTCGAACGCGAGCGCGCGTCCGATCGGCAGGAGCTCCGCATCGAACGTGCCGGCGATGCCCACCAGGACGACGCGCGCGGGTCGCAGGGTCGAGAGGAGCTCGGCGGTGCGCGCGGCGGCCGCGATCGGTCCGAATCCGCACAGGGCGACGAGGCCGAGCCCCGGGTCGAACCCGCCCTGGTCCTCGAGGCGGCGTTCCTCGACGGCGGTGGGCACGAGGATGAGCGTGGGGGATCCGGGGGAAGGTGCCATGGCCAGCGCAGTTTGGGCGGGTGCGCGGCGGCCTGCAACGACCTCCGGGACAAGAGCCCGCCGTGGGGGTGGTCACCGGGATTCGCACGGAGGAGACTGGGTCCTGATCGCACGTTGACCCGGGGCGTGGATCCTGTCCTTCGACCTCGGTGCTCCCCGCGCTCTGGCGGTCGCACGATCCTCGACTCCCGCACCCCCTTCGGACGATGTTCACCATGCGTGTTTCCCTCTCGATGCTCGCGCTCGCGGCCCTCTCCGTCGGCGCGCGATCTCAGGACAGCGTCTCCCTGGTCAACGGCCTTCCCGGTGACGCCATCGATCCGCGCTCGAGCACCGAGCAGATCAACGACTACGTCGTCGATCTCGGCGCGTTCCGCTCGAGCTGGGGCAAGACCTTCGCCGTCGGTCCGATCGCGAAGGCCAGTCAGCAGCGCAACAACGCGCCGCTCTTCTTCACGGGGCTGATCAACGCGCAGGCCTACTCGCGTCGCCTGGCGAGCGCGGTGCCCTTCCTCCGCGGACAGTACGCGCTGTGGAACGGCCCCGGGCTGGGCGTCAACGGCAATCCCGCGCGCAACACGGCGCCCGGATCCGTCGCGACGCTCGGATTCAGCGGATTCCAGGCTGGTTTCGCGTTCGGCGAGTTCGCCGACGGGGATCCGGCGGGCACGAACCTCGCCGTGATCACGAGTGGCATCCTGAACTACACCTCCGCGCGGCCTTCGCGTCTGTACGTCTCGCGGATCACCGCGGCGACGAACAGCGCGAGCGACTCCTGCAGCTCGGCCGCGTTCGGCATGGGGGCCGTGGACGAGAGCGGCAACGTCCACTTCCGCGCCGACGGATTCGGCGCGATCGATCCCTGTGGGGGACTCTCCGCGTTCTCGGGAAACAACCTCTTCCGCGTGCGTGCGGCATCCCGCACGGGAGTGTTGAACGCGCTCTCCAGCAGCTTCCCCGTCGGGGCCGAACCCGCCGCGACGGACCACCTGCTCGTGAACTCGTCGACCATCCACAACGTCCCCAACGCGGTCCCGAGCTCCGTCGCCGGCCGCCCGCTCCTGATTGGTTCCAACTTCGCGCGGCAGTACGTCTTCGAGCAGTCGGCCGGCGGGATCGTCGCCGGGGCCGCCAATGCGCACCTGGCCGGGCTCGCCGACCACCGCGGCGCCGTCGGCTACACGACGCGGTCGTTCCCGGGGCTGTTCCCCGGCTCCCCGAACGGCACCGCGGCCATCGTGGGCGGCGCGCTTGGAACGGCCGGAATCCGCGACTCCCTGGCCCTGTGGGGCGTCGCCGCGAACGGCAACCTGGTGCTGCCGATCGCGCGCGCCCTGCCCGCTCCCGCCGCGGGACTCGATCCGGACGAGCCGGGCTGGGCGCCGACCGCGCCGCAGGAGTTCGACCACTACCACAGCCAGACCGCGTTCCAGGGCGGCTCGGCCCAGGTCGCGCTCGGTCAGGATCAGGCCGGCAATCTCGTGGCGGCCGGCACCGTGTACTACGGGTTCGTCCCGCCGGCGCAGATCTCGGCACCCTTCGACAACCCGCGCAACTACATCGCCGTCGCGCGCATCGACCCCCTGACCGGTGCGACCACGTGGCGAGCCGCCGCCTGGACCGATGGAGTGGCGGGCAAGAAGATCCTCCAGAACGGCACCACGGTGATCGGCAACCTGCGGCCCTTCGCCACGGGACGCGGGCCGTGCCTCTCGGCGCCGATGATCGATTCGGTCGGCAATGTGTGGTTCCTGGGATCGTTCGAGCGCGCGGCGAATCCAGGATCGGTGAGCGTCGGCCTCTTCCGCTCCGTGTGGCAGCCGTCACCCGCGAGCTATCGGCTCGAGCTCGTTCTCGCGCAAGGCGACGTCTTCCGCGGCCAGAACTCGACGCGCGACTACGTCATCAGCTTCCTCACGCTGAACGACTCGGACTCGATCTCCACCGGCTCGGCCTGGTCCGGCAACATCGCCGAAGTCGCGGACCGCGGGATGTCCACGGTCGGTCTCGCGACCGACGACGCGCGCACGCTGGGCGGGATCGTCGTGTCCGCCTCGATCGTCTACGACAACAACGCGGATGGTCAGTTCGTGCGCTCCACCGGCACGAATGGGACGCCCGGCAGCCCGGACGAGGACTACAACGTACTGCTCTACGTCGCGGCCTCGGCGGACTGCGACAACGACGGCATCCCCGACGACCGCGAGATCGCCGAGGGCACCGGGCAGGACCTGAACGGCAACGGCATCGTCGATGCCTGCGAGGGCTTCGCGGGCGTGCTGTTCTGCTTCGGCGATGGATCCGGCACGGCGTGCCCGTGCGGCAACGCGTCTCTGCCGGCGGATCAAGTCGGCTGCCTGAGCTCCCTGGGGACCGGTGGCCGCCTGCGCGCCAGCGGGAACTCCAGCCTCTCGAGCGACACGATCGTCCTCGCGGGATCGCAGATGCCGAACAGCTCGGCACTCTACTTCCAAGGCACGAGCCAGCAGTCCGGCGGCCTGGGCGCGGCCCTGGGTGACGGCCTGCGCTGCGCAGGCGGTTCCGTGGTGCGCCTCGGCACCAAGCCCAACCAGACCGGCACGAGCCAGTACCCCGTGGGTGCGGACCTGCCCGTGTCGACGAAGGGCCTCGTGACGGCGCCGGGCTCGCGCACGTACCAGGTCTGGTACAGGAATGCGGCGGCGTTTTGCACGAGCTCGACGTTCAATTTGTCGAATGGGGTGCAGTTGACGTGGACCCCCTGACCGACCGGGGAAACTGACCCAGCTGGCTGGCCTTTTCTCCTGGTTTTTCTGCGACCGCGGGGCGTTCCGAGCGGTCACCCCTGTGCCGAGGCGTGAGCCTCGCTACAGGAGGAAGACCGCATGGAATTGCCGTTCAGCACGCTCCCGGCGCCG
>JAPLOF010000008.1 GCA_026692665.1 Planctomycetota bacterium
CGCTCGAGCGTGCGCTGCGACTCGGCGAGATCCGTGGCCGGGGAGCGCGCCGACTGCGCGGCGCTGCGCAGCTCGGAGGCGGCCTGTGCCAGCCGCTGCGCGCGAGCGGCGGGGCTCGCGGCCTGCTCGGCCGCGCGAGCGGCCGCCTCCAATGCGGCACGCTCCTCGGGCTTCCAGGCGGCGAGCACGCCGGAGTCGGCGCGCTGGTCCTGCAGCAGCGCCTCGAGCTCGCGCTCGAGCTCGGCCATGTCGAGGTCGTTCGACGCCCGGGCTTCGGCCTGCGTGCGTTCCAGCAGGCTGCGTTGTGCCGCCTGCGCGCGATCGAGCGCTTCCTTCAAGGAGCGCTGTTCGGGCGTCGCCGCGCGCGCCTGCAGCGCGCGTGTCTCCTCGCGCAGCTTCGACTCCGCGGAAGCGAGGGCTCCGAGTTCCTGCCGCAACTGCTGGAGGTTCTGGAGCGACTTCTGCAGGTCCTCGAGCCCGCGCCGGTCGGTCAGGATCGAATACAGGCGCTCGAGGCTCTTGACCGCGGCTTCCTGGGATTCGACGGACTGGACGGACCGCCCGGACTCCAGGTTCTCCTGGGCCGCGGACATCAGCTCCTCGAGCGTCTTCGCGCCGAGCTCCTCGGGCCGCGTGTCCAGCTGCTTCAATCCGTCCCGCAGGAGAGCCGCAGCGTGCGTGCGGCCTTCGTCCTCGAAGCGCTTGGCGAGGACCTCCATGGTCTGGCGCAGACGGCTCAATTGCCGCTTGAGCAGCGCCTGGTCCTCGGCGAGCTGCGATTGCGAGCGCGTCTCCTGCGCGGGCGCGTGGCGCGCCGCGCCCAGGATCCCGAGCACGCAGAAGACGGTGATCCGTGCCAGCCTCATGTCACTTGTCCTTCGCGTTCTGCCGCGTCCGTTCGCTGAGCGACTTCTGTCCGTTGAGGATGTCGCGCGTCAGCCCCAGGACGGATTGGAAGTTGTCCCACTCCGCGAGGCGCTCGAGGAGCCGTTCGAGGCGCTCGACCACGGCCGCCTGCGATTGTTCGGCGGCCGCGAGGTGAGTCCGGATCTTGTCGAGATCCGAGGCGTCCTGGGCCCGTGCGAGCTCGGCGACGGCGTTCGTCGCGAGGTCCTCGCTGATCTCGAGCGCCAGGGCCGCGATGTCGATCAGCTTCGCGGTCAGCCCGGAACCGGCGACCTCGCCGCCGCGTGCCGCGCGCGCGAGCTCGCGCCACGGTTCTGGATCGAACCCGCGGGTGATCGATCCCGCCAGGGCGGCGTCGAGGATCTCCAGCGCGGCACCGGCGCGCTCGTCCAAGCGCGCGTAGAGCACGGCTTCGGCGGCGCCCGAGAGCTCGCGCGACAGCGCGCGCGCGTCGCCTTGCACGCGGCGTTCGCCCGTCAGCGCCAGGGCGAGTTCGCTCTGCGTCTCGTCGGTTCCCGGTGCATCGCTCGTCAGCGCCGTGAGCATCTCGAGCGCGAGGCGACGCTTCTCGCGCTGCAACTCGAGCAGGGCCGTGGTCTGACCCTGGGCGCGCGCCAGGCGGTCCTGCACGCGTCGCAGGAACTCCTCGGGAGAGACGACGCGCACCCGCACGGGCGTCGAACGGCCTTCGTGCGCCTTGGGTTCGGCCCCGTCGAGCGCGCGCACGACGAGCTGGAACTGTTGGCCCTCGAGAGCGGATGCGGGCGCCGGCTCCGACGTGGGGGTGGCCTGCGCTCCGCCGCCCACGGCCGGGGCCGCGAGGTCGCGCACCGCGAGGCGCGCGCGGGCGATCCCGATCGAACGCGCCGTGGGGCCGCGCTCGGGCTCCGCCGCCGCGCGCTCCTCGGGGGTGAGCGCGCGCCATTCGAGGTCGCGCAGCGCTCCGTTGCCGGCCTCCACGCCGGGGGGCGTGACCTCGTACCCGATGCGCGCCAAGGCGAAGTCGTCCTGGGCGCGGACGCGCAGCGGAAGCAGTCCGCCCGCGACCGTGTCGAAGTCGCCGCGGCCCGGCGAGAGCAACTCGACTTCGGGCGCGCGGTCCTCGACGACGTTGATCCCGAAGAGCCCGGGATCGGGGTTCGAGAGGCCCTGCCCGTCGACGATCTCGAATCGGTAGCGGACGCTGCGCTAGGCCCGCAGCGCGAAGGCCAGTCCCTGCACGACGGGTTCGCCCGCGGCGACCGGGAACGGTGCGGCCGTCAGGTCGACCACGCGATCCTCGGGCAGGAGGCGAGCCTTGCCGATCACGTCCACGGGGCTCGTCAGCACGTGCACGACGAGCTCGGAGCCGGCGAGCACCTCGACGTCGGGGTCGGATTCGAGGCGCGCCGGCAGTCCGCTGTACGCGGGCGGCTGGATGGAGACGGCGATGCGCGTGACGTCGGGCGGCTGCAGCACGACGAGCCGGGCGCGCGGCGCGTCGTCCTGGTCGTCGCCTCCGGTGGCGTAGAAGACGATGTCCTCCTGGACGGAGCGCAGCAACGTGCGGAACACCGGCCCTCCGGACGACCCCAGGACCGAGCGGTGACCGCCCTCGAAATGCAGGACGACTTCCTCGGGGGTTTCGCCTTCCGCGCGCACGAGCACGGGAACGTCGGCGCCCCGGGCGACGCGCACCACGATCTCGTCGTCGAGGCCGGCGGGTGCCGTGGGGGAGGTCGGGGCGCCCGCCGACGTCATCGGGATCTCGATCCCAAGGTGCGTGCGTTGCGGCCAGGGTGTCGCGCCGCCCGCCATGCGTGCGACGAACGTGCGCGCGGCCGAGCCGTTCCAGACGAGGATCGACACCACCGCGGCGATCGCGGCGAGACCGAGCAGAGCGCGACGGCGCGGTGCGCGCGCGTCGAGCACCGGAGATGCGTCCAGGCGCGCCGCGATGCGGTCGGCGTCGGTGAGCACGCTCTCGATGTGCCGCCGGTCCCCGCTCGGGCTCGTCGCCGCGCGCAGCTCGACGGCGCTCACGAGCAGCTCCGCGTGCCCCGGGTAGGCACGCTCGATGAGCACGGCCGTGCCGGCGCGATCGGGTCGCGCGCGCAGCGGCCGGAGCAGCCAGCGCACCGCGACGAAGGCCGGGAGCGCGACGAGGACGAGCAGGTGGAAGACGCGGACGGGAGCCGGCAGGTGAAGCGTCCAGTCCGCCAGGAACGCGAAGGCCAGCCAGACCGAGGCCACGACGGCCGTGGTCCCGAGACCGTGGAGCAGGACGAGGCGGGCGAGGCGCGCGCGCACGCGCTCGATCAGGTGATCGAGCGCGGGCGTCGGCGGCAGGGGCGCGCCGCTCCGTTGCGGATTCGGTTCGTTGCTCATCCGGTCAGCGTTGGAAGATCGGCAGGAAGCGGTAGGGGATCTCGAGGATCAGGACGGCGACCGCGGTGCCGAAGTTGGCGCCGGGACCCTGCTCGTTGGGCCACGAACCGTCGTCCTTCTGCATGCCGAGGAGCTCGCGGCGCAGCTCCTGGAAGTAGGGCTCCCAGTACGGGCTGCCGGCCGTGTACATGGCCTGGACGCCGTAGTAATGCCCGTACCAGAAGTAGTAGTGGCCACCGCCCCGGGCTCCGTAGGAGAAGTTGAACTCCTGGAGGTTGCGCGCGAGGTAGTCGAGGCCCTTCTTGATCAGGTCGTCCGAGTAGATCCCGAGACCGTGCAGCGCCGTCACTCCCGCGGCCGTCAGCGGGAACGAAGAGCGCGAGTGCACCTGCTTCTGGTAGTGGAACGTGCCGACCTCGTTCATCCCGACGAAACCCGGTCCCTCGAAGCCCGAATCGCGCGTGACGGCCGAGTCGACGACGTAGCGCGCAGCGCGGTCCACGGTCGCGCGCGGGACGCGGATGCCGATGTTGCGCGCGGCGCGCAGCGCGATGACCTGGCACACGACGATCGACATGTCCGATTCGGTCGCGTAGGGCTCGTAGCGCCAGCCGCCCTGCTCGTTCTGCGAGCGCACGATGAAGTCGACCGCCTTCTGCAGGCGCTTCTTGACCTCTTCGCGGTGCGTCATGCCGCAGATCTCGGCCAGGAACAGCGTCGCGAAGGCGTGGTCGTACATGCGCGATCCGCCGTAGGTGATGTAGCCGTCCTCCTGGACGTTGCTGAGGACGAAGTCGAGCGCGCGCTCGACGTTGGGTCCGTACTTGCCGCGGCCGTGCAGGTGACCGCCGGCCAGGAACGCCATGCCGGCCAGCGACGTGACGCCCAGGTGGCCCTTGTCGTCGGCGGTGTAGTTGTAGCCGTTGTTCAGCTTGTAGCCGATCTTCGCGACCCAGCTGCCGTCGGGGCTCTGCGTGCGCGCGAGCCAGGCCAGCCCGCGCTCCACGGCCGCTTCCTGCTCGGGCGTCACGACGATCGCCAGCGAGTCGTCGCCGCGCGGGTCGGGCGATTGCGCGATGGACACCGGCACGAAGGCCTCGGGCACCGACGGCGCCGCCGAAGGCCCGGCGCTGGCCAGGCAGGAGAGCGCGGTCGTCACGAGGAAGAGGCTCATCGCAGGATCTCCAGGTTGCGTGGTCGTCGCAGCAGCAGCACCTCGCCGAAGGCGTAGAGCTGCGGTTGGTCGGCCTTGTCGGTCCGCTCCACCTTGCGCGTCTCGCGGAAGACGCCCGTGTCACGGTCGTAGACGTGCACGAGCGTGCGCAGGTCCGGCGGCCGCTTGTTTCCATCGTACATGGGCAGCGAAACCACCACGGTCGAATCGCTCCAAGCCGCCTGCGGGGTGCCGGTCGAACGCAGGTCGTCGAAGGACAGGCCGAGGCCCTGCACCCACAGTTCCCCGCGCGTCGGGTCGAGCGCTCGCAAGCGGGCCTCGCGCGGCGAGCCGTCGCGCGTTCCGCGCGGGGACAGCACGAACAGAGGTCCTTCAGGGAGCCGCACCCGCGTGTCGCGCGGGAGACCGATCACGACGTCTTCGGCTCCGAGCCGGATCATGTCGAGCGGGGTCGACGCGCCGATGCCCACGGCGAGCTCCGCGAGGCTCGGAGGCGGCATCGGATCCTCGTCGCGCGGCAGCGAGCCGATGCGCAGCCAGGTGCGCTCGCCCTGCTGGATCACGCCCGAGAGCATCCGCTTCTGCGACAGGTCGAACGGCAGGCGCCAGGCCAGCGCGCCGCTCTCCAGGTCGAACGCGACCACGTGGTTGCGCTCCGGCAGCCGCATTTCGTCGAACCAGGGGACGATCACGAGTCCGCGCTCGGTCCAGGCCTCCTGGTCGATGCCTCCCACGGCGGGCGTCGGCAACTCGAAGCGCGAGACGAGCCGGCCCGTGAAGAGGTCGCGGACGGACCCGCGCGTCTGGCCGGATGCGGGCGGCAGGACGACACGCCTCTCCGAGACCAGCGGAGCACGCTGCACGCCGCCGTCCTGGAGGGAGAGTTCCCACAAGAGCGCTCCGCCCGCGGTGTCGTACGCCGCGAGCCGCGGACGATCGCTGCGCGAGGAGATCGCGACCACGGCGACGCCCGACGCGGCCCCGACGGCGAGCCCGTCGACGTCGCCCGGGGGAGCCGCGCGCCACGCGACGCCGCCGGTCGCCGTGTCGAGCGCCAGGATCTCTCCGCGCAGGGCCAGCATCAGGCGTCCGGGGGCGAAGGCCGCGCGCCGCGACCACATGGCCGGGCCCGACGCACGCGGCAGGCTGGAGGAAGGCAGCTCGGCGATCCAGCGCGGGCTGGTCGGGTCGTCCGAGGCGAGGAGGCGCACGATCGCGCCGCGTCCTTCGTTGTCCCGGACGGACTGGAGGACGACCATCTCCCGCGGCGCTCCGACCGGCAGCTCGCCCAGTGCCGCGTCGGGCAGGGCCAGGCCGAGGACCTCGAAATCTCCCGGCCACACGTCGCGGTCGCGGAAATCCCCGCGGAATCGGCCGACCTCGGTCGTCCCGGGCCAGCGCTCGAAACGCGGTTGCGAGGCGGCGAGCTCGCGGAGGGGCAGTCGGTCGAAGCCGGGCACGTCGGCGACGAATTCGGGGCGTGCATCGCTCAGCATGGCGAGCAGCTCGGTCGCGAGTGCGCGGTTCTTGGCGCGCAACGCCGTGCCGGCCAGGTGGAGGAGCAGACGCGCCGTGCGGTCGTCCAGAGTCGTCGCCGCGACCTCGGCCGGGAGCTCGGCGGCCAGGATGCGCGCGACGGCCGCGAGGTCGGCGCGCTCCAGCGCGAGGGTGAGGAGCGCGTCGTTCGCTTCCCGCGCCGCGAGCGAACCCGGATGCTCGAGCGCCACGCGCGCCAGCGCATCGCCGTCCTTGTCCGTCCGCGCGCGTTCCAGGCTCGCCCGCGCGCGCGCCTCGAACGGCTCGTAGCCCGCGGTCGTCCCGCTCGCGAGCAGCGCGAGGATGCGCTCGGTCGCGAGCTCGCCCGCGGTGCCGGTGGGGATCGCGATCGCCCCGTAGCGTTCGAGGATCGCGTGCAGGTCGGCGAACTCCGCGGCGGAATCCCCTCGAGCCGCGTGAGCGAGTGCGCGCTCGCACAGGACCCAGAGTCCGCACGGGATCTCGAAGGTCCCGTCCTCGGCACCGTCCATCCGTCCCGCGGGAGCGAAGGTGACGCGCAGCGAGAGCGTCGCGCCGTCCTTCTGCTCCGCGACCTCGACGCGCATCGGCTCGTCGCCGCTCGAAGCCTCGAGGTCGGCGAGCGACGCGATCATGGTCTCGCGCTCGGTGCCGCCGCGGGCGCGCAGGATCGCAATCCGGTCGAGGAGCACGTCGCGCGCGGCCGTGGAGTCGGTCGCGAGTTCGCGGGCGCGGCGCAGCAACTCGAGCGCGCCCGCGGAATCCGCCAGCTGGGAGCGCACGCGCGCCTCGCCGCGCAGCGTCGTGACGAGCTCCCGCGCGAGGGCGGGATCGACGACACGCTCGCCACCTGCGAGCGCAGCCTCCAACACGGAGCGGGCCTCGGCGTAGCGCGCGCGGGCGGGTTCGCCCTGGCCTCGGGCCCAGTCGGCGCTCGCGCGCCCCGCGAGGAGACGCGCCAAGGCCAGCGCGGAGTCGACGTCGCGCGGGCGTCGGGCCAGCTCCTCGCGCGCGCGCGCCAGCAAGGCCGACCACTCGAAGATGCCGCGCACCTGCAGGGGGCTCGTCGTGTACAGCTCGCCGGGGACGGAGAGGAGATTCCCTCCGCCGCCGCCGCCGGGCCAGGCGATCCGCTCCAGGACGCGACCGTCCTCCGTCCCGATCTCGACGCGCTCCGTGTCGAAGGGCACGACGACGCGGTCCCCGAACAACGCCGGGCGGCCGACGCGGTAGCGGGACTCGTCGTCCTCGGGCCAGGTCCAGCGCACGCGCGGCCGCTCGGCGGCGCGCAGTCCGCCCCCGAACTCCAAGGCGACGATCCGGTCGCCGCCCAGGTAGACGGTGCGGCCCGACGCGCCCAGCAGTTGGTCGATCATCCCGATCTGCGACTTGGCCAGCGCATGGATCTGGTTGTTGCGCCATTCCCAGGCCAGCGCTCCCGTCGCGAGGTCGAGGCCGATGGCGGTCTCGCTGTCGAACGGCACGGCGACGACCACGCCGTCGCTGACCACCGGCGGACAGTTGCGCCAGGGCGTCATGCGCGTCGGCGCGCGGAACTCCTGCGTCGGGGGCAGCGCGATCTGGTTGTAGAGCGTCTCCCACAGGATCTCGCCGCTGAACAGGTCGACCGCCGCGATCGCGCCCAGTTGCGTGAGGACGACGACGCGGTCGCCCTCGACGCGCACCGGCGGCGCGCAGAACTCGTGCTCGGGCCGGCCGAACATGTTCAGCTCGCGCTGACCGCTGATCAGCGCGGTGGACCACAGGAGGGATCCGTCGCGCAAGTCGAACGCCGCGACGTGCAGGTCGATGCGTCCCTGCATGCGGACGAGCGGGACGATCACGCGCTCGCCGGCGATCACGGGCGGGCCCGCGCAGCCGAGCCGCGTGGCGAGGTCGCCGGATTCGCCGTCCCACTTCGCCGGCGGGGCGTGCGACCACAAGAGCTGGCCCGTGCGCGCGTCGAAGGCGTGGAGCCGGCGCTCGGGGAGGGGCCGCGTGATGTCGATGCGTTGGAACTGCTCGAAGCGCAGCCGGATGTAGGGCACCTGCAGGGCCGCGACCGCGACATCGGCCGTGGCGGCGGGAGCGAGCAGCACCGCGTCCTCGTCGACCCCGCGGAAGCGGTCCTCGCGGTCCTTGTCGTCGAGCTTCTCCCAGCCCTTCGGTTCGCCCGAGTCCCACAGCAGATCGCCGCCGAAGGCGGACAGTGCGAGGAGCCGCAGGCCCGTCGACACGAACAGCCGGTCGCCAGCCTTGGCCGCGAACATCCCATCGCCGCGCGGCGCGGACTGCAGCGGGTGCCAGGGCAGACGGAACGCCTCGGGCCAGGCGTCGTTCTCCGGACCCGGCGGGGGACCCGCGGACTCGTCGCCCCCGGGGAAGCGCAGATTGCGCGCCAGGAGACCCGAGTCGCGTGTCGCGTTCTTGGCGCTCTCGAGCGCGAGGTCGATCCGTCGCGCGACGCCCGCCTCGATCGTCCCGCGCGCGCCGAGGCGTTCCCGCGCGCTGATCCAGGCGGCCGGATCGCGGGGGGTCGCCCGTGGATCGCCCAGCGTGTACGCCACCGCCCGAGCCCAGGCGTGCACGGCCTCGGCTGAGCGTCCCGCCTCGTGGTCCAGGTCGCCCAGTGTCCACCACGACGCCGCGGCCGACGGCGTGAGCGGCCAGCGGCGCGCGACCTCGATCAGCGCCTCGGCTTCGCCGCTCGCGCGTGCCGTGTCGAAGGCCACCTGGGCATCGCGGCCGTAGCGCTGCACGTAGAGCTCCCGCGCTTCGAGCGGCAGCTCGAAGAGCTGCTCGCGCACGCGCTGCGCCGCGCCCGGGTGCACGGGCTGGTCGGACGCGTGACCGATGGTGTTGCGCGGCCGTTCGCCGGGCAGGAGATCGCCGGCGTGGTCTTCGAGGATCTTCTGGAAGTCGGCGATCGCCTCGCGCCAGCGGCGCGCCGCACGGTGCTCCTCGGCGCTGGCGTGGACCGCACGGACGAGGCGCGTGTCGGGCAGCGAGAACGTGTGCGTCTCGAGCGGCGCTTCGTCGCCTTGCGGAATCGGTGCCTGCACGTACGGCGCACGGGCGGGCGCGGCGGCCAGGAGCGTCGTGGCGATGGCGTGGAGCAGCTGCATGACGCTTCGCTAGACCATCTCCCAGCGCTTGCGCAGCACCCATTCGATCGACAAGACGGCCAGGGCGAGGAGCAGCGTGCCCCAGCGATCCCAGGCGTCGATGAGCTCGGCGGAGATCGGTTCGCGGTGTTCCTCGCCACCCGGGAATTCGGACGCGAGTTCCCGGACGCGCGCGAGGTCGACGGCGCGCCCGTGCGTCAGGGAAGCGACGGCGCTCATCGTCTCGGGATCGGGGGTCGGGTCCGCGTTCTCGCGCGAGGGCAGCACGACCTCGAACTCGGCCGACGCGACGCGGCGTCCCTCGCTCTCGATCCAGGCCGAATAGAGCCCGGGCCGTTCCACGTCGAACGAGGCGCGGTACAGGCCCGCGCGATCGGTGACGCGCACCAGGGAGAAGGGCTTCACCGTCCCGTCGGGATGCTGCAGCCGGGCCTCGACGGCCGGTTTCTCCGACGGGCGGAAGTCCTCGTCGAGCACGCGCGCCTCGAGCGTCACGCGCTCGTCGAGGTCGAAGCTCGATTGCGCCGCGTCGAGCTGCACGCGCCGATCGCCGCTCTTCAGGCGGCCCAGCGCGACCCAGCGGATCGCATTGCGCCAGAAGCGCTCGTGATAGCGATCGCCGAACCGGTAGCGCCAGGCCCACGTCGCGTCCACGCCCAGGTACAGCGTCCGTCCGGCGGGGAAGTAGCCCGCGACGAGGAGCGGGATGCGCCCGTGCTGGTTCTCGGCCTCGGGGTGACGCAGCAGCACCTGCGCGCCGGGCTTGGCGCGCGAGACGGCCTGGAACCAGTAGAAGCCGCGCAGTCCGCCCGGCTCCTCCCACAACGTGCGGTTCGTGGCCGGATCGGACGTCAGGCGCACGATCTCGTGCGGGAGCGCCGGGTCCTCGAGGCGCGGGCGGAACTCGCGTGTCGTGTCGGAGAGCGCGCTCGAGGCGCCGTTCGGGTCCAGCACCACCGGCAGGAGCTCCTCGAGCGCGGTGCCCGCGAACGAGCGCGGCGCGTCGTTCTCGCCGGCCTGGAGGATCAGGCCGCCGCCGCGCTCGACGAACTCGCGCACGGACGCCAGGAACTCCTCGCAGCGCGCGGGATCGGGCGAGATCTCGAAGGGATTCACGTCGCCCAGGATGATCACGTCGTAGCGCTCGAGCAGCTCCTTGCGGCTCGTGGGCACCTCCGCCAGGGGATTCGCGCCGCGCGAGGACTCCTGCAGGAAGTCGGGCGTCGCCGAGAGGAGGTAGCACTGCACCTCGAGGTTCGCGTCGGCGCGCAGGAGCAGGTTCTTCAGGTAGCGGTACTCCCAGCGCGGGTAGCCGTCGACGTACAGCACGCGCACCTTCTCGGGCGCGACGTGCACGCTGACCTCGATGGCGTTGTCGTCGCGCAGCGTCTCGTCGTTGCGAGCCGGCACGCGGGCGCGGAATCGGCGTTCGCTGGCGCCCGGCTCCAGCCCCTCGGGCGGAGCCACGAGCACGACGCGCGTGCCGCTTTCGTCGGCCTCGACGTCCTCCTCGGTGAGCGGTCGCGGCGCGCCGGCACTCCCGCCGGGGGGCAGCTCCTCGAGCACCACGCGCACCTTCGCATGCGGTTCGAGGCCGCGTCCGACGATGCGCACGGCCAGGGCGATCTCGTCGCCCTCGAGGACGCTCGTCGGAGCTTCCGCGAGCTCGACGATCAGGTTCTTCTCGGGGCGCGCGTCGCCCACGACGACGGTGTGCACCGGGATCCCGGCCGAAGCGGCGGCGCGCGCGGCTTCGAGCGCTGACAGGCCGCCATTCCCGCGGCCGTCGGAGAGGATCACGACGTCGGTGACGTGTCGGCCGCGGTGCATCGCGAGCGCCTGCTGCAGCGCGTCGCCGAGGTGCGTCGCGCGGCCGCGCGCGGCCAGGGTCGCGACGTCGGGCAGGGGTTCCGCGCCCTCGGAGAAGCGCAGGACGCGCGGCACGTAACCGCCGCGCTGGAGGATGGGCGCAAGCACTTTCGTGTAGGCCGCGCGCGCCAACTCGACGCGCTGCACGTCCCCGGCGGGACGATCCACGAGTTCGCGCAGGCTGTTGCGCGCGCGCTCGTCGGTGGAATAGGCGTCCTTGCGGCTCATGCTGGCCGAATCGTCGAGCAGGACGACGACCTCCGCCGGCCGCACCTCCTCGCGCCGCTGCACGAACACCGGGCGGCACAGCACCGCGGCCAGGAGGACGAGCGCCAGGAAGCGCAGCACGATGAGCGTCGCGCGGGGCCCGGTCGCGAGTTCCTCGCTGCGGTACGCGATCCAGGCGATCCCGGCGCACAACGGCAGCACGATCAGCACGACGATCCAGGCCTCGGGCAGGTCGAGGAACCGGAACGTCTCGCGGACGCCCGTGCCGGCCTCGGCCGAGGAGAGCAGCGCGAGGAACGAGTTCATGCGCGGACCCTCCGGCGGCGGCCGATCCACGCGCCCCACAACGACTCGAGCACGAGGAACGCGAGGCACAGGGCGGCGATCGGACGCCACAGTTCGCCGCGGCGCGGAGCGGCGTCCGCGTCGGAGCTCGACTTGGAGGATCCCTCGAGGCGCACCGCGACCAGCGCCGGATGCACGCCGCCGAGTTCGTCGAGGCTCAAGCGGTCGAGGTCGCCCTCGAACGGATCGATCTCGAGCGCGAAGGCCAGGGAGCCCGCGCCTTCGGTCTCGATCCGGTAGAGACCGCTGGCTTCGACGTCGCGTCCCGTCACGATCGGGAGCTTCCAGCGATTGCCGGCCAGGCCCTGGGGCTCACCGTCGATGGTCCGCTTCGTGCCGTCGGGCCTCACCAGGGTGACCGCGCGGGGGAAGGCCGCGACTTCGGCGGCGAGCGCCGTGCCGACGGGCACGTTGCGCGGCGCAGCCTCGCTCGACCGCGCGTAGCGCAGGAGCTCGTGCACGAAGGGGACCAGCGTCGCCGGCGACTGCGGCAGACGCGTCCAGGCGGGGTCGATGGTCGACGTCCACAGGAAGACGCGGCCGCGGTCGTAGGCGCGCTCGATCAGGAGCGCGCTCGACGCGTCGTCGTCCAGCGTCGCCAGGGCCTTGGCTCCTGGCACGAGGCGCGTCGCGAAGAACTCGTAGACCGGGATCTCGGTGAGGAGCGGCTGGAAGCGCTCGTCCGCGAAGAACTCGAGCGCCGGGTGATCGACGGCGAAGGACTTCACGCGCTGCCACGTATCCGACCGCGATCGCACGGCGACGCGCGATCCGATCTCGGCCGGGAGCAGCCCCGTCCCGTCGGCGCGCCAGGCGCGCGCGTTCCAGGAGGCCGCATCGACCCGGTCACCGAGGCTCACGACGAGCGCGCCGCCCGACGCGACCCAGGCCTCGAGCCGGTCCACCTCGGGTGCCGGCAGGCTCTCCACGTTCGCCAGCCAGATCACGTCGTAGGCCGCCGGATCGCCGGCGGCGGTGCCCAGGTCCTCGGGAGGGATCGTGCGCGGCTCGAACGGCGCCGCGCTGCCGATCCAGCCGCCGTCGTCGAGCGGCGGTTCGAGCACGGCGCGCAGGTAGCCGACCTCGTCCTCGTCGATCACGGCGCCGGGCGCTCCATCGACGAGCAGGACCCGCGCCGGCGGAGGGACCGAGATCACGTGCGCACGCGTGTTGTCGAGCGGCAGCTTGTCTCCGTCCTCGACGCGCGCCACCAGGGTGTGTTCTCCAGCGCGTGCGAAGGAGACCGTGAACACCGCCTCGGCGCGCCCGCGCGCCGGCACGTCCACGATCTGCGCCGGGCGGCGCTCGCCGTCGACCTCGAGAGCCACGCGCACGCCGTTCTTCGTCTCGGGCCCGAAGTTCCGGACCTCGACGCGCAAGTCGGCCGGCATCTGCGGGCCGAGCACGCGCGTCGACGGCTGCACGGACGCGAGGGCCAGGTTCTGCGGCTGGCTCGCCGCCGTCGAGATGTCCTCGACGAGCACGCGCACACCGAGTTCCTTCAAGCGATCGAGCGCCTCGGAGAGCGGCTGCTTTCCGTCCGCGGCCTGCGACGGCAGGAAGGAGCGCCGTTGCAGGTCGGTGAGCAGACGGACCTCGAGGGCCCCGCGCGCGCCGACCGAGCTCTCGCGCTCCGCTGCGTCGATCGCCTCGGCCAGCGCGGACGCGAGGTCCAACGATTCCTCGGTCGGCTGGAAGGTGTCGAGCAGGCCGGTCGCCTGTTCCGGCGTCGCCCAGGGCGAAGTCCGCGGGTATCCGCCGGCGAGCACGACCAGGGCCCGGTCCCCGCGCGGTCCGGACAAGCCGCGCAGGAGCTCGCGCGCGCGCACGACGCCGCGCTCGAACACGGTCTCGACGCCCTCGCGCCAGCCGGTGGAAGCCGATCCGTCCAGGATGACGACCAGGTCGCGCCGCGTCTCGGTGATCCCCGCGAGCGGACTGTCGTTGCCCGTGAACGGCCGGGCGATGACCAGCGCGAGCAGCGCGATCGCGCTCATCCGCAGGAGGAGCAGCAGCCAGTTCTCCATCCGCACGCGCCGCCGCGTGCGCTTGTGCGCCGCCTGCACGAAGCGCATCGCCGCCCAGCGCATCGGCTTGTGCCGGCGCCGGTTCAGGATGTGGATGACGAGAGGAACCAGGGCCAGCGCCGCGCCGGCGACGATGCCCGCGTTCACGAACCCGCCGAAGAGTCCGCCCATGGTCAGCGCCTTCCCCCGCGCGCGCGCGCGGTGCGGTGCGCGAGGTACGTCGAGAGCGCGGCGTCGAGGCCGGTCGCCGTCGACATCGGGACCACGTCGACGGAGAGCAGGCTGGCCTGCCGCGCGAGCGCCTTGTTGTGCTTGCCGATCTCCTCCAGGTACGCCTCGCGGATCGCGCGCGGGTCGACCTTCTGGAGGCCCGAAGCCTCGAGGCCCTCGAGCCGCAGGAGTCCGCTGAAGTCGAAGTTCAGCTCCTCCGCGTCGAGGATCTGGAACAGGATCGGCTCGTGACCGGCATGCACGAGGCGGCGCAGGCCCTTCGAGATCGCCTCGAGGTCGTCGAAGAAGTCCGAGAAGATGCACACGATGCCGCGCTGCTTGAGCTTCGGCGTGATCCACTCGATCACCGAGCCGATGCCGGTCGGCCCGCGCGGCTCGGCCTTCTCGAGCGCGTCGAGGATCTCACGCTGCTGCAGCGCGCCGTTTCCGGGCCGCACCTTGGAGCGGAACTCCGCGTCGAAGAGCACCAGCCCCGCGGTGTCGCGCTGCGTCAGCACGAGGTGCGCCAGCGACGCCGCGCACCAGCGCGCGTAGTCGAACTTCGTCCACGGGCGCGACCCGTAGCTCATCGATTCCGACGCGTCGACGAGCAGGTGGCACACGAGGTTCGTCTCCTCGACGTACTGCTTCACGACGAGCCGGTCCTGGCGCGCGTAGACCTTCCAGTCGACGCGGCGCAGGTCGTCGCCGGGCACGTACTCGCGGTGCTGCGCGAACTCGACGGAGCTCCCGAGGCGTGCGGAGCGGTGCTGTCCGGCCATGAAGCCCTCGACGACCGTGCGGGCAACGAGGCTCAAGCTCGTCAGCCGGTCGAGGACCGCCGGGTCCAGCGCGGAGACTCCCTGCGCCATCCGCCCGCCCTAGCTCTTGACCGGGACGCCGGGGACGCCGACGCCGACCTTCTCGGCGGGGCTGATCTCCGCGAGCAGCCGGTCCACGATGTGGTCCGACGTGACGCCTTCGGCCTGCGCCGAGAACGTCGTCACGATGCGGTGGCGCAGCACGGGGTGGGCGACCGCGCGCACGTCCTCGATCGCGACGTGGTGCCGACCGGCCAAAGCCGCGTGCGCCTTCGCGCCCAGCACGAGGAACTGGCTCGCGCGCGGCCCGGCGCCCCACGTGACCCAGTCGCGCAGGAACGACATCTGGCTCTCGGTCTTCGACCGCGTGCCGCGCGTCAGCGCCAGCACGAAGTCGTAGACGTGGTCGGCGATCGCGACGCCGCGGATCGTGCGCTGGAACTCGAGCAGCTCCGCCGCGCCGACGACCTTCTTCGGGTCCTCACCGACGCCGCCGGTCGTGCGGCGCAGGATCTCGCGCTCCTCGTCCAAGGTGGGGTAGCCGACCTGGACGTGGAACATGAAGCGGTCGAGCTGCGCCTCGGGCAGGGGATACGTGCCCTCCTGCTCGATCGGGTTCTGGGTCGCGAGCACGAAGAACGGATCGGGCAGCTCGTGGCGTCGGCCCGCGCTCGTGACCTGGCGTTCCACCATGGCCTCCAGCAGCGCAGCCTGCGTCTTGGGCGGGGTGCGGTTGATCTCGTCGGCCAGCACCACGTTGGCGAACAGCGGCCCGGCGGCGAAGCGGAACGAGCGCGCGTTCGACACCGGGTCGATCTGCAAGAGCTCGGTGCCGGTGATGTCGCTGGGCATCAGGTCGGGCGTGAACTGGATGCGCGAGAAGGACAGGTCGAGGGTCCGCGAGAGGCTCGAGACGAGCAGCGTCTTCGCGAGTCCCGGGACACCGACGAGCAGCACGTGGCCGCGCGTCAGGATCGCGAGCAGGAGCTCGTCGATCACCTTCTCCTGCCCGACGATGGCCCGGTGCAGTTCGGTCTTCATCTGCGCGTGGACCGCGCGGAGACGCTCCAGGGAGGCTTCGGTCATGGCGTTCGGTTCGGGCTGGACGGGTCCGGAGTGGTTGGCCGGACGGGGAGAACGATCGCGGGGGAGTCGGGCTCGGACGACGGTGGAACCCTTTTCCTCCTATCGTCCAGACGGGCCCCGGTCTCGCGACAGGAACCCCGGATCTCCACGATTCGCGCACCGTACTCACGGGCCGAGCGGCGCGCGAGATCGCTTTCGAAAGCCTTTCCCGCCGGGATTCTAGTTGCTGACGAGGAACGCGATCCGCTGCGGTCCGGCGATGCGGATCGGTCGCCCGGAGCCCCTGGCCGGACCACCCGCCCGCCCGCTGGCGGCGGCGACCCGTGCGTAGGCGGACCGCGGTCCGAGGTCGAGGTCGGCGAGCAGGCGCAGCGCCGGGTCGAGCCCGTAGGCGCGGCCGCCCGCCGCGACGATCCAATCGGGCCCCGCGGCGACCGCCGCGACCGCTCCGCGCTCCAGCGCGGAAAAGGGGATCGCGGCGGATCGGACCTCGTTCCCCGTGGCGAGGTCCTTCCGGACGAGGCCGATCCCGCGCGCGGCCGGCGCCAGCGCGACCCACTCCGTTTCGCCTGCGGACCCGGGGATCCGCGGAGCGTTCAGGACCAGGGGGACCGCGGCGAACAGTCCCTTTCCGTCTGCGTCCGGCCCCGAGCGCAGGCGGAGGAGCGCGCCCTCCGCGGTGGCCGGCGCGAACCACACGCTTCCACCGCCCCGCGCCCCGGCGATCCCCCCGGCGGGCACGGGCCGCGCGCCGCGGCGTGCCGTCCGCACGATCCAGGCGACGCGGCCGTCGACCGCGTCGAGCAGCGCGACCGCGCCGAGGCCGGTGTCCAGCGCCACGCTTCCGCCCAGGTCCAGCGGCTGCAGCGCCGGCAGCGTGGTCGGTTCCGGCGGCGTCCGGCGGCCGCGGTCCATCCCGCGCAGCGTCGAGCCGGTCGCGAGCCTCCGCGACCAGCGCACGGTCCCGTCGCGCGGGTCGAGTCCCGCGCACCACGACTCGGCGCGCGCTTCGTCGACCTCGGTCGAGCCCTCCGCGGCGCGCGGCCAGGCGCGCACGTGCGCGACAAGCGTGTCGCCGACGAGCAGGGGGCCCGGCTGGAACTCGAGCAGCGCGCGGACGCCGGCGATCTCGGGGCCCTCGATGCGGGCGCCTTCGCGCGCGAGACCCGTGGAGTCCCACGCCCACGCCACCCTCAGCGACGAGCGCGCGTCGATTCCGACCAGCGCATTTCCGCGATCCTCGCGCGCGCGCCCTTCGACCAGGGCCAGGACCCCCGGCCCCAGCGCGAACGCCTCGTCCCAGGGCGCGCCGGGTTCGGAGAAGGCCGGCGACGCGTCGAGGCCCTGCGCACGCAGCGCTGCGCGCACGTCCAGCGCGGCCGTCGCTTCGCCCTGCGGGTCGAAGCGCAGGAGGCGGCCGCCCCCGTGGAACCAGGTCGTCCCCTCGGACTGCTCCGGCGGCCGAGCGGGTTCCGCGCTCAGGCGGTGGCCCTCCATCGACAGCGACTCGCTGCGCTCCAGCGCGATCCCGGGGATGGCGGCGAAGGGATCGTCGTCCGCTGGACCGAGTTCGACGACGCGCTCGAGCCGCAGGGCGAACTCGCCGTCGGCCCGCGGCCAGTCGAGTTCCACGAACTGCCGCGCGCGGCTCGCGAGCGCATCGCGCAGGTCCTCTCCCGCGTCCGACTCGGCGCGCTGGAGCCAGGCTCGCGCTGCGCTCGCGTCGCCGCGTTCCGAGGCCTGGTCGCCGAGGGCCAGCGCCGCGCGGGCCGCGGCGCGCGTGAAGGGGAACTCGCGCTGCACGCGCGCCAGCAGTTCGGGCACGGGCCCGGCCGCGAGACGCTCGAGGTCCGCGAGCGCCTCGAACCGCGCGCTCCACGCGGCGCAGTCCGACTCGGCGAGCAGCGCGATTCTGCGCCGCACGGACCACGCGCAATCCTCCGCGCGGCGCGCCAGCGTGCCGTCCGCGTCGGTCCCCGGCCCCGGCGGGGAACCGACGACGGTTCCGCCGCCGAACGTGGCGTCGGGGCCGGCGCTCGCGGAGAGCGCGGAGCGCCAGGCGTCGAACGCGGCGTCGCTCCGGCCTTCCTTCCAGGCCTTGTCACCCGCGACGAGCAGGTCGAGCGCACGTTCGACCCCGTCGAGCAGGACGTCGGCGTCGAAGGGACCCTCGACGACGGCCGTGCCCTCGGGGGCCTGCGCGCGCGCACGCGGAAGGAGCAGCGCGCACGCCGCGGCGAGAGCGAGTGCGCCTGCGAGCACGCGTCGGCGGACCGGCCGCGCAGTGCGCGCCCGCCGGATCAAGGGTCAGGCCCCGCTCGACGCGCGGGCCGGCAGCGCGCAGCGCAGCCGGCGCTGGCGCTCGACGAAGATCGGATCCTGGCGCACGCGCAGTTGCAGCTCGTAGGCGTCGTACAGGCCGCGGTCCCGCGACCAGCGCGCTTCGAGCACGTCCGAGGCGACCGCCAGGCGGCGCGCCTCGCTCAGCGCCGGCCGAAGCCCGAGGAAGGCGACCTGCGCGAAGAGCGCCAGCGACGCGAGCACCGGGGTCCAGTAGACGAGCCGCGCGCCGAGGTGGCGCCAGGGCCTGCGCGTCGAGCGCGGCGTGGGAGTCCCCGCGCCGTCGGGCCGCGCTCCCTCGACGGCGAACGCCGGTGCCACGACCGTGCTGTCCATCGACGGAGCGTCCGCGTCCGTTGTCTGCTCTCGGCTCATCGGCCCTCCACGATCAGCTTCGCGCCGTAGATCGCGTTCGCGCCCAGTTCCTCTTCGATGCGCAGGAGGCGGTTGTACTTGGCCACGCGGTCGGTGCGGCACGGCGCGCCGGTCTTGATCTGTCCGCAGTTCATCGCCACCGCCAGGTCGGCGATCGTGGTGTCCTCGGTCTCGCCCGAGCGGTGGCTCGAGATCGTGCGCCAGCCGTTGCGGTGCGCGAGCTGGATCGTCTCGAGCGTCTCGGTCAGCGTTCCGATCTGGTTCACCTTGATCAGCACGGCGTTCGCCGCCTTGCGCAGCAGGCCGTTGCGCACGCGCTCGACGCTCGTGACGAACAGGTCATCGCCGACGATCTGGACGCGCGCGCCGAGGCGCGCCGTCAGCTCGACCCAGCCGTCCCAGTCGTCCTGGTCGAGCCCGTCCTCGATGCTGAAGATCGGGTAGCGCTCGCACATCCCGGCCCAGTAGTCGACGACCTGCGACGACGTGAGCTTCTTGCCCTCGAAGTCGTACTTCCCGTCGTGGAAGAACTCGCTCGAGGCCGCGTCGATCGCGAGGTAGATGTCGCGACCGGGGCGCAGGCCGGTCTTTTCGATCGCCGCGAGGATCAGCGTGATCGCCTCTTCGTTGTTCGCGAGGTTCGGCGCGATGCCGCCCTCGTCGCCGAACGACGTCGAGAGCTTCTTCGACTTGGCGATTCCGCGCAGCGCGTGGAACACCTCGGTGCCCATGCGCAGGCCCTCGGCGAAGCTCTCCGCGCCGAGGGGCATCACCATGAACTCCTGGATCTGCACGCTCGTGTCGGCGTGCTTGCCGCCGTTCAGGATGTTCATCATCGGAACCGGCAGCACGTGCGCGGCGGTCCCGCCGATGTAGCGGTAGAGCGGCAGGCCGGCTTCCTCCGCCGCGGCGCGCGCGACAGCCAGCGAGACGCCCAGGATCGCGTTCGCGCCGAGACGCTTCTTGTTGGGCGTCCCGTCGAGCGTGATCAGCTCGCGGTCGAGCGCGGTCTGGTCGAGAGCGTCCAGCCCGATGATCTCGCGCGCGATCTCCTCGTCGACGTGCGCGACCGCCTTTTGCACGCCCTTGCCCGAATAGCGGGAACCGCCGTCGCGCAGCTCGTGCGCTTCGTAGGTGCCGGTGCTGGCTCCCGAGGGGACGCACGCCCGGCCGGTCGCGCCGGACTCCAGGGCGATGTCGACCTCGACGGTCGGGTTGCCGCGCGAGTCGAGGATCTCGCGCGCATGGACGTGGACGATCGCGGACATGGGCTTCCCGTACCTTTTTCCGGGGCGGCGTGGAAGTCCTCGCGCCGCAGATGCCTGCGCTCCCGGTTGGCGCGCGGCGCCCGCGGCTCGCGCGGGTCGTTCCGGCCGGCCCGAGTCTCGACCCGAGCCCCGCGCGTCCACGGGTCGGAGGAGTGCAATCCCGAGGTCCCCGCCGTACCGTTTCGGACCCGCCCGAGCTCGACGAACCCGGGGGCCGACCGTGCGCAAGATCCACCTGCTCCCGAACCTCTTGACCCTGGCGAACGCCCTGTGCGGGCTCCTCGCGATCTGCAAGGGGATCGACGCGCTGGCCTACGCCGGACCCGAGCCGCTGCGCTTCTTCCAAAACCTCGAGACGGCCTGCTGGCTCATCTTCGTCGGGATGGTCTTCGACGCGCTCGACGGGAAGGTCGCGCGGATGGTCGGCGGCGGCAGCGCGTTCGGCGCGCAACTCGACAGCTTCAGCGACATGCTGACTTTCGGCGTCGCGCCCGCGATCCTGGCCAAGATCCTGATCGAGCACGAAGGCGCGGCCTGGGGCTTCGAGGTGAACCCGCGCCTGACCTTCGCGGCCGCGGCGCTGTTCGCCAGCATGGCGATCCTGCGGCTCGCGCGCTTCAACCTCGACACGGATCCCGATCCCGAGGCGCACAAGAGCTTCCAGGGGCTGCCCTCGCCGGCCGCGGCGGGCACGATCGCGTCGGGGATGCTGCTCTACCTGGCGGTCCGGAAGCCCCAGCTCGAGCACTCGGACGGCATCCGCACGCCGCTCGGGTACGTGCTCGACCGGCTGCCGCAGGACCTGGACCTGGGCTGGAGCCTGCCCTGCCTGTGGGTCCTGCTCGTCGCGCTGGGCCTCCTCATGGTGAGCCGCGTGCGCTACCTGCACATGTTCTCGGCGATCACGGGCCGCGGACAGTTCTTCACGCTCGTGTGGGTCGTCGTGGCGGCCGTGCTCCTGCTCACGATCCCGGCGCTGGCGCTGTTCCTGGTCTTCCACTTCTATGTCCTGATCGCTCTCGCGCTGGCGGCGTTCCGGCGCGGGAGGACTCCGGCGGGCCCCGCGGGGACCGCGCCTTGAGCGAGCGGCGGGTGGTCCTCGCTGCGATCGCCGTGGGCACGAACCTGGGGGACCGGCGGGTCCACCTCGAGCGCGCGCTGGAAGCCCTGCGCGCCCTGCCGCGGACGCGGATTCGCGCGGTGTCCTCGTGGCACGAGACGGAACCCGTCGGCGGACCTCCGGGGCAGGGCCGCTACCTGAACGGCGCCGTCCTCGTGGAGACCGGGCTTGCACCCCGCGAGCTGCTCGACGAGCTGCTCGCGATCGAGTCCGCCGAGGGCCGCGTGCGCGTCGCCGGGCGGCGCGACGGTCCGCGCACGCTGGACCTCGACCTGCTCGTGCACGGCGCGGCGGTCGTCGAGGAGCCGGGGCTCGTCCTGCCGCACCCGCGCGCCGAGGAGCGCCCGTTCGTCCTGGAACCGCTGGCCGAGATCGCTCCCGATCTGCGCTTCCCGCGCTCGGGCCTCAATGTGTTGGAGGCGCTGGCGCGGTTGCGTGCCTCCGTCGGCGGGCGCCGAGGATCTGCGGACGGGACGGTGGCGCTCTCCTCGCCGGCCGAGGCGCGGGCCTGGTGCGGCCATGCGCGCGCGCGCGGCGCGCGAATCGGCTTCGTGCCGACGATGGGGGCGCTGCACGAGGGCCACCTCGAGCTCGTGCGCCGCGCCGCGCGCGAGAACGACGCGGCCGTCGTCAGCGTGTTCGTGAATCCGCTGCAGTTCGACGAGAAGTCCGACTTCGAGCGCTATCCGCGCGACTTCGCGGCGGACGTGGCGCTGCTCGGCCCGGCGGGTTGTGGCATGGCCTTCACGGGCACGCTGGCGGGGTTCTTCCCGGGCGAGCTCGCGGCCGACGGCTCGTTGCCGGCCGCGAAGCTCCTCGATCCGGGGACCGCGGCACTCGGGCTCGAGGGCGCTTTCCGAGCTGGCCACTTCGCCGGCGTGGCGACGATCGTGGATCGGCTCTTCGAGGTCGTCACTCCGCACGTCGCCTACTTCGGCGAGAAGGACTTCCAGCAGACACTCGTCGTGCGCGACCTCTCGCGACGGCGCGGCGCTCCGCCGATCGTCGTGTGTCCGACTTCGCGCGAGGCCTCGGGTCTCGCGCGTTCGTCGCGCAACGAGCGCCTCTCGCCGACGGAGCGGGCGGAGGCCGCCGTGATCTTCCGCGCGCTCTCGTCGGCGCGCGCCGCCTGGCGCGCCGGGGAACGCCGCGCGGCGATGCTGAGCGGCGCCCTGCGCACGGTCCTCTCCGGCAGTACGCTGCGCGTCGAGTACGCGACCGTCCGCGATCCCGAGCAGTGGACCGCCGACGAGCCCGCGACGCCGCTCCTCCGCGCGCAGGCCCTGGTCGCCGCCCGGCTGGGCGCGGTCCGCCTGATCGACAACCTGCGGCTGGACGTCCCGGACGGCGGCGTGCCCGGAGACGAGGTCGGCGGATCATGAGCGGGGCAGCGCGGCGGGGCCGCGGCCGGAAGCCCGGTGGACGCGGAGGAGGCCCGTGAACGGCCCGTGGGTGCGGGCACTCGCTCCCGCCAAGGTGAATCTGACCCTGGCCGTGCTCGGCAAGCGTCCGGACGGTTTCCACGAGATCCGGTCCTGGATGCTCGCCCTGAGCCTGGTCGACGTGGTCCGCGTGCGCGCCACGAGCACGGGGGGGGTGCGGATCGTGGTGCGGGGGGACGCCGCGACGCCGGACGTTCCGCTGGACGACCGGAATCTGGCGGTGCGCGCGGCTCAGGCCGTCCTGTACGAAGCTCGGGCGCGCGGCCTGGCCAGCCTCGGCGCGGGACTCGAGATCGACCTCACGAAATCCATCCCCAGCCAGGCCGGTCTCGGAGGCGGATCCTCGGACGCGGCCGCGGCCTGGGTGGCGGCGCGCGCGGCGCTCGCGGTCGAGTTGGACGATGCGTGCGCGGAGGCGGCGCTCGCGCGGCTCGGCTCGGATTGCGTCTTCTTTCAGAAGGCGCATCGTGGAATCGGAATCGCCACGGGCCGCGGTGAGAGGATCGAGGCTCTGTCCCGGCCGCTCCCACGCTGGTCGATCGCGCTCGTGACCCCGGCGTGCGGCGCGCCGACGGCGGCCGTCTACGCTCGGGCCTTGCCCAGGGATGCCGAGCGGCCTACGTTGCCACCGCGGATCACGGAGGCCGCCTCGGATGCCTGCGGCTCGATCGAGAACGATCTCGAAGCAGCGGCGATCGCCGCCGTCCCCGTCCTGGGGACGTGGCGGGCCCTGCTCGACGAGTTGGGTCTTCGAGACTGGCGCCTGTGCGGCAGCGGATCTTCCTGGTTCGGGATCCACGACTCGGACGCCGAGGCGCACGCGGCGCTCCTCCGTGTGGAGAACGCGGCCCGGGATCGCGGCCTCCGCCTGCGGCTCGCGCGCGTGGTCCGAGCCGCGGGACATGGCGCGGTCCTGGCTCCGGAAAGTTGAACCGCTCGGGATGCGGAGCGCGGACTCCTCCCCGTGCGATCGTCGCAGGGTTCGGGTCGAGGCGGGCCGTCGATGAGGATCACCGAGGTCCGCATCAAGCTCCTGCTCCAGGCGCGCGACAAGCTGCGCGCGTTCGCGAGCCTCACGCTCGACGACACGCTCGTCGTGCGCGACATCAAGATCATCGAGGGCGCGAAGGGGCTCTTCGTGGCGATGCCGAGCCGCAAGCTCTGCGACCGCTGCCCCGCGTGCGCGGCGAAGAACCACATCCGCGCGCGATTCTGCAACGAGTGCGGGGCGCGCCTCGCGGATGACCGCGGCGAGATGGACGAGCGCCGTCGCCCGCGCCTGTACGCGGACATCTGCCACCCGATCAGCCAGGACGCGCGGGAGTTCGTGCAGTCCGCGGTGCTGCAGGCCTACGGCGA
>JAPLOF010000009.1 GCA_026692665.1 Planctomycetota bacterium
GCTTTCAGGACACGGTGCGGCGCATCACGGGCTTGAAGCACATCATCCCCACGCACCAGGGGCGGGCGGCCGAGCGCATCCTGTTCAGCATGGCCCTGGAGAAGGGCCAGATAATCCCCAACAACACCCACTTCGACACCACGCGCGCCAACGTCGAGTTGAGCGGTGCGCGCGCCCTGGACCTGCCCTGCGCCGCGGCGGCCGACCTGGCCTCGGACGCGCCGTTCAAGGGCGACATCGACCTCGGGGCGCTCGAGCGCCTGCTCGCCGCCGAGAGCGGGCGCGTGCCGCTCGCCATGGTCACGATCACGAACAACGCCGGCGGCGGCCAGCCGGTGAGCTACGCCAACCTGCTGGCAGCCCGCGAACTGTGCCGCCGTTTCCGCGTCCCCCTCTTCCTCGACGCCTGCCGCTTCGCCGAGAACGCCTGGATGGTGCGTCAGCGCGAACCGGGCATGAAGGACCGCTCGCCGCGCGAGATCGCGCGCATGTTCTTCGATCTGGCCGACGGCTGCACGATGAGCGCCAAGAAGGACGGCTTGGCGAACATCGGCGGATTCCTGGCGCTGCGCGACGCCAGCATGGCCGAGGAGCTGCGCGCGCGGCTCGTCGTCACCGAGGGCTTCCCGACCTACGGCGGTCTCGCCGGGCGCGACCTGGAGGCGATCGCCATCGGCCTGCAGGAGGTGCTCGCGCCGGACTACCTCGAGTACCGGCACGCCAGCATCCGCTACGTCGTCGACCGGCTGCGCGTGCGCGGCGTCCCCGTCGTCCGGCCCGCGGGCGGTCACGCGATCTTCCTCGACGCCAAGTCGTTCCTGCCACACGTCCCGATCCACGAGTACCCGGGTCAGGCGCTGGCGATCGAGCTCTACCTCGAGGGCGGCGTGCGCAGCTGCGAGATCGGCAGCGTGATGCTCGGCCGCGTCGAGCCCGGGACGGGCGCGCTCGTCCCGGCACGGCACGAGCTCGTGCGTCTGGCCATCCCGCGCCGCACGTACACGCAGAGCCACATGGACTACCTGGTCGAGGTCGTCGAGGCCGTGTGGCAGCGCCGCGAGACGATCGGCGGCGTGCGCATCTCGAAGAGCCCAGCGGTGCTACGCCACTTCCGCGCTGAATTCGAGCGTGTTCCGGTCCGCGAAGGAGCCGCGCGATGAGCGCGAGCGGCGTTGGGTCCGCTCCTGCCGTTCTCGACGCGCGCGAGACGCAGCGCCGGTTCGCCGAGCAGCACGGCATGGTCGGCGACACGCCGCTGATCGGCCTGGACGTCCGGGTCGACGGGCGCGAGTTCCGCGTCTGGGCCAAGGACGAGAGCCGCAATCTGACCGGCAGCATCAAGGACCGGATGGCGCTCTTCATCCTCGAGGAGGCCTGGCGCGAAGGCGCGTGGCGTCCCGGCGACGAGATCGTCGAGGCGACCAGCGGCAACACCGGGATCGCCTTCGCGGCGCTGGGCCGACGCTTCGGCTCGCCCGTGCGCATCTTCATGCCCGACTGGATGAGCCGCGAGCGCACGCTCCTGCTCTCGAGCCTGGGCGCGACGCTGGTGCCGGTCTCGCGCGCGGAAGGCGGCTTCCTGGGCTCGATCGCGCGCGCCGACGAGTGGTCGCGATCGCACCCGCGCTCGTTCCGCCCGCAGCAGTTCAGGAACCGCGCCAACGTCGAGGCCCACCGACGCAGCACGGGGCCGGAGATCGCGGCGCAGCTCGCGCGCCGAGGCCTCGTCCCCACGGCCTTCGTGGCCGGCGTGGGAACCGGCGGGACCGTGATGGGCGTCGGTCAGGCGCTGCGCGAGCGTTTCGGTCGCGTGGCCGTGCACCCGCTCGAGCCGGCGAACTCCCCCACGCTGCGCACCGGGCACCGCGAGGGCGTGCACCGGATCCAGGGCATCAGCGACGAGTTCATCCCGGAGATCCTGGACCTCCCCGCGCTCGACCGCGTGGTCGACGTGTGGGACGGCGACGCGATCCTGATGGCGCAGCGGCTCTCGCACGAGTTGGGGCTGACCTTCGGCATCAGCTCGGGAGCGAACCTGCTCGGCGCGATCGAGATCGCGCTCGAGCAGGGCGACGGGGCGGTCGTGGCGACGGTCTTCTGCGACTGCAACCGCAAGTACCTGACCGGCCCGCTAGGCGACGTCGAGCCGATCCAGCCGGGCTACGTGACGCCAGGTGTCGAGCTCCGCGGCTTCGAGCGCATCCTGTTCTGAAGGGACGTTTCCCGTCGCTCCACGTCGTCGGGCTGGGCTCCTCCATGGTCCTTCCGCGCGAAGCCGATTCGGGGCGCGGAACGGCGCGCCTCAGGTCCGCGCTCTCTCCACGTGCGTGCGCCAGCAGCCGGCGAAAACGAGAACGCCGCGGCGGGCCTGAGGCCCGCCGCGGCGTGATTTCCGAGCGCCGTCGCACGGCGCGCGTGCTCAGGCCTCGGCCTTGGCTTCCTTCGGGCTGCGCTCCACGAACTCCACGATCGAGCGCTGGCCGTTGTCGCCCAGACGCGGCTTCGAGAGGTGCAGGATCCGGCAGTAGCCGCCCGGTCGGGCCTTGAAGCGCGGCCCGATCGTCGAGAACAGCTTGTCCACCGTCACCTTGTCGCGCAGAGCCGCGAACGCCATGCGCCGGTGATGGAGCGTGTCGTCCTTGGCGAGCGTGACCAGCTTCTCGACGAACGGCTTGATGGCCTTCGCCTTGGGCGTCGTCGTGATGATGCGCTCGTGGAGGATGAGCGAGTTCGCCATGTTCTTCGTCATGGCGATCCGGTGTTCCGTCGTCCGGCCGAGCCGGTTTCCTGCGCAACGGTGTCTCATGGCTTCTTCCTGTCGATCTTTCGGGGACCGCTGGTCCTAGACGTTCATCCCGAGCGAGAGCCCGCGCTCGGCCAGCTTGTTCTTGATCTCGGTCAGGCTCGTCTTCCCGAGGTTCTTCAGGTTCATGACTTCCGTCTCGCTCATGCGGACGAGGTCGGCAAGCGTCTGGATGTTGGCGCCATCCAGGCAGTTGCGGGCACGCACCGAAAGCTCGAGGTCGGCGATCGGTTCCGCGAGGACGACCGACAGCTCCGTCGTCTCGCGATTGCGCTGGTTGTACTCGGAGGTGTCCGGGCTGTCCGGAACGAGCTCGCGATCCTTGCTCGTGCCGTACAGCACGAACGGGTTCAGGTGCTTGCGGTAGATCTTGGCCGACTCGATCAACGCCAACTCGGGCGTGATCGTGCCATCGGTCCAGATCTCCAGCACGAGGCGGTCGTAGTTCGTGAGCTTGCCGACGCGCGTGGCCTCGATCGAGTAGCGCACGCGGTGGACCGGCGAGAAGATCGCGTCGACGGGGATCGTGCCGAGCTGCTGGAGCTCGGAACCGCTCTCCTCCGCCGCCACGTAGCCGCGTCCGCGCTTGACGCGCAGCTCGATGCGGAACGGACGATCCTTCGTCAGCGTCGCGATGTGCAGTTCGGGGTTCGCGACTTGCGCGTCGCCCGGGCAGATCACGTCGGCGCCGGTGATGACGCCCTTCGTGGACTTCTCGATGCGGCAGGTCACCTCGTCGCCGCCCTCGAAGGCGACGCGCAGGCGCTTCAGGTTCAGGATGACGTCCGTGACGTCCTCGAGAACGCCTTCCAGCGAGTCGAACTCGTGCTGCGCGCCCTCCAGGCGCACGGAGACGACGGCCGTGCCCTCGATCGACGAGAGCAGGACGCGGCGGAGGCCGTTGCCGATCGTGTGACCGAACCCGCGTTCGAACGGTTCGATGACGAACCGGCCGAAGGTCTTCGAGAGGGAATCGGAATCGGGCTGGACCTTGCTGGGCAGCTCGAAGTTACGCCAACGAATACGCATGACAGTTGATTCTCCGGGTGAGGCCTGGGACCGGGTGGGATCCGGCGCGCACCGCGTTCCGCCCCTTGCGAGTTCCGTCGACGTACCGCGGCCTCGGCGGACGCAGACGGGACTCCTCTGGTGGGCGGACGCGCCCGGGACCTCGCAGGTCCCGAGCCGCGCACCGGCGTTCGGTTACTTCGAGCAGAGCTCGATGATGAGCTGCTCCTGAATCGGGTGCGGCACGTCTTCGCGGCGCGGCACGCCGACGATCTTCGAGGTCAGCGCATCGCCCTGGACTTCGATCCAGGCCGGGATGGACTGCGACTTGTTCACCTCGATGGCCTCGCCGACCATCTTGCGGGTGTTCTCCTTCGTACCGGGCGTCACCACGTCGCCGGGGCGGACCTGGTACGAGCAGATGTCGACCTTCTTGCCGTTCACGCGGAAGTGGCCGTGATTGATGAGCTGACGAGCGTGGTTGCGCGAGAGCGCGAAACCGCTCGCGAGCACCACGTTGTCGAGACGGCGCTCCAGCAGGATCATCAGGTTCTCGCCGGTGTTCCCGCGCAGGCGCTCGGCCTCGAGGAAGTACAGCTTGAACTGACGCTCGCCGACGCCGTAGATGCGCTTGAGCTTCTGCTTCTCGCGCAGGCGGACGCCGTACTCGGTGACCTTGGCGCGCTTCTGCGCGTGGACACCCGGCGGGTAGTCGCGGCGGGAGACGGCGCACTTCTCCGTGAAGCAACGCTGGCCCTTGAGGAAGAGCTTCATGCCTTCCCGACGGCACAGTCGGCACTTGGGATCGATGATGCGGGACATTCTGCGTTCTCTGTTTCTCTTGTGGGTGCGCGCGTCTTGAGGGGATCGATCAGACGCGGCGCTTCTTGCGCGCGCGGCAACCGTTGTGCGGGAGCGGCGTGATGTCCTCGATCGTGAGGACCTTGAGCCCCGTGTTCGACAGGGCGCGGATCGCCGACTCGCGGCCGGAACCGGCACCGCGCACGCGGACCTCGACTTCCTTGACGCCCAGACGCATCGCGCCGGCGGCGGCGCGCTCGCCCGCGCGCTGAGCGGCGAACGGCGTGCTCTTGCGCGTGCCCTTGAAGCCAACGCAACCGGTGGAACCCGTCGCGACCACCTCGCCGTTGGACGTGGTGATCGTGACGTGGGTGTTGTTGAACGTCGCCTTCACGTGCGCGACACCGCGCGACGTGATCCGACGGATCTTCTTCTTGGCGACCTTGGCCATGGATTACTTCATTCCCTTCACGGACTTCTTGCCGGCCACCGTCTTGCGCGGCCCCTTGCGCGTGCGTGCGTTCGTGCGTGTGCGCTGGCCGCGGACCGGAAGCCCACGGCGGTGACGCAGCCCGCGGTAGCAGCCGATCTCGCGCAGGCGCGTGATCGACGCCGCGATCTGCCGGCGCAGGGTGCCCTCGACCGGGTACTCCTTCTGCAGGTAGTTCGCGAGCGTGGCGATCTGCTCCTCGGTGAGGTCGCGCGCCTTCATGCCGCGATTCAGCTTGAGGTGGTCGCAGACCTTGTGCGACGTCGTTTCGCCGACGCCGTACAGGTACTGCAGCGCGATTTCGAGGCGCTTGTTCGGGGGGATGTCGACACCGATGACACGCGGCATCTTGTTTGGGGCTCCGTCTTCCGTTCCGTGGTGTTCGTGGGTTCTGTGGGTCCGTGAGTTCGCGCTGGTTCTAGGCGCTCACTTGCCCTGCCGCTGCTTGTGGCGCGGGTCCGTGCAGATGACACGGACGACGCCGCGGCGGCGGATGATCTTGCAGTTGACGCACATGCGCCGGACGCTGCTTCGCACCTTCATGAGTCGTTCCTCTTCCTTCGCTCGCCGCGGCAGATGATGCGGCCCTTCGTCAAGTCGTACGGCGACATCTCGACCGTGATCTTGTCGCCGGCCAGGATGCGGATGTAGTGCATGCGCATCTTGCCGCTCACGTGCGCCAGGATCTCGTGACCGGAGTCCAGGCGCGCACGGAAGCGCGCGTTCGGCAGGGCTTCGGTGACGATGGCTTCCACGGTGATCGGTTCTTCCTTGGCCATCACGCAGCCTCCATGCCGGCCGCAGCCTGGCGCAGGGAGCGGAAGACCTCGTCGGGATTCCGATCGCCGTCCACCTCCTGGAGCAGACCCTTCTTCTGGTAGTAGCCCTGGAGCGGCTGCGTCTGGTCGCGGTACACGGCCAGGCGTTTTTCGACGGTCGCGGCTTCGTCGTCCGTGCGCGTGTAGAGCTCACCCCCGCAACGATCGCAGCGACCGGCCGCCTTCGGCGGCGAGGTGCGCACGTGGTGGATGTGGCTGCATTGGCGGCACGTACGGCGGCCGGTGAGGCGATCGACGAGCGCCTTGTCGGCGACGCGCAGGTCGAGGACTCGAACGGCGGTTCCCCCGCCCAGCCGCTTCTCCAGCGCTTCGGCCTGGGGCAGCGTGCGCGGGAAGCCGTCGAGCAGGAATCCGCGCGCGCAGTCGGGCTTCGCGACGCGATCGAAGAGCATGTCGAGCACGAGGTCGTCGGGCACGAGCCGACCGCTGTCCATGTACTCCTGCGCCCGCCGTCCGAGCTCGGTGCCCTTCGCGCGGTGCTCGCGGAAGAGGTCGCCGGTCGAAACGTGCGGCAGGCCGAGCTCGGCGCACAGCCGGCTGGCCTGGGTGCCCTTCCCCGCTCCCGGGGGGCCCAGCAGGATGAGGACGCGTCGGCTCACTTCTTCGCGTCCTTCGGGTCCGCGTTGCGCGTCCAGCCCGGGCCCGAACCCTTCATGAAGCCCTCGTAGTTGCGCATGACGAGAGCGGCGTTCAGGCGATCGACCAGGTCCAACGCCACGCCCACGGTGATGAGCACGGAGGTGCCCCCGAGGAAGTAGCGCATGTCCATCGGGATGCTCGTGTTGCTGGTCACGAACGCCGGCAGGATCGCGATGAGGGCCAGGAAGGCCGCGCCCGCAAGCGTGATGCGGGTGAGCACGTTGTCCAGGTACTCGGCGGTCTTGGCGCCCGGTCGGATGCCGGGGATGAAGGATCCGTGCTCGCGCAGGTTGTCGGCGATCTCCGTCGGCTGGAACATCAGGCGGTTCCAGAAGAAGCAGAAGAAGAACACCAGGGCGACGTAGCTCGCGACGTGGACGAACCCGGTCGGGGAGCTGAAGACGTCCTTCAGGCGCGTGAGCCCGATCCAGTCGAAGATCAGCGCCGGGATGATGAACACGACCGAGGCGAACACGATCGGCATGACGCCGGCCATGTTGACCTTCAGCGGCAGGTAGTGGCGCTGCCCGCCGTAGGCCACGTTGCCGCGCGACAGGCGCGCGTACTGGATGGGCACCCGCCGAGCGCCCTTGTGGATGAACACGACCACCACGATCGTGACGGCCCAGATGAGGGCCAGAGTCAGCAGGGTCTGCCAGAACTCGGCTTCGTCGATCGTGCGCAGGCGCAGCAGCGCGGTCGGGATCGTCGCCACGATGCCGGCCATGATGATCAGCGAGGCACCGTTCCCGACGCCGAACTCGGTGATCAGTTCACCGATCCACATCACGAGCAGCGCGCCCGCGAGCAGCGAGAGGACGACCACGAGGCCCAGCGTGAACGTGCTGCCGCGCATGTTGTCGGCGACGAGGTCCGGCTTCTGGAGGAAGACGCCGGTGTAGATGAACAGGGCCTGGATCAGCGCGATCGGCACGACCGCGAGGCGGGTCCACTGGTTGATCTTCTTCTGCCCGGCAGCGCCTTCCTTCTGGATGGCTTCGATGCGCGGCGAGACCTTCCCGAGCATGGAGAAGATGATCGATGCCGAGATGTACGGCATGATCCCCAGCGCGAAGAGGTTGGTGTTGCCGATGTCGCCGCCTGAGAAGGCGCTCATCAGCCCGAACAGCGAACCCTGGTCCTGATTCCGCCTCAGGAACTCCGGGTTCATTCCCGGGATGGGGATGTGGAACCCCACCCGGTACGCAACCAGGAGGGCCAGGGTGACCCAGATCCTGGTGCGCGTCTCGGGCACCTTGAAGAGTTGGAGGAAGGAGTTCTGCACGAAGGGCTCCGGATCAGGCCTTGTCCGGCTGGGTTTCGCCGGTCTGCTCGCGACCCTGCTCGTCCAGCACGACCACGCTGCCACCCAAGGCCTGGATCTTCTCGATCGCGGACTTGGTGAACTTCTGCGCGCGCACCGTGAGTTTGCGCTCGAGCTTGCCGTTGCCGAGGATCTTGAAAAGTCCCGATTCGCGGCTCGTCAGGCCCTGCGTGAGAACGGCCTCGAGATCGATCGTCGTGCCGTCGGCGAACCCGTTCAGGTCGTCGACGTTGATCACGGTGTAGCTCGTGCGGAACCGGGCGTTCGTGAAGCCGCGCTTCGGCACGCGCCGGTAGATCGGCATCTGGCCGCCCTCGTAGCCGGGGCGGCGGCTCGTGCCCGAGCGCTGGCCCCAACCCTTGTGGCCGCGACCCGAGGTCTTGCCGAGGCCGCTACCGGGCCCGCGGCCGATGCGGCGGCGGTCCTCGTAGCGGACTCCCTTGCCGGTGACTGTCTTGAGGTCCATGGCGTGTTCGTGTGCGTCGAGTGCGGGTCTGCGTGGCTGGAATGGGGCGGGTCGGAGGGTCGTCTCAGACCATCGAGATGCCGCGCAGCGCGGCCACTTGCTCCGGCGTGCGGAGCTGCGAAAGCGCGTGGAGCGTCGCCTTCACCAGGTTGACCGGGTTCGTGGAACCGTAGGACTTGCTGAGGATGTCCTTGATGCCGGACATCTCGCACACGGCGCGGACCGACGGGCAGGCGATGATGCCCGTGCCCGGCGAAGCCGGCAGGATGCGGACCAGCGCGCTGCAGTACTCGCCCTGGACCTCGTGCGGGATCGTGCCACTCTTCGTGAGCGGCACGCGCATCAGGTGCTTGCGTCCGTCGCGCGCCGACTTCTCGATCGCGTTCGGGACCTGGCGGGCCTTGCCGAAACCGTAGCCCACGACGCCGGACTTGTTGCCGACGATCTGCAGGGCAGCGAAGGAGAACCGGCGGCCCCCCTTCACCACGCAGGCGGAACGGTTGACCTTCACGAGGGCCTCGGAGAGGCCTTGGACCTCGCCGACTTCCATGCCGTCGAGGTATCGAATCTTGGGCTTCATCGTCTGTGTACTGGGGTTCGGCTGCTCAGAACTTCAGGCCGCCTTCGCGCGCGGCATCGGCCAGCGCCTTGACGCGGCCGTGAAAGCGGGCGAACCCGCGGTCGAACACGACTTCCTCGACACCGGCAGCGCGCGCTTTGCGAGCGATTTCGGTGCCGAGGTGCTTGGCGCGCTCGGTCTTGGTCTTGCCCTTGAGGGCGTCGGACAACTCCTTCGCGGTGGACGTGACATGCGCCAGCGTTCGGCCGGTCGTGTCGTCGATCACCTGGGCGGAGATGTGCTTGAGCGAGCGACTCACCGTCAAACGCGGCAAGGTCGTCGTACGACGGATCCGGTTGCGCACGTGGTGAGCACGGCGCGCGCGGCGGGTCTTCTTCAGCGTAATGGCGTCCATCGAGGTCAGCTCCCGAAGCTCTTGCCGGCCTTGCGGCGGACGACCTCGTCCTTGTAGCGCACGCCCTTGCCCTTGTAGGGCTCGGGCGGACGGCGCTTGCGGATCGAGGCGGCGAGGTGGCCGACGGCCTGCTTGTCCGCGCCGGTGATGATGATGTTCGTCGGATCCGGCGTCAGGACGGTGATGCCCTTCGGGATCTCGATCGTGACCGGCTTGTTGTAGCCGATGTTCAGCACGATCTTCTGGCCCTGGGCGGCCGCGTTCCAACCGACGCCTTGGATCTCGAGCTTCTTCTCGAAGCCCTTCGTCACGCCGAGGACCATGTTGCTCAACATGGCGCGCGTCATGCCGTGGAAGGCGCGCGTGGTGCGAACCCCCTCGGATGCCTCGAGGACGCCGACCGCCACGCTCCCCTTGTCGATGGTGACATCGACCTCGGGACGCAGGTTCAGCGACAGCTCGCCCTTGGGCCCCTTCACGGAGACCATCCGATCACTCTTGGTGACCGTGACTCCGGTGGGCAGCGAAATCGTCTTCCGGCCGATGCGGGACATGACTCAGGGTCCTTGTGGTGAAGAGCTCGTTGGTGAAGAGCTCGTGCTCAGTAGACCTTACAGAGCACTTCGCCGCCGATGCGGTCGCGGCGTGCAGTGCGGTCGGACACGATGCCCTTGGGCGTCGAGAGGATTTGGATGCCGAGCCCGCGCACGATCGGGCGCAGGTCTTCGGCCGGGCAGTACACGCGGCAACCGGGCTTGCTGACCCGCTGGATGGAGCGGATCACGAACTCGCCGGTCTCGCCGTACTTGAGGTTCAGGATGAGCTGCGCGGACGGAGTCCCCGGCTCGACCTGGAAGTCGCTGATGAAGCCCTCCTCCTTGAGGACCTGGGCGATGCCCTGCTTCACCTTGGAGGCGGGCATGGCGACCGTCTTCTTGTGGACCCGCGTGGCGTTGCGGATCCGCGTGAGCATGTCGGAGATCGGATCGGTCATGGACATGATGCTGGCTCCGAGCTCACCAAGAGGCCTTGCGCATGCCGGGGATCTCGCCCTTGTGGGCCAGCTCGCGCAGACAGATGCGGCAGATCTTGAACTTCTGATACACAGCGCGACGACGGCCGCACATCGAGCAGCGGGTGTAGTTCCGCGTGCTGAATTTCGCCGGTCGCGAACACTTGACGATCCAGGTGGTCTTGGCCATCGATCAGTCCTTCTTATTGCCCTTGGTTTCGCGAACCTGGAAGGGCATCCCGAGCTCCTTCAGCAGCGCATAGCCGTGCTCGTCGGTCCCGGCGGACGTGACGAACGTGATGTGCATCCCCTGCTGGAACTCGACCTTGTCGAAGTCGACTTCTGGGAAGACCGTCTGCTCGGACAGGCCGAGCGTGAAGTTGCCCCGCCCGTCGAGCTTGTCTTTCACGCCGCGGAAGTCGCGGATACGCGGGAGGACGACGGAGAAGAGGCGGTCGGCGAACTCCCACATCCGCTGGCGACGCAGGGTCACCATGCAGGCGATGGGCATGTTCTCGCGCAGCTTGAAGCCCGAGATCGCCTTCTTCGACTTCTTCACGACGGCGCGTTGGCCGCTGATCGTCGCCAGGTCGCGCGCGGCCTGGTCGACGCGCGTCTTGTTCTCGACGGCGCCCTTCACGCCCATGTCGATGACGATCTTCTCGAGGCGCGGAACCGCGTTCGGGTTCTCGATCTTGAAGCGCTCCTTGAGACGCTCCTTGACCTCGGAGTCGTACTTCGCCTTGAGGCGCGGAACGATGGTCTGGACCTTGGCCATGGCTCTCAGCGACCCTTCTTGCCCTTCGGCGCGGCCTTCGTGGTGGCCTTCTGCTGGTTCTTCTCGGTTCTGGCCGGCGCCTTGCGCGTCGGCTCACCCTTCGCGTCCATGTGCATCACGTTGCTGGCATGGATCGGGATCTCGATCTGGATGCGCTCGCCCTTGGGGTTCTTCTGGCTGGGCTTCTTGTGCTTCCAGCGCAGGTTGATCCCCTCGATGACGACGCGACCGGCCTCGCGCTGGACTTCCTTGACGGTCCCGCTGCGGCCCTTGTCGTTGCCTGCGATCACCATGACGGTGTCGCCCGTTCGGACCTTCATCAGACGACCTCCTGCGCGAGCGAGATGATCTTCATGAAGTCCTTGTCGCGCAGCTCGCGCGCCACCGCGCCGAAGATGCGCGTGCCCTTGGGGTTGTTGTCGGCGTCGACGAACACGAGCGCGTTCTGGTCGAAGCGCACGTACGAGCCATCGGCCCGACGCGTGTTCTTCTTGCAGCGCACGATCACGCCCTTCGCCACGGACCCGGCCTTCAGCTCGGACCCGGGCAGCGACTTCTTCACGCTGACGACGATGACGTCGCCCAAGCCGGCGTAACGGCGGTGCGTTCCGCCCAGCACCTTGATGCACTGGACGAGCTTGGCGCCGGTGTTGTCCGCCACGTCGAGGAAGGTCTGCATCTGGATCATGCGACACCTCCCGCCGGGTTGAACTCGACCTGCGCGGCGACGTTCGCCTTCTCGATGATGCGGACGAGGCGCCAGCGCTTCAGGCGGCTGGTCGGACGGCACTCGACGATCTCGACCTGGTCACCGATCTTGGCCAGGCTCTCCTCGTCGTGCGCGTGATACTTGACCTGCTTGCGCAGGAACTTGCCGTACTTCGGGTGGCGGTAGGTCCGGCTCACGAGGACGGTGATGGTCTTGGCCATCTTGTCGCTCGTGACCAGGCCTTCCACGGTCCTGCGGCGGTTGCGGGTGGTCGTCATGACTGGGGTCTCGGTACTCAGCGCGGCTTCTGGCCGCGGATGCCGGCCTGGCGTTCGTTCTGGATGGTCAGGAGGCGCGCGATCGTGCGCTTGATCACCTGGATCCGCGACGGGCTCTGGAGGCTTTGCGTCGCGGACTTGAAGCGCAGGTCGAACAGCTCCTTGCGGAGGGTGGCGAGCTCGTAGTCGATCTCGTCGCCGGTCTTGCCGCGGATCTCGTCGATCTTCATGGTCGGTACGTGGAGGTTCGCGGGATCAGGTGGTGGGGAGTCGGCGGATCATCTTGACCTTGACCGGCATCTTGTGCGCGACGCGCTTGAAGACCTGGCGCGCCTTGTCCTCGGTCACGCCGCCGATCTCGTAGATGACGGTGCCGGGCTTCAGTTCGCAGGCCCAGAACTCGACTTCGCCCTTGCCCGAGCCCATCCGGACTTCGGCGGGCTTCGAGGTGACGGGCTTGTGCGGGAAGACGCGGATCCACACGCGCGCCGCGCCGCCGGAGGCCCGGCTGGCGGCCACGCGGCCGGCCTCGAGCGTCTTCGCGGGCAGCCAGGCGTAGTCCATGCACTGCAGGCCGAAGTCGCCGAACGCCACGCGATTTCCGCGCGTCGCCTCGCCCTTCATGCGGCCACGGTGGACCTTGCGGAACTTGGTCCGCTTAGGCATCAGCGACATTGCGACCCTCCTTCGGAGCTTGCGGACGAGCGGGCGCGCGGCGCGCGCGCTCGGCGCGCGACGACGAACCGGTGGTCGAGCGGAAGTCGATCATCTTGCCGCGCTCGATGTCGCCCTTGTAGATCCAGACCTTCACGCCGATCACGCCGTACGTGGTCTTCGCGATGGCGGTGCCGTAGTCGAGGTGCGCCTGCAGCGTCGACAGCGGCACGCGACCTTCGCGCTCCTTCGACTGGCGCGACATCTCGCCGCCGCCGAGGCGCCCGTTCAGCTCGATCTTCATGCCGCGCGCGCCGGCCTGCATCGTCGTCTGCATCGCGCGCTTGGTGGCACGGCGGAACGCCATGCGCTTCTCGAGTGCTTCGGCGACGCCTTCCGCGACCAGCTTCGACTCGAGCTCGGGGCGCTTGACCTCGTGCAGGGTCAGGTGGACCGTGGTCTTGGTGATCTTCTGGAGCTCCTTCTTGAGCTCCTCGACGCGGATGCCCTTGCGACCGACGAGGACGCCCGGACGTGCCGTGTAGATGATCACGTGCGCGGCATCCGACGTGCGCTCGATCTCGATGCGCGGGATGCCCGAGGAGCCGAACTCCTTCGCGACGTGTTGACGGATCTTGTGGTCCTCCAGGAGGAGGCGCCCGAAGTCCTTCTTCTTGGCGTACCAGCGGGAACGCCAGGGCTCGACCGTGCCGAGTCGGAAGCCGAGCGGGTGGATCTTTTGTCCCATGTTCGTTCAGGCCTCAGGCCTTCGCGGCCTTCGGATTGGTGGCCTTTTGCTTCGGAGCCTTCGTGGCCCCCTTCTGCTTCCGGGGAGCCTTCGGAGCCGGTTCCGGCTCCTCCTCGACCTCGCGCACCTTGATCGTCAGGTGGCTGAGGCGCTTCGCGAACGGCATCGCACGGCCTTGCGGGCCGGGGCGGAAGCGCATGCGGTTGTTGAGCAACGGGCCCACGTCGGCGCGCGCGTCGGAGATGTAGAGGCGGTTCACGTTGACCTCCTCGACGAGGCTCGCGTTCGCGACCGCCGACTTGACCACCTTCATGTAGAAGGTGGCGCCGCGGTTCGGGGTGAACGCCAAGAGCTCGAGCGCCTCGTTGACGCTGCGGCCACGGATCATGGTCGCGATGCGCCCGGCCTTGCGGGCCGTGATGCGCGCGAAGCGGTGCTTCGCGCTGAACTCGCGTCCTTCGCTCACGGCGTACCTCCCGTGCCCGGCTTGGCTTCTTCCTTCTTGTTCGTGTGGCCGCGGAACACACGCGTCGGCGAGAACTCGCCCAGCTTGTGCCCGACCATGTCCTCGGTCACGACCACACGGATGTGCGTGCGGCCGTTGTGGACCATGAACGTGTGCCCGATGAAATCAGGCGGAATCGTGCTGCGACGCGACCAGGTCGTGATCGCTTCGCGCTTGCCACTCTTCTTCTGCACGGCCACCTTCTTCGCCAGGTGGTCGTCGATGAAGGGGCCCTTCTTGAGGCTGCGTCCCATGGTTCAGGAGGGTTCCGTCGCGCGGATCAGGAGTGGTGCGGGCCCGGCTTGCGGCGTCGCAGGATGAACTTGTCCGTCGGGTGGTTCGGACGGCGCGTCTTGCCGCCCTTGGCGAGCACGCCCGAGGGCGAGCACGGGTGACGACCACCGGCGGTGCGGCCTTCGCCGCCGCCCATCGGGTGGTCGACCGGGTTCTGGGCGGTGCCGCGGACCTGGGGACGATGCCCCATGTGACGCTTGCGACCGGCCTTGCCCAGGCTGACGTTCTGGTGGTCCGTGTTGCCGATGCGACCGATCGTCGCCCGGCACTCGACGTGCACCTTGCGGAGCTCTCCCGAGCTCAGCGTGACGATGGCGTACTGGCCTTCGCGCGCCGTGAGCTGCGCGACGGAGCCCGCCGAGCGGCAGATCTGCGCGCCCTTCCCAGCGTGGAGCTCCACATTGTGGATCTCCATGCCGACCGGGATGTGCGAGAGCTTCATCGAGTTGCCGACCGTGGGGTCGGCCGACTCACCCGACAGCAGGGTCGAGCCGACCTGCAGGCCGAGCGGCGCGATGATGTAGCGCTTCTCGCCGTCCGCGTAGTGCAGGAGCGCGAGGTTCGCCGAGCGGTTCGGGTCGTACTCGACGGAGTGGACCTTGGCCGGGATCCCGTCCTTGTCGCGACGGAAGTCGACGACGCGGTACATCCGCTTGTTGCCGCCACCGCGGTGGCGGCGCGTCATGTGTCCGTGGTTGTTCCGGCCGCCGGTCTTGCGCAGCGGGCGGAGGAGGCTCTCCTCCGGCTCGACGCGCGTCAGCTCGGCGAAATCGAGGACCGTGCCGAAGCGACGGCCCGCGGAAGTCGGTCGATAGGTCTTGATGCCCATGGGTCTCTTTGTCCTTGGTCGCTAGGGCGTCAGAGGATCTCGATGGTGTCGCCATCGCGGAGGGCGACCATCGCCTTCTTCCAGTCCGGCGTCTGGCCCGCGACCCAGCCGCGGCGTCGCGCCTTGGGCGTGATGCGCAGCGTGTTCACGGAGACGACCTTGACCTTGAAGAGCTTCTGGATCGCTTCGCGGATCTCGACCTTGTTGGCCGTGACCGGAACGCGGAACGTGTACGCATTCCGCTTGAGCTGGTCGTCGGTGGCCTTCTCGGTCACGACCGGAGCCTTGACGATCTGGTAGAGCAACTCGACTTGGGTCACGCGACACCTCCGGTCTTGTCCTTGCCGACGCGGTTGATCAGCGCGGTGAGGGCGGAACGCTCGGCGATCACCGTGCCCCCGTTGATGACGTCGCGGGCGTTCAGGTCCGCCGCGACCTTCACGGTCACCCCCGGGAAGTTGCGGAAGGACTTCCACACGTTCATGTTCGCCTCGCCCAGGAGGACGAGCGCACGGCGCGGCGCGCCCAGGTCCGCGAGGACCTTGCGGGCCGTCTTGGCCGAGGGCGCATCCATGCGGGGCAGAGTCGCCAGCACGACCTCGCCGTCGGCGAGCTTGCCGTAGATCGCCGAGCGCAGGGCGACGCGCTTCGCGGTGCGCGGCATGTGGTACGAGAAATCGCGCGGGTGGGGCCCGAAGATCGTGCCGCCCTTGCGCCACAGCGGCGACTTCTTGTCGCCCGCGCGCGCGCGGCCGGTGTGCTTCTGCTTCCACGGCTTCTTGTGGCTGCCGTGGACCTCGGCGCGCGTCTTGACCTTCGCGGTCCCCTGGCGCTGGTTCGCGTGGTACATGACCACGGCGTCCTTCAGCGTCCGGTACAGGACCTGCGTGCCGAATTGCGTCGTGTCGAATTCGGCGCTGCCGACCTTGCCGGCCTCGTAGCTCTGGACCTTCATGGGTCAGCCCCCTGCCTTCTTCGTGCGGTAGCCGGTGCGCGCCGTCTGGACCTCGACGAACCCGTTCGCCGGGCCGGCGACCGAGCCGCGCAGGTAGAGCAGGTTGCGCGCCGGGTCGACCTTGACCACGGCCAGGTTCTTGGAGGTGTGGCGTTCGTCGCCGAAGTGGCCACCGAGGCGCTTGCCCTTGATGACCTTGCCGATGCGCTTGCTGGCCATGGAGCCCGGCTGGCGCACGTTCATGCAGCCGTGGGTCTCGGGACCGCGCTGGAAGCCGTGGCGCTTGATCGTGCCGGCGAAGCCGCGGCCCTTCGAGGTGCCGACCACGTCGACGATGTCGCCGACGCTGAAGACGTCGCATTGCAGCGTCTCGCCGACCTTCTTGTCGGCGGGCGCCGTCAGACGGGCTTCGCGCAGGAACCGCTTCGTGGCGACCCCGGCCTTCTTGAACTGTCCGACTTGCGGCTTGGCCACGCGCTTGTCGGTCACGTCCTCCCAGCCGAGCTGGATGGCGTCGTAACCTTCGCGGGCTTGGGTCTTGACCTGCGTGACCACGCACGGACCGACCTCGACCACGGTCACTCCCGTGACCGTGCCGTCCTCAGCGAACAGCTGAGTCATTCCGCGCTTTCGTCCTAGGATCAGCGTCATGAGTCCTTGAACTCCCTGTCGCCCGGGGTACCCCTGGGCAGGGGATTCGTAGCTACCGGTTCGACCAGGTGGTCCCCCACATCGGGAGACCGGGACGCCTGGCCACTCGGCGGCGCGCAACACGAGGGCGAGAACGACGGCGAAAGCCGCAGCCCCCGCGGAACTCGTGTTCCGCGCCTCGGGAGCGCGCTGCGTCGGAGGTCCGACGCGCGGTGCCGCGCTCCCGTCACTTCAGAGGTGGAAAAGATTCGATTCTGCGGTCGTGGCCGGACGGGGTCGTCCGGTTCCCACGCGGCGTGCCCTCCCGAAGGAGGCCGTCCCCCGCTCGCGGGAGACGCGCGCCGCGCTCGAGGCGGTCAGGCCTTGATGCGGATATCCACGCCCGCAGGCATGTTCAGGCTGCTCAGAGCGTCCACCGTCTGGCTGGTCGGCTCCGAGATGTAGATGAGGCGCTTGTGCGTGCGGATCTCGAACTGCTCGCGCGACTTCTTGTCGATGAAGGGCGAGCGCAGGACCGTGTAGCGCTCGATCCGGGTCGGCAGCGGGATCGGGCCCGCGACGCGAGCGCCGGTCCGCTTGGCGGTCTCCACGATCTCGAGCCCCGACTGGTCGAGGGCTTCGTGGTCGTAGGCCTCCATCCGGATCTGAATCTTGTCCTTCATGGTCGTGCGGGCAGCAGCGGGGATCGGGCGCGCGCGTTGGAGGCGTGCGCCGGTTCGTGCAAGCGGGTCGGTCGAGGATCTCCGTGCGCCTCAGGCGGTCCGGGCGGGTGGCTCGGAGCGCGTCTGCGACGCAAAGGGCCGAGGATGCTAACCACGACCCCCCCCTCCGTCAACGTTCCGCGTGGAGTTCCACCCCGGAACCGGGAAAAGCGCGGTGGAACCGCGCGGATCAGGTCCAGACCAGCCCGCGCGCGGCGAGCTCGTCCTCGGGGATGTGCCGCAGGCCGGCGGGCGTCATCGAGAAGCTGGCCCGGCCCTGGGACAAGGACCGCACGGCCGTCGAGTACCCGAACATCCGCGACAGGGGCACGGTCCCGACGATCGTGCGGTACGGCCCGTCGCTGCGGACGTCCTCGACGGAGGCCTTGCGGGAGTTCAGGTCGGCGATGATGCCGCTCGAGAAGTCGGCCGGACTCTGGATCTCGAACGCCATCAGAGGCTCGAAGAGGCCCACCTGGGCCTCCTGGAGTGCCTGGCGCAGGGCCTGCGACGCCGCCTGGACGAAGCCCATCTCCGCGTCCCGGCGCGGGTCCGTCCCCCCGCCCACGATCCGGATCGCCACGTGGACCAGCGGATGGCCGAAGCGCGGCCCGGTCTGGGCCTCCAGGGTCAGGGACTCGGCGATGGCGCGGCGGAAGGCCTCGGGCACGAGGCACCCGGGAGCCCAGTCGATGCGCGGCCGATCCAGGTCCGGCGCCACGACGAGCTCGAGATCCACGGCGCCGAAAACGTCCTTGCCCGCGATCTGGCGCTCCAGCCGCGCCGAGCCGCGGGCGCCGACCAGGAGAGCCTCGCGGTAGGCGACCCGCGGGGCGCCCGTCTTGGCCTGGATCTGGAACTCGGTGACCAGCCGGTGGCGGGCGACCTCCAAGTGCAGCTCCCCCATCCCGGAAACGAGCCATTGGCCGGTCTCGGGGTCCTCGCGCAGGCGGAAGGTCGGGTCCTCGTGCTCGAGCCGCTGGAGGGCCGCGCGCAGCTTGTCGCGGTCGGCCGACGACGCGGGCTCGATCACGAGGGAGAGCACCGGCTCGGGCACCTCCAGCCGCTCGAGCACGACCGGCGCGTCCTTCGCGCACAAGGTGTCGCCCGTCGCGGTCGCCTTCAGCCCTGTGAGCGCCACGATGTCCCCGGCCGAGGCGCGCGCGACCGCCTCCCCCGCCTGCGCGTGCATGCGCAGGATGCGCGCGACGCGTTCGAACTTGCGGGTGCGCGGGTTCCAGAGCGAAGCCCCGGGCTCGACCGAACCGGAGTAGATGCGCACGAACGTGAGGTCGCCGTGCGGCAGCGCCTGCAGCTTGAACGCCAGCGCCGCGAACGGCGCGTCCGCGGCGCAGGGACGCAGGACCTCGTCGCCGATCTCGGGGTCGCGCCCCTTCACAGGCGGCAGGTCGAGCGGCGAGGGCAGGAGGTCCACCACGGCGTCGAGGAGCGGATGGATGCCGAAGTTCTTCTGCGCGGCGCCGCACAGGACGGGCACGAGCGTGCCGGCGATCGTGCGCCGGCGCAGGGCCGCGACGAGTGTCCCGAGCGGCGGTTCGCGCCCCTCGGTGACGTAGCCGAGGAGCTCCTCGTCGTCCTCCGCCAGCTTCTCGAGGAGTTCCGCGCGCAGGACGAGCACGTCGTCGCGCGCGTCGGCCGGCAGCTCCAGCCGCTGCGCGCGCGCCTCGCGGTGCTCGGTCTCGAAGGTCCACGTCGCGAGCGACAGCAGGTCCACGAGACCGCGCAGGGTCCGACCGCCGCTGGCTTCCGCCGGCGAATACAGCGGATATTGCACGGGAATCGCCGGCTCGCCGAGCCGCTTCTGCAGGTCGGTCGCGACGCGCAAGTAGTCCGCGCCGAGCTTGTCCAGCTTGTTCACGAACGCGACGTAGGGCACGTGGTGACGCTTCATCTGGCGCCAGACCGCCTCCGACTGCGCCTGCACGCCCATCACCGAGTCGAGGACGAGCACGGCGCCGTCGAGCACGCGCATCGAGCGCTCGACCTCGATGCCGAAGTCGACGTGACCGGGCGTGTCGATCAGCTGGATGCGGTGATCGCGCCACGGGACGCTCGTCGCCGCGGCCGTGATCGTGATGCCGCGCTCGCGCTCCTCCTGCATCCAGTCGAGGACCGTCGTGCCCTCGTCCACGTTCCCGAAGCGGTGCTCGACGCCCGTGTCGAACAGGATGCGCTCGGACACGGTCGTCTTGCCGGCGTCGATGTGCGCCGCGATGCCGATGTTGCGGATCCGTGCGGGATCCATGGTCCGCGCAAGATACTCGCTCGGGCGCGGAACTCCCGGTGCCGAGCGGTGCCCGCACACGGTACGGGACCGCAGCGCGACCTCAGGGCACGCGCGGCAGGCCGGGATTCGCCGCCAGGAAGGCGTCGGCGAACCGGTAGCCCACGAGCAGGTCGGGCGTCGGCCGACCGAGCAGCGCGAGAGCCGCATACAGCGCCTCGACCGAGGCCAGGCCCTGCTCGGGATCGACGAAGGTGTGGCTCTTGCGCGGATAGGCGGTCACGAGCTTCGGCAGGCGGCGCAGGCTCAACTCGCCGTCGCAGGTCGCGAGCAGGGTCGGCACCCGCCGCCAGGCGCAGTCGATCAGGAGCAGCGGCCGTCCGGCGTCGGCGGCCGTGATCTCCTCCCCGTCGGCGTGGAGCAGCACGCGCGTGCCGACCTCGAAGCGCCGGTCGTGCTTCCAGGTGAAGAAGCACACGCCCGGGAACCCGCGCAACGGCGTCAGGGAGCACTTCGCGGTGGACTCCCGCGGATCGCGCAGGATCAGCACGTCGAGCTCCGACCCGGAAGTCGGGAGGTCTCGATCGCGGCTCGCGGTGTTGGGGTCGGTGGCCATCAGGGACCTCTTGGAAACGCGGGAGCCCGCTCGGCTTTCGGCCGGACGGGCTCCTCGCGGGTACCGAGCGAGCGACGCGCGCTCAGTTGTTGGCGTAGTGCGCGTAGGCCTTGTTCGCGTCGGCCATCTTGTGGACCTGTTCCTTCCACTGCACCGACGCGCCCGTGCCGTTGTAGGCGTCGACCAGCTCTTCCGAGAGCTTCTTCGACATCGCCTTGCCCTTCTTCTTGCGGGAGTTGTCGATGAGCCAGCGGATCGCGAGCGACTGCTGGCGCGCGCGCTTGACCTCGCGCGGGACCTGGTAGTTCGCGCCGCCGACGCGCTTGCTGCGCACTTCGACCATCGGGCGCACGTTGTCGATCGCCTTGTTGAAGATCTCGGCCGGATCCTGGACGTCGGGGAGCTTCTTCTGCGCGAGTTCGATCGCGTCGTAGAAGATGCCCTGGGCTGTGCTGCGCTTCCCGCCCCACATCAGCTTGTTGATGATCTTGGTGGCGAGCATCGACCCGAACTTGGGGTCGGGACGCAGGAGTCGGGCGGTCGAGGTGTAGTTGCGGGGCATGGGCTTTGGGTTCGGTGGCGCGGCTGGTTCGTCGAGGTTCGCCGGAGCGCTTACTTCTTCGGACGCTTCGCGCCGTACTTGGAACGGCCCTGCTGGCGACCGTCGACACCCGAGGCGTCGAGCGTGCCGCGCAGGATGTGGTAGCGCACACCCGGGAGGTCGCGCACGCGACCGCCACGGACGAGCACGACCGAGTGCTCTTGCAGGTTGTGCCCTTCACCCGGGATGTAGCAGGTGATCTCCTTCTGGTTGGAGAGGCGGACCCGCGCGACCTTGCGCAACGCCGAGTTCGGCTTCTTCGGGGTCTGCGTCTTCACGATCAGGCAGACACCGCGGCGCTGCGGGCACTTGTCCAGCACCGGGGACTTCGAGCGGTTCTGGACCGGCTTGCGGCCCTTGCGCACGAGTTGGTTGACGGTCGGCATGCGGATCTCGGTCGGGCGCCGCGGAGAGTGCGGCACGGGTCGGGGCGCGGTCCGGATCACACCGGGTCCGCGCGGGGGGCAAGGAGTCTAGCGGGGTTCGGGAATCGGTCAAGGACCACGGCGGCGTCAGGCCCGCCGGGGCCGCTCGAAAGTCGGGGTCGAAGGTCGTCCGCGCCGCGCCCCGGGGCCCGGGCCGGGCCTTTCGGGCCCGGCGCGGATTCCGCGGCGCTCGGAACTTCCGTCGGCGATCACTCGTCGTCGTCGCCCAGGTCCGGGGCGGCCACGCTGGCCGACGCGGCGCTGCCACGGCTCGCGGGCGGATTCGAGCCGGAGCCCGGATTGCCCTCGGAACCGGTGGCCGCGAGGACCATGCCCGCCGCGGCGCGCTCGGCGTCGAGCGAACTGGCGAGGAGCGCGTCGAGGTCGTCGATCGGCGGACGCGATCCGCCGATCCCGGCCCCCATGCCCCCACCCATCTCGCCGAAGTCGATGTTCTTCTTCACGCGGGTGCGGTAGTGGTCGCGGAAGCCCGTGCCCGTCGGGACCATGTGCCCGAGGATCACGTTCTCCTTGAGGCCGACCAGGTAGTCGCGGCGGCCCGCGATGGCGGCCTCCGTCAGCACCTTGGTCGTCTCCTGGAAGCTGGCCGCGGAGATGAACGACTCCGAGGACAGCGAGGCCTTCGTGACGCCGAGGAGCAGCGTCTCGCCGGAGGCCGGCTTCTTGCGCTCCTTCTTCAGGCGCTCGTTCTCGCGCTTGAAGCGGAACTTGTCGACGACGGCACCCGGCAGGAAGTCCGAGTTGCCCGGATCGCGCACCTGAATCTTGCGCGTCATCTGCGCCAGGATGATCTCGATGTGCTTGTCGTCGATCGTCACCGACTGGCTGCGGTAGACGTTCTGGATCTCCTTGAGCAGGTAGTCGAGGACCGGGTCCTCGCCACGGATGCGCAGCAGATCGTGCGGGTCGAGCGGGCCGTCCACGAGCGCTTCGCCGGCGCGCACCTCGTCGCCCTTGTGGACGCGCAGGTGCTTGCCCTGCGGCACGGAGTGCTCGTGCTCTTGCAGCACTTCGCCCTTCGTGCCGAACGCCTTGACGATGATCGTGCGCTTGCCGCGCTTCTTCTCGCCCAGCTCGATGACGCCTTCGATCTCGGCCGTGACGGCAGGTTCCTTCGGGCGGCGAGCTTCGAAGAGCTCGGTCACGCGCGGCAGACCGCCCGTGATGTCCTGCGTACCGGACGCTTCGCGCGCCGTCTTCGCGATCAGGTCGCCGGCCAAGATCTTCTGGCCGTCGTCGACCTCGACATAGGCGCGCTCGGGGATCGGGTAGATCGCCAGCGTCGCGCCGTTCTTGTCCTGCAGCTCGAGCTGCGGGTGCAGGTCGCCCTTGTGCTCGATGACCTGCTTGCGGATCGTGTCGCGGCGGGCGTCGCGCTCGGTCTTGAGCGTCTTGCCCTCCTTGAGGTCGACGTACGAGATCGTGCCGCCGAACTCCGCGAGGATCGGGACGTTGTGCGGGTCCCACTTGCAGAGCACGTCGCCGGCCTTCACCTGCTGCCCGTCGCTGACGAGCATCTCGGCGCCGGTCGGGATCGACAGGCGGTCGATTTCGCGGTCACGCGGGTCGAGCAGCGCGATCTCGCCGTTCCGGTTGAGGACGACGAACTTGCCCGAAGCGTTCTTGACGACCTTCAGGTTCGTGAAGACCACCTTGCCCTCGCGCTTGACCTTCCGTTCGGACTCTTCGACCGAGCGGCTGGCCGTGCCACCGATGTGGAACGTGCGCATCGTGAGCTGCGTACCGGGCTCGCCGATCGACTGCGCGGCGATGATGCCGACAGCCAGGCCGCGTTCGGCCAGCGTGCCGCGTGCGAGGTCCATGCCGTAGCAGCGGGCGCACGAGCCGAGCGAGGCCTCGCACGTCAGCGCACTGCGGACGCGGATCTTGTCGTAGCCGAGCTTCTCGAGGCGCTCGGCGATGTCCTCGGTGATGACCTCGTTCTCGCGCACGATCACTTCGTCGTTGACGAAGTCCATGATCGTGTCGCGGGCGACGCGGCCCTTGATGCCCTTCGCGAGGGACACGGCGACCTTCTCGCCCTTGTACACGACGGCCTTGTGGACGCCGTTCAGCGTGCCGCAGTCCTCCATCGTGATGACGACGTTCTGCGCGACGTCCGTCAGCTTGCGCGTCAGGTAGCCGGCGTCGGCCGTTTTCAGCGCCGTGTCGGCCAATCCCTTGCGGGCGCCGTGCGTCGAGCTGAAGTACTCGAGGACCTTCAAGCCCTCGCGGAAGTTCGCCTTGATCGGCGTCTCGATGATCTTGCCGGACGGCTTGGCCATCAGACCGCGCATGCCGCCGAGCTGACGCACCTGGTCGATCGAGCCGCGCGCGCCGGACGTGACCATGCAGTAGATCGGGTTGACGTAGCCGGACTTCTCGTCGAAGTCCTCGCGCAGCACGACCATCAAGTCCTCGCCGACCTTTTCGCGGGCGTGGGTCCAGTGGTCGACGATCTTGAGATAGCGCTCGCCGCTCGTGATCACGCCCTTCTGGAAGGCCTTCTCGACCTTGTCGATCTCCTTCTGGGTGTCGACGAGGATCTTGCCCTTGCTGGGCGGGATGCGGATGTCGTCCTTGCCGAACGAGAGACCCGCACGCGTGGCGGCCTTGAAGCCCAGGTCCTTGAGGTCGTCGAGGAGCTTCAGCGTCGCGTCGCGACCGAGCAGACGGTGGCAGTCCGAGATGAGCTCCTGGATGCCCTTCTTCGTCAGCTCGTAGTTGTAGTAGTACATCCCCGCCGGGAGGATGTCGTTGAACAGCGCGCGACCGACGGTGGTCGTCGTCGGGACGCGCTTCTCGCCGTCCTGGACCTTGCCGTCCTCGCCCACCGGGACCGGCGGCTGGTTCTGGTGCTGCTTGACGAGCCGGCCGGGCTCCATGCGCACCTGCACGGCGCGGTGCGTGCGCGTGTCGCCGTGGCCATAGGCCAGGAAGAGCTCCTGCAGCGAGCCGTAGCGCTTCGGAGTCTCCTTCGTCGCGTTCGGGGACTTCGTCAGGTAGTAGAGCCCGAGGACCATGTCCTGCGACGGCGAGATGATCGGCGCGCCGTTCGCGGGCGAGAACACGTTGTTCGTCGACAGCATCAGCGTCGAGGCTTCGATCTGGGCCTCGTAGCTGAGCGGCAGGTGGACGGCCATCTGGTCGCCGTCGAAGTCGGCGTTGAAGCCGCCGCAGACGAGCGGGTGCAGACGGATCGCGTTGCCCTCGATCAGCACCGGCTCGAAGGCCTGGATGACCATGCGGTGCAGCGTCGGAGCGCGGTTCAGGAGCACCGGGTGGTCACGGATGACCTCCTCGAGGATGTCCCAGACCTCCTCGTCGCGCCGCTCGAGCATGCGCTTCGCGGACTTGATCGTGTCGGCGAGCGAGAGCTCCTTGAGGCGCCGGATGATGAACGGCTGGAACAGCTCGAGGGCGACCTTCTTGGGGAGGCCGCACTGGTGCAGGCGCAGCTCGGGCCCGACGACGATCACGGAACGCGCCGAGTAATCGACGCGCTTGCCGAGCAGGTTCTCGCGGAAGCGACCCTGCTTGCCCTTGATCATGTCCGTCAGGGACTTGAGCGGGCGGTTGCTGCTGCCGAGCACCGGGCGGCGGCAGCGGCCGTTGTCGAACAGGGCGTCGACCGACTGCTGCAGCATCCGCTTCTCGTTGCGGATGATCACCTCGGGCGCGTTCAGGTCGAGCAGCTTCTTCAACCGGTTGTTGCGGTTGATGAGGCGCCTGTAGAGGTCGTTCAGGTCGCTGGTCGCGAAGTTGCCCGAGTCGAGCAGGACGAGCGGGCGCAGGTCCGGCGGGATGACGGGGATGACGTCGAGCACCATGTACTCGGCGTTCTGCGACGAATCGCGCAGCATCTCCACCGTCTTCAGGCGCTTGATGATGTCCTTGATCTTCTGCTTCGACTTCGTCGACAAGAGCTCCTCGCGCAGCTCCTCCGACAGCTTCTGGAGGTCGAGCTTGCGCAGCATCTTCTTGACGGCCTCGGCGCCCATGTCGGCGTCGAACTCGCTGCCGTACATCGCCTTCGCCTGGCGGTACTCGTCCTCGGTCAAGAGCTGCATCGGCTCCAGCTTCGTGTCGCCGGCGTCGACGACCACGTAGTCCTGGAAGTAGATGACGCGCTCGAGGTTCGACACCTTGATGCCGAGCAGGTTTCCGAGGCGCGAGGGCATCGCCTTGAAGAACCAGATGTGCGCGACGGGCGCGGCCAGGTTGATGTGGCCCATCCGCTTCCGACGCACGCGGCTGTGCGTGATCATCACGCCGCACTTGTCGCAGACGATGCCCTTGTGCTTGATGCCCTTGTACTTGCCGCAGAAGCACTCCCAGTCCTTCTCAGGCCCGAAGATGCGCTCGCAGAAGAGCCCGTCCCGCTCGGGGCGGTACGTGCGGTAGTTGATCGTCTCCGGCTTCTTGACCTCGCCGTAGGACCAGGACCGGATGTCCTCCGGGCTGGCCAGCGAGATCGTCACGCTGCCGTAGTCGTTGACGCGGTTGTACATCAGGTCGGCCATGCTGGTTCTCCCTTAGAGCGTCCGCCGCTCAGAGCGTGGTCGTCGCCTTCTTGTGGAGCTGCATGTTCAGCCCCAACCCCTTGATCTCGTTGGTGAGCACTTCGAACGACACGGGCGTGCCCGGTTCGAGGATGTTCAGGCCCTTGACCATCGATTCGTAGATCTTGGTCCGGCCGTCGACGTCGTCCGACTTCACGGTCAGCTGCTCCTGGAGGATCGCTGCCGCGCCGTAGGCTTCGAGCGCCCAAACTTCCATCTCGCCGAAGCGCTGACCACCGAAGCGCGCCTTGCCACCCAGCGGTTGCTGGGTGATCAGGCTGTACGGGCCGGTCGCGCGGGCGTGCACCTTCTCGTCGACGAGGTGGTGCAGCTTCAGCATGTACATGACGCCGACGGTGACCTTCTGCTCGCAGGCGACGCCGGTGCGTCCGTCGAAGAGCGTGAACTTGCCGCTGCCGGGCAGGCCGGCCTCGATCAGCGTCTTCTCGATCTCCTCTTCCTTGGCGCCGTCGAACGCCGGCGAGTGCGCGCGGAGTCCGAGCTTGCGACAGGCGAGACCGAGGTGCGTCTCGAGGATCTGACCGACGTTCATGCGGCTCGGCACGCCGAGCGGGTTCAGCACGATGTCGACCGACGTGCCGTCCTCGAGGTACGGCATGTCCTCGACGGGGCAGATCTTCGAGATCACGCCCTTGTTGCCGTGGCGGCCGGCCATCTTGTCGCCCACCGACAGGTTGCGCTTCGTGGCGACGTAGACCATCACCTTTTCGAGCACGCCAGTCGGCAGCTCGTCGCCGCGCGACAGGCGGTTCACGACCTTGTTCTTCTCGGCCTCGCGGGCCTCGATCCGGGCGGTGAACTCGTTGATCGCGGCCAGCGCCTTCTCGCGCTTGTCCTTCGCCGTGAAATCCTCGGCCGCACGCTGACACAGGAGCTTCACGCGACGGAGTTCGTCGTAGGTGGCCGTGTCGTCGATCGTCGCCGGCTTGTTCGTCAGCTCGTCGACGATGTCCGCGCCGAGCGCGGCCTTGACCTCGCGCAGCATGCCCACCGTGTTGTCGCGCAGCGCCTTGAGGAAGTCGCGCTCCGCGTCACGGATGACGCCCAAGGCCTTCGTGCGCTCGGCGTCAGTCAGGTTGACGCGCCGGCTGTACTTCTGGGCGTCGATGACGACCCCGCGCGTGCCCGGGGGCATCGTGAGGCTGGCGTTCTTCACGTCCACGCCGGCCTTGCCGAAGATCGCGTGCAGCAGCTTCTCCTCGGGGGTCAGCTCGCTCTTGCTCTTCGGGGCGACCTTGCCGACGAGGATGTCGCCGGCCTCGACGAACGTCCCGATGCGCACGATGCCGGCGTCGTCGAGATTCGACAGCGCCTTCTCGCCCACGTTCGGGATGTCGCGCGTGAACTCCTCCTTGCCGAGCTTGGTCTCGCGGATCTCGACCTCGTACTCCTCGATGTGGATCGAGGTGAACGTGTCGTCCTGGACCAGGCGCTCGGAGACGAGGATCGCGTCCTCGTAGTTGAAGCCGTCCCAGGGCATGAACGCGACGAGCAGGTTCTTGCCCAGCGCGAGTTCGCCCAGCTGCGTCGAGGCGCCGTCGGCCAGGAGCTGGCCCTTCTTGACGGTCTGACCTTCCTGGACCACCGGGCGGTGGTTCTGGGTCGTCCGCTCGTTCATGCCGCGGAACTTCGTCAGCTCGTACTCTTCGTCGTCGACGACGATCTTGCGGCTGTCCGCGTACTTCACCGTGCCGGCCTTCTTGGCGTAGACGGGCAGGCTGGAGTTGCGCGCGACGGCGAGCTCCATGCCCGTCCCGACGACCGGGACCTCCGGGCGGAGGAGCGGCACGGCCTGGCGCTGCATGTTCGAGCCCATCAACGCGCGGTTCGCGTCGTCGTGCTCGAGGAACGGGATCAGCGCCGCGGAGACGCCGATGATCTGGTTCGGCGCGACGTCGACGTAATCGACCTCGTTGGGCGGGACCTCGATGTTGTCGCCGTCGCGGCGCGCGAGCACGCGGTCGCCGGCCAGGACGTTGCCCGGCCCGAGCTCGACGTCGGCCGGGGCCATGACGAGCCCGGCTTCCTCGTCGGCGCGCAGGTACTTGACCTCGTCGGCCAGCTTGCCGTCCTTGACGCGACGGTAGGGCGCCGTGAGGAACCCGTACTCGTCGAGCCGCGCGTAGATCGCGAGCGAGCTGATCAGGCCGATGTTCGAGCCTTCCGGCGTCTCGATCGGGCACAGGCGGCCGTAGTGCGACAGGTGCACGTCGCGCACGTCGAAGCCGGCGCGCTTGCGGTTCAGGCCTCCCGGTCCGAGCGCCGACAGGCGGCGCTCGTGGGTCAGCTGGCTGAGCGGGTTCGCCTGGTCGACGACCTGCGACAGCTCGCTGCGGCCGAAGAAGTACTCGACGGCGCTGGAGAACGTCTTCGAGTTGATGAGCGTGCGCGGGCTGACCGACTCGGTCCCCGCGTCCATGTTCATGCGCTCCTGCGCCGTGCGGCGCAGCTTGAGCAGGCCCTTGCGGAACTCGTCCGCCGCCAGCTCCGCGATCGTGCGCACGCGCCGGTTGCCGAGGTTGTCGATGTCGTCGACCTCGCCCTTGGCGTCGCGCAGGCCCACGATGTAGGCGATGCAATGGATGAAGTCGTCCGACTGGAGGACCTGGATGTCCTCGTCGGTCGTCAGCCCGAACTTGCGGTTGAGGCGGAAGCGGCCGACCCGGCCCAGGCGGTAGCGCTGGGCGTCGAAGAACTTCTCGTGGAAGAGCTCGCGCGCCTTCTCCAGCTGCACCGGGTTGCCCGGGCGCAAACGGCTGTAGATCTTGAGCAGCGCCTCTTCGTGGCTCTTCGTCGGGTCCTCGTGCAGCGAGTTCACGATGAGCATGTCGATCGAGCGCGGATCCGCGTCGATGACTTCGACCTCGGCCAGGTCGCTGCCGGCGATCTCGAGCGCCGAGCTCTCGGGGATGGGCATCCCGGAGCGCACCAGCACTTCGCCGGTCTTCAGGACGACGATGTCGCCGACCGCGATCTTGTCCGTGACGAGCTTCGCGAACGCGCCCTGCGTCTGCGTCTTGCTCTTCTTGACCACCTCGGTCTTGTAGAAGCGGCGCAGGATGTCGCGGTCGGTCGAGAGGGACTCGGACAGCGCGCGCAGCAGCGTGACCGCCGAGAACTTGCCCGACTGGTCGATGCGGACCGACAGCGTGTCCTTCTTCGTGACGTTGATCTCGACCCACGAGCCGCGCTCGGGGATGATCCAGCACGAGTGCAGCTTGCGGTTGTCCCCGGCCGTGGACTGGTCGTAGCTGAAGTCCACGCCCGGCGAGCGGTGGAGCTGGCTGACGATCACGCGCTCCGAGCCGTTGATGATGAACTCGCCGCCCCCGACCATGATCGGGATCTCGCCGAGATACACCTCTTCCTCGACCGGCTCGGGCTTGATCAGGCGCAGGCGCACCTTGAACGGGTAGCCGTACGACAGCCGCAGCTTGCGGCACTCGTCGATCGTGTAGCGCGGCCGACCGAGCTCGTAGCCGACGTACTCGAGGCACATCGTCTTGTCGTACGAGTAGATCGGGAAGATCTCGCGCAGGAGCGCTTCCAGGCCCTCGACCTGGCGCTGCGACTGCGGGAGTTCGGCGGCCAGGAACTCGTGGTAGGCGAGCGTCTGGATCTCGACGAGGTCCGGGAGCTCGACGATGGCCGGATAGCGTCCGTACCGGCGCACGGGGGCGTTGGGCTGGGTCATGGGCGATGGCGGTGAGAGGCCCTGGATCTCGCAGCGTGGAACCAACCACGGCGCGGATCCCAAACGGCGGCTCTCGACCTGGTGGGCTCGACCTCGGGGGCTCGACCTGAGTCTGGAATTCGGGCCGCGCTGGGACGCGGTTCGAACTCGAACTCCGCCCATCGGCGATGGGCGGCTGGACGGATGCTCCGATCGCGCGGGTGAAACCCGAGCGTACGGATCGGAACGTGGCTCGATGCGGAAGGCGCCTTCGGGCCTCGATCCACGGGAGGAACGGCGGGGAGACACCTCTCCCCTGGGTTCCTCTGCGGTTCGACCCGGCGCGCACGGGGACTTGCAGGACGCCCACCTTGAACGATGGGAACGAAGATTGCAAGCCCCGGCGAGCCGGGACGGACTCCAGCCCCGATCGGCGCCGTTCCCGGGCGGGGACGGACGGCGAGCCGGGGCCGGACGGCGAATCAGGCCAGCTTGACCTTGGCGCCGGCGTCTTCGAGCTGCTTCTTGAGGGCTTCGGCCTCGTCCTTCGTCAGGCCCGCCTTGACCTGCTTGGGGGCGCCGTCGACCAGGTCCTTGGCCTCCTTGAGGCCCAGGCCGGTGATCGCGCGGACCACCTTGATGACTTCGATCTTCTTGTCACCGGCGGCCTCGAGGTGCAGGTCGAAGGAGGTCTTCTCCTCCTTCGCTGCCGGAGCGGCCGCGCCGCCCCCACCCGCGGCGGCGACCGCGACGGGCGCCGCGGCGCTGACGCCCCAGTGGCCTTCCAGGTACTTCACCAGCTTGGATGCCTGGAGCAGGGTGAGGCCATCCATCTTGGTGGCAATCGCCTGCAGTTCCGGCTCGAGTTCGATCGTGTTGCTGTCGGACATGGCACTAACCTTCTTCGAAAGGATTCGCGGGATCTTGGAGGGTCGAGCCGCGGCGCCGCTCCCGGGGGGCAGCCTCGGCTTGAGGGGGTTGGTTTCAGGCCGCGGGAGCGGCTTCCGCGGCCGGAGCGGCCTTGGCGAGTTGGTCCGCGCGGGCCTGGAGCACGCGCACGAGGGCCGAGGGCACGGCGTTCATGGAGGTGACGATGCCGCGCGGCGGTCCGCTCATGCAGCCCAGGATCTTGGCCTGCAGGGTGGGACGGTCGGGCACATCGCCCAGCTGCACGACGTCGGCCGGCGAGAGAAGGCGTCCTTCGAGGACGCCCGCACGCACAGCGACCTTCTTCAGCTTCTTGGTGTCCGCCGAATTCAGGGTCTTCGCCGCGTGGATCACCGCTTCCGCGGAACCGAACGCGACCGCCGTGTTGCCCACGAGCGCGTCGCTCGCGAGCTCGTACCCGCGCTGCTTCAGGACGAGGTGGGCCAGCGCGTTGCGTACGAGACGCAGTTCGCAGCCCTTCTCGGCCAGCTTGTCGCGCAGGGTCTCGTTCTCGACGGCGGTCAGGCCGTTGTAGGTCACGAGGATCAGGCCCTCGGCTCCTTCGAACGCGGACGTGAGGTCGCGGACGATGAGCCGGTTGATCAGACTAGGCATGGGTTACCTCCCAGGAGATCGCGAGGCCGGGCCCCATCGTCGTGGAGATGGAGATCTTGCGCAGGAACTCGCCCTTCACGGCGGGCGGGCGCATCCCGGAGATGTGTTCGAGGAAAGCCGTCAGGTTCGCCTGCAGGTCCTCGACGGCGAAGCTGCGCTTGCCGAGCGGGGCGTGCACGTTGCCGCCGGCATCCGTGCGGAACTCGACCTTGCCGGCCTTGAACTCCTTGACCGCCGCCGCGACGTCCGCGGTGACGGTGCCGGACTTCGGGCTCGGCATCTTGCCCTGGGGTCCGAGGACCTTACCGAGCTTGCCGACGTGCTTCATCATGTCCGGGCTGGCGATGACGATGTCGAAGTCCATCCAGCCGCCCAGGATCTTGTCCGCCAGGTCGCCCGAGCCGACGAGGTCGGCTCCGGCGCCGCGCGCGGCTTCGGCCTTGTCGCCCTCGGCGAAGACCACGACCTTGACGGTCTTGCCCAGGCCCTTGGGCAGCGACACCGCGCCGCGCACGAGCTGGTCGGTCTTCTTCGGGTCGATCCCGAGGCGCACGGCGATCTCGACGGTCTCGTCGAACTTCGCGGGCGGCAGGTTCTTGATGACCTGGAGAGCCTCGGTGGGCCCGTAGGTCTTGGTGCGGTCGACCTTCGCGGCCGCCTGTTCGTATCTCTTGCTGCGCTTCACCATGGTGGAATCAGCCTTCGACCTGGATGCCGGACGAGCGCGCGGTGCCTTCGACGATCTTCATCGCCGCCGCCATGTCGCGGCAGTTCAGGTCGGGCATCTTGATCTTGGCGATCTCCTCGACCTGCTTGCGCGTGACCTTGCCGACGATCTGCGTGCCGACCGTGGCAGCGCCGCTGGCCACGCCGGCGGCCTTCTTGAGCAGCACGGAAGCCGGCGGGGACTTGAGGATGAAGTCGAACGTGCGGTCCTTGTAGACCGTGATTTCGACCGGGATGATCAGCCCCTGCTGCGCACGCGTCGCGTCGTTGAATTGCTTCACGAACGCCGCGATGTTCACGCCGTAGGAGCCGAGCGCCGGGCCGACCGGCGGCGCAGGCGTAGCCTGCCCGGCGGGGCACTGCAGCTTGATCTTGCCTGTGATTTCCTTGGCCATCTCTGCTTTCGCTCTGTTTCCGGCGCGGGCGGCACTGAGGTCTCAGGCCGCGTCGCGCACGCCGATCACATCGGCTCGACTTCCCAGTACTCGAGTTCCACGGGGGTGGGCCGTCCGAAGATGGTCACGATGACCTTCACGGTGCCCTTCTCGGGGTTGACGTCGTCGACGGAACCGTCGAAGCCGTCGAACGCACCGGACTTGATCTTCACCATGTCGCCCTTGTGCAGGCCGATCGTGACCTGCGGCCGCGACTCGGAGTCCGACATGCGGGCCAGCGTCTTCTGGACGTCGGCGTCGTTGATCGGCGTGGGCTCTCCGCGCGTGCCGAGGAAGTCTCCCAGACCGTCCACTTCGCGCAGGGTGTTGCGCGCCTTGATGACGCGCACGTCCTCGGGATCCTCGAGGTCCGCCTGGACCATCAGGTAGCCCGGGTAGAGCTTCTTGTTCTTGACGCGCTTCTTCCCGTTCTTCAGGTCGGTCACGCGCTCGAAGGGCACGAGGACCTGCGGAACCACGTCCGAGACGCCCGCGATCTTGAGCCGCAGGAGCGCGTTCTTCGCGATGCTGTCCTCGCGTCCGGACTGGCAGCGCACGAAGTACCACCGCATGCCCATCGCACTCATTGCACTGTTCTCCAGCGAATTGGCCACGCGTCAGCCTCCCAGAAGAAGGCGTTCGGCCCAGCGGCCGAGCACCCAGTCGGCGCCGGCCAGGAAGGCCATGAGGAACAGGACACACGCGATGACGACGACCGAGGACCGCATGGCTTCCGGCATCGTCGGCCAGGTCACCTTGCGCAGCTCGCTCTCGGTGTCGATCAGCACGTCCGCGGTCTTGGGGCGCTCCAACACCCGGTACAGGCCCCAGATCCCGAGGACCAGGGCGAGCGCCGAGATCAGCATGCCGAGGTTCAGCGGCAGGCCGAGCACCGGGATCTTCACCATGGACGCCACGAACGGGCGCGCCATCTGGTTCGGGAAGTACCCGAGCAACGTCGTGTAGAGCGACGTGCAGCCGTAGAAGATCAGGATGGCGAGCGACCAGAACGCTGCCAGCCGCGCGTAGCGACCTTGATCTTGCTTGTAGGCCATGTGGGTTCGTGAAGTTCTCGGGCTTCGAGGAGGCGAGTTGGGGAAAGCGTCGGGTCCAGCCTGCGAGGTCGGAGCGTCAGGGGCGGACTTCTCGTCCTCCCCGCTCCGGCCTTCCGGCCGGCTCGCTCAGAGCTTCTTTTCCTTGTGCGGCAGGTGCTTCCGGCAGAAGCGGCAGTACTTCGCCTTCTCGAGCTTGTACGTGGCCTTCAGCCGCTTGTGCGTCGTGTAGTTGCGGTTCCCGCACGTCGTGCACTCGAGGTAGACGAAACGTTCTTTGATCTTCATTGCCGGAGCGAAGCGGAGGCCACTTGAACTTCTGGTTTCTGGTTCTGAGTACTCGGTGAGGCGACGGCTCGCCGGACACGCTGCTCGCGCATCCGGCGTGCCTCGCGCTCAGGCCGTCACTTCAGGATCTTCGTGACGACGCCGGCGCCGACCGTGCGGCCGCCTTCGCGAATCGCGAAGCGCAGCTGCTCGTCCATGGCGACGGGAATCAGGAGCTCGACTTCCATCTTCACGTTGTCGCCCGGCATGCACATTTCAGCACCGCCCATGAGCTTCGCCGTGCCGGTCACGTCCGTCGTGCGGAAGTAGAACTGCGGGCGGTAGCCGGAGAAGAACGGCGTGTGACGGCCGCCTTCTTCCTTGGACAGGATGTACACCTCGGCTTCGAACTTCGTGTGCGGAGTGATCGTGCCGGGCTTGGCCACGACCATGCCGCGCTCGAGGTCCTTCTTCTCGACGCCGCGCAGGAGGATGCCGACGTTGTCGCCGGCCTGCCCCTGGTCGAGCGTCTTCTGAAACATCTCGACGCCGGTGCACACCGACTTCATGACGCTCTCGCGCAGGCCGACGATCTCGACGGCCTCGCCGACCTTGACGATGCCGCGGTCGATGCGACCCGTGCCGACCGTGCCGCGACCCATGATCGAGAACACGTCCTCGATGCACATGAGGAAGGGCTTGTCGATCAGGCGCTGCGGCGTCGGGATGAAGCTGTCGATCGCCTTCATCAGCTCGTCGATGCAGGCGTTCGCCTTCTCGTCCTTGCCGCCGGACTCCAGCGCGGCCTTCGCCTGACCACGGATGATCGGGGTGGTGTCGCCGGGGAACTTGTACTTGTTGAGGAGGTCGCGGATCTCCATCTCGACGAGCTCGAGGAGTTCCGGATCGTCCACGAGGTCGACCTTGTTCAGGAAGACCACGATGTAGGGCACGTTGACCTGACGGGCGAGCAGAACGTGCTCGCGCGTCTGGGGCATCGGGCCGTCGGCTGCCGACACGACCAGGATCGCGCCGTCCATCTGCGCCGCGCCCGTGATCATGTTCTTCACGAAGTCGGCGTGGCCCGGGCAGTCGACGTGCGCGTAGTGGCGCGCTTCCGACTCGTACTCGGTGTGGGAGGCCGCGATCGTCACCGTCTTGTCGGCGGAGCGGACGGTGCCGCCCTTGGTGATCTCGGCGTACGACTTGACGCGCGTACCCATCTTGAACGCCGAACGCGCGGCCAGAGCCGCCGTCAGGGTGCTCTTGCCGTGGTCGATGTGGCCGATCGTGCCGACGTTGACGTGCGGCTTGTTCCGCTGGAAGACTTCCTTCGCCATGGTTCTCCTGTGGTCTCCTGTGCGGGCCTCGCGAGCCCGGAGATCGTCGTCTGGTTCTTGGGTGTCTAGGGTCTGGGCTGGCTGGAGGCTCTGGGTGAGCCCCTTCGGTCGCGCGCGCCCCAGCACAGACCTTGCGGTACCGATGCTGGGACGTTGTTCGTGTTGGGAGTGCGGATGTTCGTGTCGGGAGAGCGGCCTCGGCCGAGGCCGATCTCGAGGGTGACTGGAGCTGCTGACGGGAATTGAACCCGTGACCTCTTCCTTACCAAGGAAGTGCTCTACCTGCTGAGCTACAGCAGCGACGGAGCCGCGGCAGCTGGGCACGGGAGCGCGGGCGCGCGTCACCGCGCACCGACGCACCCCGCTTGGCTGCCAGGCTCTGTGCAGGTCTCACGGGCACCGACCTCCGCGCGCAGCGCCGGTCGTGGAACGACCTGCGCGCAGCGGGAGAGGGCACCGACGTCCACGGCTCGATGGGTAGCCACCCGATGGGTGAGCGACTCGAGGTTGGAGCGGGCGACGGGACTCGAACCCGCAACATTCAGCTTGGAAGGCTGACGCTCTACCATTGAGCTACACCCGCGGCTCGGGCGGGCATCCGACCCGCAGCGCGGCCGGACGGACGACGCGCCGCGAACGAAACTCGCGAGGGTCGTGCGCCGCGGAGGGCGGCACGCGGGAGGAGCGTGGACGGGACGAAACAGGGGGAAGTCCGCCGGCGAGCGCGCCCGCGGCGGGGAGCGCAAGGCCTGCCCAACGCACGGTTCCCACAGGGAACACGCGCGTCGCGCGGGAGGTGGCGGACGGGGACGGGCGGAGTGGTGGGGAGAGGCGGATTCGAACCGCCGAAGGCTGAGCCACCAGATTTACAGTCTGGCCCGTTTGGCCGCTCCGGAATCTCCCCGGACGGTCGCTGGACCGCCGCGGGGCCGGACGCGCCGGGTGCGACGGAAACGCTCGATTGCTCCGGTCCGAACGCGGGCTGGACGGATCGCGCCCGCCGCGCGCCCCACGTCGCCGGAAACGCGCCGCCGAGCGACGCGAGACCTGGCCACGGGGTCGACCGGACGGCGCGGTGCCGAGCACCGCTCCCTGAGTCATCCTCGAGAGGTTTCGTTGAGAGGGAACCGATCCGTGCGCCCAGCGTCCTCGCCGGAGCGAGTGCGCGCGAGCACGCGTCACACCGCGTTCGGGAGCATCTGGGCCGGCTCGCGCCTCGCGTCGGCTCCGACCGCAACCCGCGAGGTGGTCCTCGTGAGGTCGCGGCCGCTGGAGCCAGCGGCGGGACTCGAACCCGCAACCACCTGATTACAAATCAGGGGCTCTGCCAATTGAGCTACGCTGGCTGGACCGGAAGGCCTTGCCCGAGTGGCTCACCGGCAGCCCGACGCACGAGCCCACGGGTTGCGTGTGCCCTTGCCGGACGGCGAAGTGAGCGCAGGAGGATACGGATCCTCTCCCGGGAGTCAAGCACCCGTCCAGAAGGATCGGCCGAGCCCGGCGCGGGCCGCGAGCCGGACGCCGGTCAGATCTCCCGGACCGCCCGCAGGTAGGCGGCGTGGGCGCGCTCGACCTCGGCCAGGGAATCGCCGCCGAACTTGCCCAGGAAGGCCCGCGCCAGCTCCAGCGCGACCAAGGCCTCCCCCACCACGCTGGCCGCCGGGACCGAGGTCACATCGGAGCGCTGCCAGGTGGCCGGGACACTTTGCAGGGTCTCGAAATCGACCGTGGGCAGGCCCTTGCGCAGGGTGGGAATGGGTTTCATCGCCACGCGGACCACGAGTGGCTCGCCGGTCGTGAGCCCGCCTTCGAGCCCCCCGGACCGGTTCGTGGCCCGCCGGTAGCGCGACCCGGCCGGCCCCGAGCCCTCCGGGGCACCCAGGATGGCGTCGTGGGCCTCGCTCCCCCGCCGCCGGGCGGTCTCGAACCCCAGGCCGAACTCGACGCCCTTCATGGCCGGGATCGAGAACAGCGCTCCGCCCAGGCGCGACGTGAGCCGCTCGGGGCCGCTCTGGTAGCTGCCCAGACCGGGCGGCAGACCGAGGGCGCGCACCTCGTACACGCCGCCGAGCGTGTCGCCGGCCTCCTTGGCCGCGTCGACCAGCGCCTTGGCGCGCGCGTCGAAGGCCGGGTCGAGCGCGAAGAACTCGCTGGCGGCCCGGCGGCTCGCGCGCTCACTCGCGGGAGCACCGAAGGCCGCGTCGGCCGCGCCGCGATCCGCCTCCACATCGCCCAGGGACAGCACGTGGCCGCAGATCTCCACGCCGAAGCGCTAGAGCACCTGGCGCGCCACGCCGCCCAGCGCGACGCGGATCGCGGTCTCGCGCGCGCTCGCGCGTTCGAGCACGGCGCGCGGATCGCGCTCACCGAGCTTCAGGCACCCCGCGAGGTCCGCGTGACCGGGCCGCGGATTCGTCGGCACGGGCAGGCGCTCGATCGTGGCGTCCTTGTTCACGAGGCTGAGCGCGATCGGCGATCCGAGCGTCGCGCCGGCGCGGACACCGGAGAGGACCTCTGCGCGATCGGTCTCGATGCGCATGCGACCGCCGCGGCCGTAGCCGCCTTGACGGCGCGCGAGCTCGGCGTCCACGCGCTCGATCGACAGCGGAAAACCAGCGGGAAATCCTTCGAGAATCCCGACCAGAGCCGGCCCGTGCGACTCCCCCGCGGTCGTCCAGCGCAGGTCGCTCACGCGCTCTCCGGGCTCGGTGCGAGCTCGAGCCAGCCGTCGTCGCCCGCACTCGCCACCGCCGTGGGTGCACGCTCGCGCGCGCGCGCGAGCGCTTCCGCCACGCGCGCCAGCAGCACGTCCAGATCGAACGGTTTCGCCAGGACGCCGACGACCTGCGGCAGCCGCTCGAGCTCGATCTGAGCGGCGCGATCGAGGAATCCCGACACGACCAGCGTGGGCGGGAGCAGCCCGTCGGCCGCGAGCCGCGGCAGCTCGACGAGACCGCGCTCCTCGCCCAGGTCGAGGTCGGACAGCATCAAGTCCGGCCGCGCGTGCGCGATCGCGGCCCGCGCGCCCCCGAAGTCCGCCGACGTTCGCACGGCGTGCCCCGAGCGCCGCAGGAAGAAGGCGACGAGATCGGCGATGCGCGCGTCGTTGTCGACGAGGAGGAGGTCGGCCAAGGCCCGTGGGTTCTCGCTCCCCGGAGCCCGCGTGGCAAGACGGCAGGTGCAGCGACGCTCGGAACGACGCTCGGCCGGGGCCTCTATGGCGTCTCGTCGTAGCCCGCGATCAGGTCGCGCAGTCGACCGAGGACACGGTGCTTCGCCACGTAGACCGCATTGCGCGAGAGCCCCAGCTCCTTCACGGCGTCCTCCACCGTGCGCTGCTCCAGCACCAGCATCTCGAACACGCGGAAGGTCGAGGGCTGGACCTCGCGGCGCACCTCGCGCAGGCAGCGCTCCAGACGCGCGCGCTCCCAGGCCTCGTCCCAGTCCTGCGTGACGGCCGCGTCGCCCTCCACCCCGGCCCAGAACGCGGTCGGGTGCTCGCCCACCGGCTGCTCGGCCACGGCCCGCTCGCCCTTGCGCCGGACTTGCTCGACCCGGCGCCAGGCGATCCCGAAGAGCCAGCTCGAGAGGCGTCCCTTCCCGCGGTCGTACCCGGCATCGCGGTAGGCGCGGGCGAAGTCCATCAGGGTTTCCTGCGCCACGTCCTCGGCGTCCGACTCGCAGAGGCCGCGGCCCTGCGCGAAGCGCTGGATCGGCGCGCGGAATCGGTCCGCGAACGCGTTCCAGGTCGCGGTGTCGTCGAAGTCGGCGAGCCGCCGCAGGACGGCGGAAGTCGTCACCCATTCGGCCGGGTCGTGGTCCATGAGGGAGCTCCCGATCCTATCCGAGGGGTGCGGAGTCCACCGGATCGGAGCGGCCGCGAGCGGTTCCGTTCGATCCGGGAAAGAAGGGACGCGCAGGGGAACCGGGCGTGGAATCCTGTGCGGACGTCGTCGTACTGCGCGCCGTCCCGCCCCCCCTACCGCTCCTCGGAGGTCCCCCCGTGCTCCGCATTCGCGACCTGGTCAAGGTCTACCCCGGTCCCGTCGCCGCTCTCCAGGGCGTCCGCCTCGAGATCGACGCCGGTCTCTTCGGCCTCCTCGGGCCCAACGGCGCCGGCAAGTCGACGCTGATGAAGATCCTGGCCGGGCTGCTCGAGCCCACGTCGGGATCGGTCGAGCTCGACGGGGTCGACATCGTGAAGTCGCCGGCCAAGGGCTGGGCTCGCCTCGGCTACCTGCCGCAGGAGTTCGGCTTCTATCCGAACCTCACCGGCGAGGCGATGCTCGAGCACCTGCTCGAGCTCAAGGGTGTCGACGCGCCCGGTGGACGCCGCAAGCTGGCGCGCGACCTGCTCGAGCGCGTGAACCTCGCCGCCGCCGCGAAGCGCAAGGTGCGCACGTACTCGGGCGGCATGCGCCAGCGCCTGGGCATCGCGCAGGCGGTCGCGGGCGATCCGCGTCTCGTCGTCGTCGACGAACCCACGGCGGGCCTCGACCCCGAGGAGCGCATCCGCTTCTACCACCTGCTGGCGGAGCTCGCGGAGAACCGCATCGTCCTCCTGTCCACGCACATCGTCGAGGACGTCGCGGTGCTCTGCCCGCGCCTGGCGATCATCCGCGGTGGGAAGCTGCTCGCCGACACGACGCCGGCCGCTGCGCGTGCTTCCATCGAGGGGCGCGTGTTCGAGGGCGACGTCGCGCGCGCCGACATGGCGGCCTTCGAGCGCGAGCACCTCGTGACGTCCACGCGCCTCTTCGAGGGCCGCACGATCGCGCGCATCCACGGCGAAGGCGCGATTCCGCCGGGTTTCTCGGCCGTTCCGGCCACGTTGGAGGACGCCTACCTGGCCCTGGTGAAGGCCGGAGCCCGAGCCGACCGCGCCATCGGAGCGGTCGCTTGAGCTGGCGCAGGTTCCTGGCCGTCGCGCGGCTCGAGTTCCGGACGACCGTCCGGCGGCCGCTCTATATCGTGCTGCTCGTCCTGCTGGCCCTGATCGCCTGGGGACTCTCGAGCGGCGCCGTCCAGGTCAGCTCGGGCGCCTCGGACGTCGGCGGACGCAAGGCCTTCATCACGTCCATGTCGGCCATCGCGCTGTCCCTCGCGGTGCTCGGTCTCCTACTGCACGGGTTCTTCGTGGCCGTCGGCGCGGGCATGAGCGTGATCCGCGACGAGGAGTTGCGCGTCGGCAACGTGCTGCACGCCACGCCCCTGACCCCGCGCGAGTACGTGTGGGGCAAGTTCACCGGGATCATGGCCGCCTTCGGGCTGGCCCTCCTCGCGGACCTCCTGTTCCGCGCGATCGCGAACCACCTCCTGACCGGGGCGGCCGAGGCGGAGATCGTGGGGCCGTTCGAGCTCCGGAACTACGCGCTGCCGCTCCTCGCCTTCGGGCTCCCGACGGTGCTCTTCGTCGGCGGCGCGAGCTTCGCGATCGGCAGCCTCACGCGGCGCCCGATCCTGGTCTTCTTCCTGCCGACGGCGCTGCTCCTCGTCTGCCTGTTCTTCGTCTGGGCATTCTCGCCCGCGTGGCTCTCCGAGACCTGGAACTCCGTGCTCATGGCGCTCGATCCCGCGGGGTTCCGCTGGTTGAACGAGCGCTGGCTGGAGGTCGACCGCGGCGTCGACGCCTACAACACGCAGACCATCGCCTTCGACGGGCTCTTCCTGGCGAATCGCGTGGGTTTCGTCGCCATCGGCCTGGGTGCGGTGGCCTTCGCCGCGCGACGGTTCGAGCACGTGCTCCTGGCCCGGTCCGCGTCCGCGAACACCGCCGCGCCTCGCGCGGTCGCACCAGCCACCGGATCCGCGCGCGGCGCCGAGGACGCCGGATCGGGACTGGCGCAGTTCTCGACGCTCCGCCCGGCGCGTCTGGACGGCCTCGCGATGCGTGCCTTGCCGCCGAGCTTCCTGCAAGCGGCGGCGTCGACGGCCCGGGCGGAAGTGCGCGAGCTGCGCAACCAACCCGGTCTCTACCTGTTCGTCCCGCTGATCCTCCTGCAGATCATCGGCACCGGTCTCGTGCGCACGGGTGCATTCGACACGCCGCTGCTCGCGACGCCGGGCGTGCTGGCGGCGGGCTCGTGGAACACGATCGTCCTCTTGCTCGAACTGCTCCTGCTCTTCTACACCGTCGAGTCGCTCGAGCGGGAGCGCGCGCGCGGGCTCGATGCCATCCACGGATCGACACCCACGTCGACGGCCGCGATCCTCGCCGGCAAGTCGCTCGCGAACAGCGTGGTCGGCGTGGTCGTGCTGCTCGCGGCCTACCTGGCCAGCGCGGGGATCATCCTGTTCCAGGGGCGCATGGCCCCCGCTCCGGGCCCGTTCCTGCTCCTGTGGGGCGTCCTGCTCCTGCCGACGCTCCTCGTGTGGACCTCGTTCGTCTCGGCCGCCTGGTGCGTGACGCGCAGCCGCTACGGAGCCTATGCCGTCGGTCTCGCGCTTCTCGCGGGCGGCGGTTGGCTCGCGTTCGACGGCCAGACGAACTGGGTCACGAATTGGAACCTGTGGAGCGCCTTGCGCTGGAGCGACATGAGCGTGCTCGAGATCGACCGCGGCGCGCTGGTCCTGAACCGTGCGTTCGTGCTCGTGCTGGCCGTGTTCTTCACGCTGCTCGCCGTGCGATTCCATCCCCGTCGCAGCCTCGACGGCGTGCGCACCCTGCAGCGGCTCGCGCCCCGGCCGCTCTTCCGCGCGGTGCTGCCGCTCGCGCCCGTCGTCGTCGCGGCCGTGGTCCTCGGCACCGTCCTCTACAAGGACGTGCAGGGCGGATCCGGCGGCGCGGACCAGCGCAAGTACGCCAAGGACTACTGGCGTCGCAACATCGAGACGTGGCGCGACGCGCCCGTGCCGGCGATCCGTCACGTGGACATCACCGTCGATCTCGAGCCGGCGGCGAGCCACATGCGCGTGCACGGCACGTACGAGCTCGAGAACGACGACCCGAAGGCCCTGGCGCTCCTGCCCATCACGCCGGGCCGCCACTACCGCGGCGTCGCGTACACGATCGACGGCGTGAAGGCGGAGCACGAAGACCGCTCGGGGCTGCACGTCCTGAAGCTCACGCCGCCGCTGGCTCCCGGATCCCGGCTGACGCTGGGCTTCGAGCACGAGGCGGACTACTCCGGCGGGACCACGAAGAACGGCGGCGGAGCCGGCGAGTTCGTGCTGCCCGGCGGCGTCGTCATGACCAGCTTCGGGCCGAGCTTCGCGCCCAGCCTGGGTTTCCTGGAGGAGATCGGCCTCGAGGCCAAGGACCGGCCCAACGCCAAGGAGTACACCGACGACTTCTACGTGGGACCGACGCCGTCGGTGCTCGGGACGGACACTCCGTACTCGACGCGGGTCCGGATCTCGGTGCCCGAGGGCTGGCGCGCGAACTCGGTGGGCACGCTCGTCGAGGAAACGGCATCGGAGGGCCGCCGCACGTTCACGTGGGAGAGCGATCACCCCGTGACGTTCTTCAACGTCGTCGCCGGACGCTGGAGCGAACGGCGCGGCGAGGGCGTCGTCGTGTACCACCATCCCGACCACGTCTGGAACATCGACGAGATCACGCGCACGCTCGAGGCTTCGCGGCGCCGCTACTCGGAGTGGTTCGCCCCGTTCCCGTGGCAGGAGTTGAAGCTCTCGGAGTTCCCCGCGCTGGCCGGCTACGCGCAGGGATTCCCGACGAACATCACGTTCTCGGAGAGCATCGGCTTCCTGACGCGCAGCGATCCGCGAGCCAACGCCGCGTTCATGGTCACGGCGCACGAGGCCGCGCACCAGTGGTGGGGAAACATGCTCAATCCCGGGAAGGGCCCGGGAGGCAACGTCCTGTCGGAAGGCATGGCGCACTTCTCGACCATCCTCCTGCACGAATCCGAACTGGGCCTGCGCGAGCGCATCGAGTTCTGCAAGCACATCGAGGACAGCTACGGATCCGACCGCCAGGTCGATTCCGAGCGCCCTCTCGTGAAGATGGACGGCTCGCGCGCGGGCGACACGACGGTCACGTACGACAAGGGCGGATGGGTCGCGTGGATGCTCCTCCACCACATGGGCCGCGAGCAGAACCTGGCCGGCCTGCGCGAATTCCTGCGGGTTTGGGGTCCGAGCGCGGACCATCCGGTCCTCCAGGACTTCGTCGCGGCGCTGCGCCCCTTCGCGGCCGACACGGAGGCCTACGACGCGTTCACGCGGCAGTGGTACTTCGAGGTCGTCGTGCCCGAGTACCGGCTCGAGGACGTGAAGAAGGAGCGCGAGGGCGAGGGTTGGGTCGTGCGCGCGACGCTGCGCAACGCGGGGACCTCGACGATGCCGGTCGAGGTCTCCGCGGCGCGCGGGACGCGGTTCGAGGATCCCGACAAGGAGTCCGCACGACCGGCGGCGAACGCACCCGCGGCCGGGGCTCCCGCCTCCGCCACGGTCCAGGCCGCGGCCGGGAAGGAAGCCTGGCGCGAGGCGCGCACGACGGTGGTCGCGGGCCCGAAGTCCGTGACCGCCATCGAAATCCACTGCGACTTCGAACCCGTCGAGTTGGTCGTGGACCCGGACGCGCTCGTGCTGCAACTCGAACGCAAGAAGGCGCGCGCCAGCCTCTAGCCGGGGTGCGCGGCCCCGCCATCCGCGCCTCCGGCGGGCAAGAGCCGGGCGCGAAATCGGCCGCGGAGGCACGCGCGGCCCGGATGCGTGCAACGCGGCGCTCCGGATGCCACCTTGGGGAGGCGCGGGTGTGGCGTGGGGGCACGAGTCCTGCGCCGCGCGGAGCGCGCACGCCCCTTTCGGAGACACGGAGCGCAGTACGCTCGGGAGACCGCCATGCCGACTCAGAGTGCCAACACCTCCGCGTTCCCGAGCCAGATCCTGTGCGCGCTCGACCTCGAGGGCCGTGCCGGCCACGCGGTGAACGCCGCCATCTGGCTCTCCGAGCGCCTGGAGGCTCCGGTCGAGATCATCCACGCGTTCCCTCCCCGGCCGGTCCTGTGGGGCCGGGAGGAGGACATGCCCGAGTGGGTGGCCGGCCGGGAGGCGACGGGCCGCGCGCTGCGCGACTCGCTGCGCGCGATCGTCGCGGACGCGCCGACCGAACTGGGTCTCCGCACGGATGCCGGCAAGCTGCGCTTCCACATCACCGCGGGACATCCGGTCCAGGTGATCCTGGAGCACGCGCGTGCGTGCCGCGCGGACCTGATCGTCCTCGGCCCGCACAAGAAGCGCGGCTGGCTCGACGTGGGCAGCACGGCGCGCGGCGTCCTGGGCCACGCTCCGCGCGGCGTGTGGGTGCAACCCGAGGCGCCGCGCCCCGTGCGCCGGATCCTGGCCCCCGTCGACCTCTCGCCCGACAGCCTGCACGCGCTCTCGGTCGCGCGCGATCTGGCGCGGGTGTTCGGCGCCCGCGTGACGGTCGTCCTGGCCTTCGCGCCGCCGGTCCTGGGCGCTCCGGTGCGCTCGTCGGTCCCCGGCGCTCCGGACTACGTGATCGACCGGATGCGGCACGAGGAGGCGGCGCACTTCGAGTCCGTCGTCGGCGCGTTCGACTGGCTCGGCGTGGCGCACGAGGCGCGGTTCGAGCAGGGCGACCCGGCCGAGTCGGTCCTCGCCCTGCAGGACGCGCACGACCTGATCGTCATGGGCACGCACGGGAGGACGGGGCTCTCGGCCGCGATCCTCGGATCCGTCGCCCACGGCGTGGTGCGGTCGTCGCGCATCCCGGTGCTCGCCCTGCGCTACCCGCGTTCGGCGTTCGTGCTCTAGCAGCCGCTGCAGGCGCGGACGGTCAGCGGGATTCGATCGACGTCACCTCGTCGAAGCTCACGGTCATGCCCATCCCGCCGAGCAGCACCTTCACCTCGCGCTTCTCGCGGTCCACCTTCTGCACCGGGACGCGCTGCTTGTAGCGCGGCAGGTAGACGAAGCTCCCCTTCGCGAGGGCGTCGAGGAACGCCTGGCGGCGATCCGAGATCGCCGCGCCCGACAGTTCGCGGTCGAGCTCGCCGAGCGCCGCATCCAGCGCCTTGCGCTGCGTCGCCGGAACCTGCTCGAGCAGGGCCTGGATGCGGCCGATGCGCGCGCGTGCCTCGCGGACGCGATCCTCGATCGAGCGCTGGGCCTCGGCCTCGAGCATCTCGCCCTTGCGCACGACCTGCGCCTTCACGACCTCGGTCTCGCGCGCGGCGCGTTCGGCGTCCTGGAGGCGCTTCTCGGTCTCGCCGCGCACCTTCTCGACCTCCGTACGCGCGGTGCGGACGTCGGACATGAGCTTCTGCACCTCGGCATCGCGGCGCTTCAGACGCTGTTCGGCGCGGTCGCACACGCGGTACGGCAGCCCGAGCCGCCGCGCGATGAGCAGCGCGCTCGACTCGCCCGGCACGCCGACCAGCACCTTGTAGCGCGGCGACATCGTCTTCGGGTCGAACTCGACGCAGGCGTTCTCCGCCCGCGAGTTGCGGAAGGCGAACTCCTTGAGCTTGCCGATGTGGGTCGACGCCAGGGTCGAGCACTTGCGCGCGAGCAACTCCTCGAGGATCGCCTCGGAGAGCGCCGCGCCCTCGTCCGGATCGGTGCCCGTGCCCAGCTCGTCGAGGAGGAACAGCGTGCGATCCGTGCAGCGCGCGAGCCCGTTCTTGATGCGCGCGAGGTGCGAGCTGAACGTCGAGAGGCTGGAGCGGATCTCCTGCTCGTCGCCGATGTCGGCCACGATCCCGTCGTAGAGCGGGATGCACGAGCCCTCGGCGCACGGGAACGGCAGGCCGCAACGCGCCATCACGGCCGCGAGACCCGCGGTCTTGAGCGCCAGCGTCTTCCCGCCCGTGTTCGGCCCCGTGAGGATCAGCAGGTCGAAATCGGCGCCGAGACGCAGGTCGATCGGCACCACGTCCGCGAGCTTCCCCACGCGCCGCTGCTCGACCAGGAGCGGGTGCCGCGCGGTCCGCAGCACGAGCCCGCGGTCCGTGGCCTGCTCGCCCGCGATCCGCAGCACGGCGGCGCCGGATTCCGCGGCATAGCGGGCCGCCAGGAGCGCCAGCTCGAGCTTCGCCAGCCGTTCGGCACCCTCGCGGATCGAATCCTCCTCGCCCAGCAGCGCGCGCGTGATCTCGAGCAGCACGCGTTCGAGCTCGCGGCGCTCGTCGGCCTCCAGCTCCGCGTGACGATTGCCGACGGCCACGATCTCGCGCGGCTCGATGAACACCGTCTGGTCGCTCTGCGAGCGGTCGTGGACGAGACCGGGGACGCGCCCCTGGCTCTTCGACTTGACCGCCAGCACTGCGCGACCGCCGCGGCGGTGCGTCATCGGATCGCTGAGGACCGCTTTGACCTCGGGTTTCGCGACGATCGCCTTGAGCGCGCCGTCGATCGTCCGCGCAGTGTCGGCTAGATCTCGGCGCAAGCGGGCGAGCAGCGGCGAGGCTTCGTCGCGCACACGCCCGCGCTCGTCGATGGTCAGCGCGATGCGCTCGAGGAGCTTCGCGAAGTCGGGCATGCCGCTCGCGAGCGCACCGAGCGCCGGCGCGGCGCCCGCGTCCTCGCGCAGCCAGGTCGCGAGGCGCCCGCAGGCCTCGAGGAACCCGCGCAACTGCACGAGAGCGACGTCCTCGAGCGCGCGGCCCGCGCGGCGCGCGGCCTCGAGCGGCGGCAGCGGATCCGTGACGCCGGCGAGGGATGGCGATCCCCCGTGACGCGCGAGCAGCACGGCCTCCGACGCGCGCTGCAATGCCGCGCGGGCTCCAGCATCGTCCAGCGGGGCGAGCGCGCGCAGGGCGCGCAGGCCCAGCGACGTCGATGCGTGCCGCTCGAGCATCGCCAGCACGTCCTCGAAGTCGAGCGCGCGCGCCGCGAACGCCTCGAGGCGCGTGAGGCGCGCCGGGTCCTCGCGATCGAGCGGATCGGGCGCATTTCCCGCGGTCTGCGCGCCCTTCACGGAACCCTGCGACATGCGTAGAGCCTAACCTCGAGCGGCGCGCGCAAAGGACGCGCGATCGCGACACGACCGAGCTCGCGCACGTCCGAGGCCTGGATCGCGAGGAGCCAGTCCCGATATCCAGCAACGAACGCGCGCTCGCGCCGCTCGCGCAGGTCGATCGGATCGGTCCACAAGATCACGTCGAAGCGACCCGCGTAGGCGCGCAGCTCCGATTCGTCGAGCGTGGGATCCACGCCGAAGTACGCGACGTCGAGCCGAGGCGGGTGCGCATCGAGGAACCAGGCCGGACCGCCGCCGCGCGCCAGGAGCCCAAGGTGCAGAGCCGCCGGCGAGATCTCGGAGGACATTCCGATCCACCCGACGCGCTCCCCCGCTCGGACCTCCCGCGCGACGAGGTCGAGGAGCGCGTCGTGCTCCACGCGCTCGAGCCCCCCGGTCGGCAGACGGCGGCCGGGACCCAGCCGCACGCGGTCCTCGAGCACGCCGAGGACGTAACCGCGCGCAGGATCCTCGGCAGGCAGCCGTTCGAGCGCGTCCGCGAGCCATCCGCCGTCGCGACCGGGCGCGAGGAGCGACGCCAGCGCCAGGATCCCGATGGTCGCCGTGCGCGCAGGACCTTCGCGCGGGAGCAGGAGCGCGAGACCCAGCCCGGCCAGCGCGAAGAGCGGCACGAGACCCGGGATCAGGAAGCGGTCGAGGAAGAACGGATGCACGAGCGGCGCGCCGAGGAGCAGCCCCGCCGCGAGGACGAGCACGCGCACCGCCGGGACTCGCGCGGAGCGCAGCGCGGCGAATGCCAGCACGACCACGAGGACAGTGAGCCGCACCGTGGCCCCGATCCCGGTCGCCGCGAAGAGGATGCGCTCCGCGGCCGTCGCCGGCGTCGCGCCCAGGTTCCCGGCCAGGAACCCCGCGAACGCCGCGCGGTGCTCGCGCGCGAGGTCGAGTCCGCCCGGCAATGGAAGCACGAACCACCACAGACACGCCGCGAGCGGCGCCGCGACGAGCCAGCGCGCGCGCAAGAGGAACTCGCGCGAGCGGCCCGCCTTGCGCGCGGCGACGAGCTCGAACACCCAGTCGATGGCCAGCGCGGCTCCGAGCAGGAGTCCGTAGTTCCACTTCGTGAACAGGGCGACCGCGACGGCAATGCCAGCGACGAGTTCGCGCTGCGCGCGGGGTCCGTCCGCGCGCCGCATCCAGGCCCACAGCGCGAAGCCCGTGGCGAGCGCGCTCGGGACCTCGAGGAACAGCGTCCCCGAGAACGACGCCGCCAGCGGGCACAGCATCCCGAGCGCGAGCGCCGCCCAGGGCGCCGTGCGCGGATCGACGCGCCCGCTCGCCCGTGCCGCGCGGTGCGTCACGGCGAAGGCGAAGAAGAGCCCCACAGCCCAGGCTAGGCTCGTGAGTCCGCGCGCGAGGAGCTCGCTGACGCCGGCCGGGACCTGAGCCAACCCGAGCACCGCGGGCCACGCCGGCGGGTACTGCGCGCACCCGAGCAGCGAGTGGGCCGCGGTGCCGAGCTCGCCCGCACGCAGCGCCAGCGCGACGCGCGCCGCCGGCAGCTCGGCGTGCATGGACTCGTCCCAGCCCAGCGCGGGCGAGGACGGCACGGTCGCCGCGAGCCAGACCCCGAACACGAGGCAGGCGAGGGCCGAGAGGAGGGTGTCGCGACGGCTCAACGCGCAGAGCCTACCGGGCGATGCGGGGGTCTGGCTCCACTCGGCCGTCATCGCGAGCGGAGTCCAGCACCCTTCCGCCTCCTCCTCGCCCTCATCCACGGCCCGCCGTTCGAACTCGAGGAGGCCGCCGCGCCGAGCCCGGCTCCGTGCCTCCCGCCTACCGGGCCGACCAGGTCGACGTCATCCACCAGCAGCCTCCGGTCCACAGCGTCGACAGCACCAGGAACCACGACCAGGGCATCGTGCCCACGTCGTGGCGCGCGATCACGAAGTACGGCACGAGGAGCACGCCGAAAGCGACGAACGGGACCGTCCAGTCGGGGAGCCATGCCAGCACACAGAAGCACAGGGAGAACGGACCTGTGAGGGTGAGGAGCGCCCCCATGAAGACCTCGAAACGGTCCTGGTTCTCCCACCCGAGCGCGCGGACCATCGACATCACCACGTAGACGAGTACCGGCACGTACGCGGCGATGCAGGACGCTCGGTGTCGGGGAGAAAGGGGCAGGAGCGCGGCCGCCCCCTTCCATCTTCCCTCCGAGTTCACGGACGCTCTTCTACCACCGCGTGCACAGGCGCCGCAGCGGCCTCTCGGCGCCGGCTTCCGGCAGCGCGGTCCCGGGCTCCACCCGGTCGTCCAGACCTGCGGAGCTGAACGCGACTCCACACGGAAGCGTGCCTAGCGAGCCCCCGGCTCGACCTTGCCGCCCGAGAGCCGCAGCAAGAGCCTTCGACTCTCGATGTCGTAGACCTCGATCCCCGCGCAGGTCGGCACGAAGCCCGAGCGCCCGTCGGGAAGGAGTTCGAGCGTCCCTGTCCCGAGCGTCGGGACATCGAGGAACCTCGCCAGCGGCTTTCCGCTCCGCGACTCGAACACTCGGCCATGGAGATTCGTCAGCACGCGCGCTCCATCGGAGGAGTAGCGAGCCTGGAGCGGATGCCCATTCCCGCCGCCGTTATCGAAGCGCCACAGTTCCTTCCCGGTAGCGACCTCCCACTCGCGGACCTGCCACCAGTCGTTCCCCGTGTCGACCAGGCGGGTCCCGTCCGGGCTGAAGTCGATCGTGGTGATCTCCAGGAAGCCGGCGATGGTGAGGTCGGCGTGCGACAACCGCTGCTCCACCGAACCGTCCGAGAGTCTCAGGAGGAAGGTCTGCGCCGCGCTCGTGCCCGCGGCGAGGCGCTTCGTGCTCGGGTCGAACGCCAGTGCGGTCAGGTAGCACGGCGCGGATCGGTCGGCGGCAGTCCAGGGGATCTGGAGCCGCTGCAGGACGTGCAAGCCGCGGTCGAAGATCTGGATGAGTCCGTTCGAGCCGCCCAGGGCGAAGCGCGCCCCGTCCGACGACCACGCTCCACACACGACCATCGTCTCGTCCCCGACCGTCAAGGAAGCGGGGGCGTCCCAGCCCGCGCTCGCGAACAGCCAAGCCGTCCGGGCGAAGCCGGTGACGAGAAGCTCGGCCCCATCCGGCGACCAGGCGAACTCGTGACCGAAGCTCCGGTCGTCGGGCCAGCAGTCGCGCAAGCCGGCGGTGTGCTCGCCGGTGACGGCCATCCTCGAGAGCAGGCCACTGCGGGTGATCATGGCGACGCTCTGACCACCGGGTTGAACCGCGAGTTCGTCCAACTCCTCGCGCGTCGAGGAGGAAGCCACCACGGTCCCGCGCTCGTAGTCGAGCACGTGCATCTCGCCAGGCGGACGTGGGACTGCGATCAGGGAACTCCAAGGACGCGTCCGGGGCATGTGCCAATCGCGCTCATCTCCGCGAGGCACGGGGTGCGCGAGCAAGAGCGGGGAGGCGAGAGCGAGAATGAGATCGACTCGTGCAGAGGATGAGACGCCAGAGCCCGCTCCTTGGCCGACGCGGGGTCACCAGGATCACCGCCGGGCGTCGCGGGAACTGCGCAGGATTCCCAAAGAACCGCAGACAGATACGGGGGTACCGAGCCAGGCTCCGCGCCGCCGTTCTCAGGCCCGCTCCCACTCCTTGCGCGAGATCCCGGCCTGGCGCAGCAGGACCCCGAGGAGCTTGGGCCCGATGTCCTTGCCGTGCGGATTCGGGATCGTGAGGACCAGCCCACCGCGCTGCATGTACTCGTGTCTGCCTCCGGAGTACGGCCCAGAGAAGCCGAGGCGGCGCAACGCGCTGATGAGGTCGCGTCGGCGGATCGGGCCGAACGGCGGCATCAGCCCGCCCGCCGCACCTTGATCGCCACGCCCCCGAGTTTCGGGACGACGAGCCCGCGCGCGACGCGGACGAGGATCCACTCCTCGACGACCTCAGCAAGTTCGCGGCGGCACTCCTCGACACCGCGGCCGATCGCGACGACACCCCGCAGGCCGGGGACCGTCGCGCAGTACGAGCCGTCCTCGAGCACCTCGTAATGGGCGCGAGCGAGCGCCATGTCGATGTAGGCCGTGATCATGCTGGCGCCTTGGATCCTAGCACGGGCCACTTCCCACCACAGGTTGACGGGGCCAGGCGGGCCCACACCCTGCGCGTCGGGATCTTCGGGCAAACCCACGCCCGACTCGCGGGCCCTAGCGACGTGCGCCAGGGGATGCACCGGGGGTGCAGTTCCCCTCTCGAGCCATCCCCGCTCGCCGGAAGGGACGGGCGAGCAGCCCCTCCCGCGAGGTCGGGTCGGGCGACCGAGGTGCCCCGCGAGAGCCGCCTCGCGCCTTCCGGCTCCCACGCCGCGCAGCGTACGCTACGGGCATGGCCGACATCGACCCGCGCAAGACCCGCTTCGAGACCCGTGCCATCCACGCCGGGCAGGAACCCGACCCCCGGAACGGCGCCGTCATGACGCCGGTCTACCTGACGAGCACGTACAAGCAGGACGCGCCGGCGGTGCCGCGCGAAGGGTACGAGTACTCGCGCACGAGCAATCCGACGCGCACGGCGCTCCAGGAGAACCTCGCGAGCCTCGAGAACGGCGCGTGGGCGCTCGGCTTCGCTTCCGGCCTCGCGGCGACGAACGCACTGATGGATCGACTCGTGCCGGGCGACCACGTCGTCGCGGGCAACGACCTGTACGGCGGCACGTACCGCATCTTCTCCAAGGTGTTCGAGCGCTACGGGATCAAGTTCAGCTACGTCGACACGAGCGTTCCGTCGGCGGTCGAGCGCGCGATCCTGCCCGAGACGAAGTACGTCTACCTCGAGACGCCGACGAATCCGCTGCTGCGCATCACGGACATCGCGGCCGTGACGAAGATCGCGCACGCGAAGCAGAAGCTCGTGATCGTGGACAACACGTTCGCGACGCCGTACCTGCAGCGGCCGCTCGAGCTGGGCGCGGACGTCGTGCTGCACTCGCTGACGAAGTACCTCGGCGGGCACAGCGACGTCGTCGCGGGCGCGCTGATCGGCAAGGACGAGACGCTGCGCAAGGAGCTGGCCTTCTTCCAGAACGCGGTCGGTGGCACGCCCGGTCCGTTCGACATGTTCCTCGTCATGCGCGGCACGAAGACGCTCGCCGTGCGCATGGACCGTCACTGCGAGAACGCCATGAAGCTCGCGCTGTGGCTCGAGAAGCAGCCGGGCGTCGCGCGCGTCGTCTATCCGGGACTCGCGTCGCATCCGCAGCACGAGCTCGCCAAGCGCCAGATGAAGGGTTTCGGCGGGATGCTGTGCTTCGAGCTCGCCGGCGACGTCGCCGCCGCGAACGCGTTCGCGTCCTCGACGAAGATCTTCACGCTGGCCGAATCGCTGGGCGGCGTCGAGTCGCTGGTCGAGGTGCCCGCATCGATGACGCACGCCTCGATCCCGGCCGAGGTGCGCCGCGCGCAGGGTCTCGCGGACGGGCTCGTGCGCCTGTCGGTCGGGATCGAGCACGTCGACGACCTGATCGCCGACTGCGCGCAGGCGCTCGAGATCGCGCTGAAGCCGGCCCGCAAGCCGGCGGCGGCGCGCTGAATCCCGCTCCAGGCGCAGCGGATGATCTGCTCGAATCGGGAAGATCATCGACCTCGGCGGCTCCGTCCGTGACGCGGATGGAGCCTCCCGGGTCAGAACGGCGAGTTGCTCGGCGGCGGCTTGCGCGGCGGAGGCGGGGGCGGCGGGGTCACGACGCGGGCGGCCGGCTTCACCGGCTCCGGGATCTTCGACTTCGCCTGCGGGCGCTGCTTGGGCTCGTCCTCGCAGACCTTCTCGCGCATCGTGCGGCCGACCTTGAACTTGACCACCCGCTTGCTGGGCACGGTCACCTTCTCCAGCGTGCGCGGGTTCTGGGCCACGCGCGCCGCGCGCTCACGCACCTCGAACACGCCGAACTCGCGGAACTCCAGGCGGTTGCCGTGGGCGAGTTCGTCGATGATCTCGTCCAGGAACTTCTGGAGGATGTCCTTCACCACCACCTTCGTCTGACCGGTCTGGTCCGAGATGCGGTTGACGAGTTCCTTCTTGGTGATGGTCTGCGGCTCGGACGTCATGGCCTCTCGGGCTCCGCCGCCGGGGTCGGGCTGCGCGGCGGGCGCGGGATTGTCGGACTGAGGCAACCTACCGTCAAGCAACCACTTGGGACGCCCCCCCGCCGGCGCCGGGGGCCTCTGGGAGGTCCTCCAGGGCGAAGGTGGCCGGGCCGTCGTTCACCAACTCGACCCGCATGGAGGCTCCGAATCGGCCGCTCTGGGTGCGCACGCCGAGGCGCTCGAGGGCCTGCCGGAAGGCCTCCACCAGGGTCTCCCCGACGTCCGCAGGAGCCGCGAGGTCGAAGGAAGGGCGCCGTCCTTTCCGTCCGTCGGCGGCCAGCGTGAACTGGCTGACCACGAGAATCGGCAGTCCGAGATCCAGGGCGGACACGTTCATGCGTCCGGCCTCGTCCTGGAAAACGCGGTAGCGCGCCACGCGCTCCGCCAGCCGCTCCGCTTCGCGCGGACCGTCCCCGCGCAGCGCGCAGACGAAGGCCAGGAGCCCGGGACCGATCTCCCCCACGACCGATCCCTCGACGAGGACGCGCGCGCTCGCCACGCGCTGCACGAGCACTCTCATCGCGGACTCTGTGCCGGCGCCTCCGCGGCGGCGTCGATGCGCTCGATGCGCACGCGCGCGCGCAGGGTCTCGAACGCGCTCGAGAACTCGTCGCTCTGCGCGGCCAGTTCGCGGACGACCGACCACGCGGCCCGCGCGCGGAACGGATCGCGCTCGTGGTCGTCGAAGAGCAGGGCCTCCTGGACCGCGGGCAGGACCTGTCGCGGCGCGAGTGCCCGCGCGTCCTCGACGTGGCGGCGCGCCGCCTGGAGGTCTCCGCGCTCCTGGGCCACGCAGGCGCGCGCGGCGGAATAGCGCCAGGCCTCGACGTACTGCGGATCGAGCGCGTCGAGCTGGTCCTCGGCGTCCCCCGGGTCCTCGGCCCCGAGCGAGAGCAGCGCGAGGTCGAGCCGCGCCTCGGCCAGGTCCGTCGGCAGGACGCGCGGATCCTCCGCCGCCCGGGCGACCCAACCGGCGAGCCGCATGCGCGCGGCCTCGCTCAATCCGTCGCGCGCGAGCATCCGCACCTCGAGGCGCCGCGAGGGCAGGTGACCGGGATCGGCGGCCAGCGCGCGCTCGAGCGCGAGGCGGGCTTCGTCCAGGCGTCCGTCGCGCGCCGCCAGGAACGCGCGTGCATGGTGGACCCAGACGCAGTCGGGGTCGCGGACCTCCGCGCGCGCGATCCAGATCTCGGCCGCGATCGGATCCGCCTGGGCGCGCGCAGCCAGGATGTCGCCCGCGACTCCGGGGTGGAGAGCGGTGTGCTCCTCGCTGCGCCGGCGGAGCGTGTCCGGATCCGAGAGCTCGGCCTCGCATTCCTGCCACCAGATCCCGAACGGGACGGTGCCGGGTGCCGCCTCCATCAGGCGTTCGAAGCCCGCTCGCGCCTGGGCGGTGTCCCCGGCGAGGAATCGCACGCGCGCGGCGCGGAATTCGGCCGCCAGACCCGCGGGGATCTGGTCGTAGGTGCTCGTGCCCTCGGGCACCGGGATCACCGTCGTGATCGTGCATCCGGCGCCCAGCGCGCACACCGCGGCGAGCACCGCGCGCCGGGCCGTGATCGAGCGCGATCCGCGGCGCATGTTCACCGCGGGATCGGTCCTTCGATGCGCAGGCTCTGCGCGCGCGTCGTCTGGCCGTCGGTGCCGTCCTTCCAGAACACGTCGCCGGCGGCGATGACGAGCACGTCGACCGGCCCCGGCCGCTCCAGGATCACGAGACGCTTCAACGCCGAGATCGCGACCTGGTCGATCTGCGCGCGGATCTCGGCGCCGGCGGTGCGCACGGTGATCGTCTGCTGGAAGCCCGCGGGGATCGTCTGGACCTTCACTTCGTGGTTGCCCGCCTCGGGGCGCGTGACGATGTGCTCGAGCAGCGGAGCGGGTCCCTCGATGCGAATCTCGTCGGCGACCAGCACTCCCGCCGCGAGGAAACGCTTCGTCCAGGGCAGCGGCGCCGCTGCGGCGGGGTCCTTCGGCGGAGGCGCGGCGGGATCCGGCGGCGGAGCGAAGGCCGTGCTGGCCTTGGACTTCGCGCCGCTCGATCCGCAGCTGCTCGCGAGGACGACACCGGCCAGGGCGAGCACGACCGGGATCCCCACCGCACCCCACACGGGACCACTCCACCGCTTGCACGTCATCGAACGCCTCCTCGAACCCGCCCGGACCGGACTTGCCGCGGGACGTTGTGCCACTCCGCGGGCTCGCGCGCTAGCGCAGCCCGCAGGCCCGGCGGGCGCGATCGAGGACCGCGACGGCCCGGACCCGCGCGCGCTCGGCCCCGTGCGCCAGGATGCGATCGACCTCGGCCGGATCCGCGAGGAGCTCCTCGCGCCGGAGCCGCGCCGGTCCGAAGCGCGTCTCGATGGCCTCGGCCATGCGCTGCTTCAGGTGGCCGTACCCGGGAGCCCCCGGACCGCCGCGGCGCACGCGTTCCTTCCACTCGGCGAGCTCCGCCGGCTCCAGGAACAGCTCGAGGAAGCGGAACAGGAGCATTTTCTCGGGGTCCTTCGGCGTCTCGGGCGGCTCGCTGTCCGTCACGATGCGGTTCACGGCCTGGCGCAGCTTCTTGCCCGACTCGAAGACCCACAGGTCGTTCCCGTAGCTCTTGCTCATCTTCTCGCCGTCGAGCCCGGGCACCTTGGCCTGGAGCTCCTCGCGCGGCATGAGCGGCTCGGGGCGGCGGAAGACGGGCCCGAACGCGGCGTTGAAGGAAGCCGCCATGTCCTGGGCCATCTCGACGTGCTGGATCTGGTCCTTGCCGACCGGCACGAGGTCCGAGTCGTAGGCCAGGATGTCCGCCGCCATGAGCACGGGATAGGTGAACAGGCCGACGTTGGGCACCAGCCCCTTGGCGACCTTGTCCTTGTAGGAGTGCGCGCGCTCCAGGAGCCCCATGCCGGTGACGCAGGCGAGGAGCCAGGCGATCTCGAGCACCTCGGGCACGTCGCTCTGGCGGAAGAGCATCGCTCGATCGGCGTCGAGGCCCAGCGCCAGGTACGTCAGGGCGACGTCGCGCGACGCTTCCCGCAGCGCGGCCGGATCGCGCGAGGTGGTGAGCGCGTGGTAATCGGCGATGAAGTAGAGGCACGTGTCGGCACCCGCGGCCATCGCGACGTGCGGGCGGATCGCGCCGAAGTAGTTGCCGAGGTGCGGGCGGCCGCTGGGCTGGATGCCGGAGAGGACGGTCTTCATGGCGCGGTTCCGAGCGCGCGAAACTACAAGCGCCGAACGCCGAAAGCGAGGTCGGCGCGCTTGCGGGGCGGGGCCCCGTTCGAGGATCCTCCCGGGGTGCAGTGCATGCGACTCCGGGCCGACGAGGATGCGGATCCGCCGGCGGATCGCACGGCGCGAACGCGCCGGACCGGAACGCGGGGCCGCAGGCCGACGCGCATCGACCCGAGCGAACGGAAGCACGGCGACTTTGCCGGATGGGTGCGGAGCCTGGCGTTGCCCGCGCTCCTCGCGCTCGCGGGCTGCGCGGTGGACGGCACGGAACGGAACCTGGCTCCCCTGTGGTCCGAGCACTCGATGGCCGGCGGCGGGGTCGAGGTCGAGGCGCTGGGCGGCGCGATTCGCACGCGCACCCCGCGGCGCGGCGCGGCCTTCTCGCAGGTCGCGGCCCGTCCGCTCATGATCCGCGATCGCTCCAGGGAGGAGGTGGTCGACCACTTCCTGACGCCCTTCGGTTACGCGACCTACCGCCAGGAGGAGACCGTCTGGCAACTCCTGCCGATCACGCGCTACGACCGGCGGACGGCGGAGGACGGCACGATCGAGTGGACGCTGCTCACGCTGCCCGGGATCTACTGGTCGAAACGCGCCGACGGCCGCACGCTGCGCGGCTGGTTCCCCTTCGCCGGCGTCATGGAGCAGTTCCTGTCCTACGACCGGCTCGAGTGGGTGCTCTTCCCGCTGTGGATGCGCACGGATCGAGCGGGGCGGATCACGAACCACTTCCTGTGGCCGATCTTCTCGTGGACGAACGGCACCGGGGGGCCGAGCTGGCGCGTCTGGCCGCTCGTGGGCAACTCGATCTACGAGGGCAAGTACGAGCGCTGGTTCCTCCTGTGGCCGTTCTTCCTGTGGCAACGCAACAACCTGCAGCTGCCTCCCGCGGCGCACGAGACCATGTGGATGGTGTTCCCGTTCTACGGGCGCGCCACGGCGGGCGACTACAGCTCGAACACGGTCCTGTGGCCTTTCTTCGGTTGGGCCAGCAATGAATCGAACGGCTACTACGCCGTCGACGCGCCCTGGCCGCTCGTCCGGATCCTGCGCGACCCGGAGCAGGCTCAGGAGCGCACACGCGCCTGGCCGGTCTACTCCGAGTACAGCGGCGACGGGCTCGAGTCGACCTGGTGGGGCTGGCCCTTCCTCAACGATCGCCGCGAGGTCTACGAGGACGCCGAGAAGAACGCGACGAACATCGTGCCGTTCATCCAGAACTGGGAGCGCCGCGACGCCCAGGGAAACGTCGAGGCCTACAGCAAGGTCTGGCCGTTCTTCCAGTTGGAGCGCCGCAACGACGACGAGTTGCACACGGCCTTCCCGGCGCTGAACCCGCTCTGGCGCACCCCCGACATCGACGCGATGTACGCCTGGATCTGGGAGCTCTACACCCGGGATCGCAAGGCCGGCACCGTGCGCGAGCGCACGTGGCTCGGGCTCTACCGGCGCGAGAAGGACGAACTCGAGGATCGGCGGTCCCTGAGCGCCCTGTGGAGCACGCGCGCCTACACCCTCCCGGAGGGCGACTGCCGGGAAACATCCATCCTCTTCGGGCTCCTGCGCTGGCGCAGCGGGCCCGGATCGGACTTCGGGCTCATGCTCCCGGCCTTCCCCGGACCGGGCTGGCCCATGGAGCGCGGGGCGGCGGAACCGGCCGCGGCGGTGGATCCGGGCGCGCGGCCCGCTACGGTACAGGTGGACATGCCATGAGCCTCTTGAGTCCCGTCACGTCGATCGCGGAGGGCATCGGGTACCAGCTCGAGCTCCTGGGCTCCGTCGCGGCCCGGCTCCATCACGTGCCAGGGCGCGCGCGCCTCGTCGCCGATCAGGTCTACCAGAGCGCGCTCCAGACGGTGCACGTCGTGCTCGTCGTCGGGCTCTTCATCGGGATGATCGTCGCGTTGCAGACGGGCATCGAGCTCGCGCGCATCGGCCAGCAGGACCAGATCGGCACGATCGTCTCCTTGTCGATGGCGCGCGAGATGGGGCCGTTCATCACGGCCACCATCCTGGCGGCGACCGCGGGCAGCTCCATGGCGGCCGAGATCGGCACGATGTCGGTCAGCGACGAGCTCGCGGCGCTGGAGGTCCTGTCCGTGGATCGCGTGAAGCTGCTCGTCCTGCCGCGCGTCGTGGCGCTGGCGATCGCGGCGCCGCTGCTCACGATCCTGTGCGACACGATCGGCATCCTGGGCGGCGGCTTCGTGGCGCAGTCCCAGCTCAACGTGAGCTACCAGCTGTACCTCGACTCGGCGGTCGAGGCGCTGCGCGATCCGGCCCGCATCCTGCCCTTGCCGAAGGACGTCTACGGCGGACTCTTCAAGGCGTTCGTGTTCGGCGTGATCGTCGCCCTGATCGGTTGCGCGGCCGGACTGCGCGCGCAAGGCGGGGCCCTGGGTGTCGGCAACGCGACCCGCTCCGCGGTGCGCGACGCGATCATCGCGATCATCATCACGAACTACTTCATCACGTGGGCCCTGTACCAGTCGTGAGCCAGAGCCCCGATCCGGTCATCGAGCTCCGCGACGTGGTGAAGAGCTTCGGGCCCCAGCGCGTGCTCGACGGGCTCTCCCTCGCGGTCCCGCGCGGCAAGTGCCTGGCGATCATGGGGCCGTCGGGCACGGGCAAGTCCGTCATCCTCCGACACGTGATCGGACTCATCCGCGCGGACTCGGGCCTCGTGGCGGTCGAGGGGCGCGACGTGGCGAAACTCTCGCGCAAGGATCTGTCGGCGCTCCGCAAGCGCATGGGGTTCCTCTTCCAGGAGGGCGCCCTGATCAACTGGCTCTCCGTCGGGGAGAACGTCGCCCTCCCGCTGCGCGAGAACACCGACCTCGGGGACGCGGAGATCCGCGAGCGCGTGCAGGCGAAGCTCGAGCTCGTGCACATCCCGGACGCCTGGGAGAAGATGCCCTCGCAGATCTCGGGCGGAATGAAGAAGCGCGTCGGGCTCGCGCGCGCCCTGATCACGGACCCCGAGATCGTGCTCTACGACGAGCCGAACGCGGGGCTCGACCCCGAGATCTCGCAGTCGATCAACGACCTCCTGCGCGAGCTGCACGAGCGGCTGCGCGTGACGGCCCTGCTCGTCGAGCACCGCGTGCGCTGCATCCGCACGGTCGCCGACGAAGTCGTGTTCATCGAGAAGGGCCGCGTGCAGATACAACTGCCGCCGCACGAGTTCTTCCACTCCGACAATCCGCGCCTCGTCCAGTTCCTGGGGACCGACCCCGACTAGGGAGAACCCAAGATGTCCAGCCAGCGAACCATCCTCCTCGGTCTCTTCTTCCTCGCCACCCTCGGCGTGCTGGGCTACTACACGCTCTTCCTCACCGAGTTCACGCCGTTCCGGGACCGTCCGGAGCTGCGCGCCTACTTCTCCGAGACGAACGGCCTGCGCGAGGGCGACCCCGTCCTCGTCGCGGGCATGCGCTGGGGACGCGTCAAGAAGATGACGTTCGACCCCGCGGCTCCCGAGAAGAAGCGGATCGTGCTCACGGCCTCCCTGAACGAGCCGCTCGCCTTGCGCGAAGGCGCGACCATCGAGATCCGCGATGCCACGCTGCTCGGCGGCAAGAACGTGTGGATCGATCCGGGCCCGGCGGGCGCCAAGCCGATCCCGAAGAACCAGGAGCTCTTCGGCATCGTGTCGGGCGGCCTGCTCGATCGCGTGACCGGGCTCGTGTCGGACAGCGAAGCGGGCATCAGCCGCATCCTCGGCAACCTCGAGCAGGTCACGATCGACCTGAAGGAGGGCAAGGGCGTGCTGGGTCGCCTGGTCAGCGACCAGGCGCTCGCGGACCAGGTCGAACTCGCGGTGCGGACCGCGACGAAGACGCTCGAGGACGTGCAGTCCATCACCGCCGATGCGCGCGCCGGGAAGGGCACCGTCGGCAGACTGCTGTCCGACGACGCCCTGTTCACGGACCTCTCGGCCTCCGCGCGCAAGCTGTCCACCCTGCTCGACGAGGCGACGCAGCTCGCCGCGGAGGCGCGCGCGGGCGACGGCGCCCTGGGACGGCTCGTCTCGGATCCGGCGCTGGCGGCCGACATCGCGGCGGCGGCGGGCAGCCTCAGCTCGATCGCGAGGAAGATCGACGAGGGCCGCGGACTCGCCGGCACGCTGGTGAACGACGAGGGCCTGGCGCAGGACCTGCGCGACACGATGGGCACGATCGCGCGCGGCGAGGGCACGATCGGCGCGCTCATCGTGCGCCCCGAGGTCTACGAGAGTCTGCGCGCCGTGACGGAGGACCTCTCGGTCGTGATGAGCACGGTGCGCAGCGGCCAGGGCAGCATCGGCCGGCTCGTCATGGAGGACGAGATCTACCAGAGCGTGAAGACGGCGCTCCAGATCGTCTCGCGCAGCCTCGAGGAGTACCGCGAGGCGGCGCCGATCACGACGTTCACGAGCGTGTTCTTCAGCGCCTTCTGACGGAAACGGCCCCAGTTCGCTGGCCTTGCGTGGGGTCCGCGAGGAGCACCCCCTACCGCTCGTAGGCAGTCACCTCGAGAAATCGCGGTGGCGAGCCGCGGGCGCGACATCCACGCAGCTGGGTCAGTCTCCGGTCGCTGAGTGCGTGCGGAATCCAGCCGCCGGCCCCTTCTCCGGTTCGGCCGAGCCGCCCGTGGGGCGGCCGGTTCCGTAGCCCGCTTCGAGGCCGCGCAGGACCCACTTGCCCACGAGGTCGCCCTCGACGTGGACTTCGTCGCCGACGCGCGCCTCGCCCAGGCTCGTCCAGGCGAGCGTCTGCGGGATCACGGCCACGTCGAACCGCGGGCCGACCGGATCGACGACCGTCAGGCTGATCCCGTCGAGGGTGACGCTGCCCTTGTCGACCAGGTAGACGGAGAGGCGCGGATCGACCTCGAAGCGGATCCGCCGGCCGCCGTCCTGGGTGTCCACGATCGCGAGGATCCGGCCCAGGCCGTCCACATGGCCGGCGACGAGGTGCCCGTCGAGGCGGTCGGACAGGAGGAGAGCGCGCTCCAGGTTCAGGAGTCGACCAGGCCGGGCGCGCGCGAACCACGTCCGGGCCAGGGTTTCCGAGGAGAGGTCGAAGAGCAGATCGGCCCCCGGGCGCGCTTCGGGGAGCGGCGCCCCCGTCGCCGGGTCGGCGGTCCCCACCATGGTCAGGCAGGCGCCTGAGACCGCCACGCTGGCCCCCAGGCGCGGGAGCCAGTCCCCGGTCGGCGCCGCCAGGGCGAGCCGCATCCCCTGGCCCCGCGGTTCGGCCCGACGCAGGGGCACGCGGGCTTCGATCAGGCCTGTGAACAAGTCCCGGCCCTCCCCAGGCGCCGCGGGCCGTCGAGCCCCGCGATCCGAGCCGCACAGTTGACGCTAACCCAGGCCCTTCCTACGCTTCTGGGCCTTTTCGCACGGGCGCCCAAGCGCCCATTCGCGATCGTGACGCTCTTTGCCATCCTGACCTTGTTCCCCGAACCTCTGGAGGCCTACGCCTCGGAGGGCATCCTGCGTGTCGCGCAGGAGAAGGGCAAGGTCCGGATCCAATGCATCGACTTCCGCGACTTCACGCGCGACCGCCATCGCAGCGTCGACGACCGGCCGTTCGGTGGCGGGCCCGGCATGCTGCTCCGGCCCGAACCGATCGCCGAGGCCGTCGAGTGGCTCGAGGCGCGTCACGGGCGTTTCCGGCGGATCGCGCTGTGCCCTGGTGGCCGGCCGTTCCACCAGCGCATGTCCGAGGAGCTGGTCCACGAGGAGCGCATCCTGCTCCTGTGCGGCCGCTACGAGGGCTTCGACGCACGCCTGCTCGAGGAGCTCGCCTTCGAGGAGCTGTCGGTCGGGGACTACGTCCTGGCCGGCGGTGAGATCGCCGCCCTGGCGGTGACCGAAGCCGTGGCGCGGCTCCTCCCCGGCGTGCTGGGCGACGAGCGCTCGGCCGCGGAGGACTCCTTCGGCGCCTCGGGCGACCTCGACTGTCCTCACTACACCCGCCCACGGGTGTGGCGCGGCCGCGAAGTCCCCTCCGTGCTGCTCTCCGGCGATCACGCCGCGATCGAGCGCTGGCGGCGCCAGACGGCGCGTGCGCGCACCGCGCGCACCCGTCCGGACCTCCCCCACACCGAGGTGGCCGCTCCCGGAGCGCCCCCGAAACCGCACACCAGCGGGCCAGAACGGCCGGCCGGTTGACTTCACGAACGACGGTCCTGCTTCCGTCCGCGCCCACGCGCGGACGGCGGAGGGACCGGATGGAACGCCCAAGCCTCCGCTCTGGAGGCCATCTGCAACGACCGAGGCCGGACCCCGAGCGGGTCCGGAAGACACACATGGACCTGATCGGAAAGCTGGATCAAGAGAACGGGAAGCGCACGCTTCCCTCGGTGCACATCGGCGACACCGTCGAGGTGCACTACCTGATCCGCGAAGGCGAAAAGGAGCGCGTGCAGCTCTTCATCGGCACGATCATCGCCGAGCAAGGCCGCGGCATCCGCAAGAACATCATCGTCCGGCGCATCGTGCAGGGCGAAGGCGTGGAGCGGACGTTCCCGATGCACAGCCCGCGGGTGAAGGACGTCGTCGTCACCCGCCGCGGCGAAGTCCGCCGCGCGAAGCTCTACTTCCTGCGCGACCGCGTCGGCAAGCAGACGCGCTTGAAGGAGCTCCTCGGCGACAAGGTGCGCAAGGAGCGCGAGTTCGAGAAGGCCATGCGCGCCGCGACCTCGGAAGCCGCGGCGGCAGAGGCCTCGGCCGCGCCGGCGACCGAGAAGAAGGTCCCCGCCAAGGTCTGATCCTGGGCGCGATCCGCGGGCCCCACCGGGGCCCGGGGACGCGCCTTCGCCGCGTGGGCCGCCGGAGGCTCGCGCGGAACTCCTGGGGACGCCCAGACCGCGTTTCCAGGACCTCGTTCCTGCTCTGCGCTTCACCGCGCGTATCCTCTGCGCGATCCATCCTCCGGGACGTCCGGTCCCCGCCCGCCCGAACCGCCGCCAACTCGCCCCCATGACGGAAAATCTCGGTCGCAAGACCACCCTGACCGTCGCCCTGCTGCTCGTCGCGCTGGCGCTGATCTTCGGACCGCTGCTGCTCAACAAGAAGCCGTTCCGGCTCGGTCTCGACCTGCAGGGCGGGACGCGGCTCGTGTACCGCTTCGACTTCCAGGACGCGCTCTCGAAGGGGCTGATCACGCCGCAGGAGGCCGCCGATCCGGAGGGCCTGCTGCAGCAGATGAAGACGATCATCCACGAGCGCCTGGACCCACAGGGCGTTCGGGAACTCTCCCTGCGCAGCCAGGGCAAGGACTCGATCGTGATCGAAGTGCCGGGCGCGGCCGAATTCAGCGCCGCGGTGCCCGGAACGAAGCTCTCCGCGGCGATCGCGCCGGACGCCCTGTCGCTCGTCCTGGACGGCTCGCAGCCGCAGGTCGTGAAGGCCTATTCGCAGAACGGCGGCACGATCCAGATCGGATCGGAGAAGATCCTGTACGCGGCGCGCAACGGCACCACGCTCTCGGGTCTCAAGCGCGGACACGAGGGCACGCAGGCCGCGAATCATGACGCGGGCGCCCTGGTCGACCTCCTGACCTCGGACGAGCTGCAGCGCGCCATCGAGAACGTCGGCGACATGCAGTTCCTGCTGGGCGCCAGCGCGGACAAGGTTCGCGCGCTGGGCGGCGACCTCGCCACCGAGCAGAAGAAGCTCGAGGAATGGCGCGCCAAGCATCCCGACGACCCGATCGACGACTTCAATCGCCTGTCGCCCGAGCAGGGCGGACCGGTCGCGGACCTGAAGTGGCACCCCTACCTCATCAAGAGCAAGGAGGCCGAGGTCCCCTACGCGCAGCGGCAGATGGTGCCGCTCATGATCCCGCGCCCGCAGGATGCCTCGCTGTCGCGCGATTCGTGGATCTTCACGGGCGGCGACCTGAACGCGGTCGGCATGCAGCCGGACAACCTCGGGTATCCGGCCGTGTCGTTCGAGATGGCCGCCGACAAGAAGATCGCGTTCGGCGACTTCACCGGCGCACACATCCGCGACGGGATGGCGATCGTCCTGAACGGCGAGATCGCGACGCTGGCGACGATCAACAGCCGGCTCCCCGGCAGCGGCATCATCGAGGGCGGGGCCGGCGGCTTCTCCCAACAGGAGGTCAAGGACCTCATCACGGTGCTGCGCTCGGGCTCGCTGCGCGTCAAGCCGCAGCTCATCGACAAGTCGCGCGTGGGCGCCAGCCTGGGCGAGGACTACATCGCCTCGGGCACGATCAGCGCGCTGGTCGCGACCTTCGTCGTCGTGCTGTTCATGGTGTTCGTTTACCGCCGACTGGGCTGGTTCTCGGTTCTCGGACTGCTGGCCAACCTGATCATGCTCATGGGGGTCATGGCCCTCTGGGGCGCGACCCTGACCCTCCCCGGCCTGGCCGGCATCGTGCTCACGGTCGGCATGGCCGTCGACGGCAACATCCTGATCTTCGAGCGCCTGCGCGAGGAGATGGCGCGCGGCCTCAAGCTCGCCCAGGCCGCGAAGGCCAGCTTCGAGCGCGCCGCGGTCACGATCATCGACTCCAACCTGACGACGCTCCTCGCCGGCATCATCCTGTATTGGGCCGGCACGGGCCCGATCCGTGGATTCGCGACGACCCTGTGCGTCGGCATCCTCACGACGCTCTTCACGGTCATCGTCGTCACGCAGGTGCTGATGTTCCACGACATCAAGCGCGGCGTGGAACCGTACGCGATGCGCGAGCTCGTGAAGGACAAGGGCATCAACTTCATGGGCGCGATCAAGGTCGCGCTGACGGCCTCGCTCGTCGTGATCGTCACGACGGTCGGGCTGTTCATCTACCTGCCGGACCGCGAGAAGCTCGGCATCGACTTCATGGGCGGCTACGCGCTCACCGTGCGCACGCAGGAACCGCAGACGGTCGCGACCCTGCGCGAGATGGTCGGCGCGATCCCGGGCGAGCTCGGCCGCTCGGCCGAGGTGCGCGAGATCAGCGACACGAAGCAGGGCACCGGGTACCGCGCCTTCCGCATCACGTCGAAGCTCGGCGACGCGACCGGTGCCGGCGAGGAGGCCGCGAAGGCGGCCGAGACGGAGGTGCGCCGCGCGCTGAACGCCGTGCTCCAGCGCGGTCCGGTGGAGCTGACGCTCGCTCCGGGCACCGAGGGCAAACAGACCATTTCCGGCGAGGTCTACTTCGAGAGCGGACACCCGCAGGCCGACGTCCAGGCCGGACTCGTGGAAGCAGGCGTGCAGGACGCGGTGGCGTCGCTGGACCCGGCGCACCCCAACGCCTTCCAGTTCACGGGCGCGGTGGGAGCGGCACGCTCGCCGTCGGACCTGGAGAACGCGATCCGCCAGCGCTTCACCGCGCACAAGGACAGCCTCTCGGCGCCGTACGAGCTCCTCTCCCCCATCCCCGAGTCGGCCCTGATCGGCGCTCAGGTCGGCAGCGAATTGCGCGACAAGGCGATCCGGGCGCTGATCCTGGCGATGTTCGCCACGATGCTCTACCTGCGCTTCCGCTTCGCCGAGTGGAGCTACGGCATCGCGGTCGTCGCGTCCCTCGTACACGACGTGCTCGTCACGCTGGGCGCGCTGGCCGTCGCGAGGCACTTCGACCTCGTGCAGGCCGAACTCGACCTGACCATGATCGCCGCGTTCCTGACGATCATCGGCTATTCGCAGAACGACACGATCGTCATCTTCGACCGCGTGCGCGAGATCCTGCCGCGGTCCAAGAAGCCGCTGAAGGACGTGCTGAACGACGCGATCAACCAGACGCTCGGCCGCACGATCCTGACCTCGACGACCGTGTTCCTGACGATCGTGGTCCTCTTCAGCTTCAACGTCGGCTCGCGCAACGTGATCGAAGGATTCACGTTCGCGATGATGATCGGCGTGATCTCGGGCACCTACAGCACGGTCTACATCGCCGGACCGACGCTCCTGTGGCTCGAGAACTGGTCGGCGAAGCGCAGCGGCAAGACCCCCACGGTCGCGCCCGAAGCGAAGCCCGCCACCTGAACGCTCCTCGAAGGAGGGTGATCGTGCCGCACTCGTGCCCGGGATCACCCTCCGCTCGCCGCCTTCCCGCGCGGTGAGCCGAGCGGAGCCACCATTCCCATGCGCGCCGCCCTCTGGATCGCCGTGCTGCTCCTGGCCTTCGTCCTGGCCTGGCGGATCCAGGAGCGCTGGGCGGACGGACGCCGCGAGGAGCGGGACGCGGCCTATGCGCGTCCCTCGGAGGCTGGAGCCGCAGTGCCCGAGGGGTTCTCGCGCGCGGTGGTCGGCGAGCCGAGCGGCGCGGCGCCGATCACTCCGCCGTTGGCGGCCCGGCCGCCGAATCCGACCCCGCGCCCGGGCGGGAAGCCCGGCCAGGACGGTGCTGCGCCCACGGGATCCGACAAGCTGCGCCACCACATCGTGCAGAAGGGCGATTCGCTCTCGAAGATCTGCGCCGCCGCCTACGGGACCGCGCGCAGGGACGTCGTCGAGGCGGTGGCGCGCGCCAACGGGCTCTCGAACCCCGAGGCCGTGCGCATCGGACAGCAGATCGTGCTGCCGCCGTTGTCGGAGCTCAGGTCCCCGCCGCGCTGACGCGGTCGGGGCCGCCACCTTCGATCCGCGGCGGCCGCGACGGAGCCGCGATGGCCGCCGCCTCGTCGGGCCCTTCGCGCAGGTCCCCGCCGACGGCGACGAAACGGACCTGCGGGCCCGCGGCGCGGCGCAGGAATCCGGCCTGGCCGTCCGAGAGACGGACGCGCACGCGCACCTCGTCGTGTTCCTCGACGTACTCCCGCTCGAGCGGCGTGCAGATCGAGCGGATCTGCGCGTCGAGGCGGCCGGCCGAGGCGGGCATGTACACGTCCACGAGCCGGGACTGGGCGTCGAGCCTGTCGCGCACCCGCGCGTCGAGGTCCTCGAGTCCGAGACCCGTCACCGCGGAGATCAGGATCGAGCTCTCTCCGGCGGAGCGCTCCAACCCCGCGAGCGCGACGGGGTCGCCGACGCGATCCGCCTTGTTCAGAACGACGATCTCCTCGCGCGGTCCGCGGAGGACGGTGCGCAGCACGTCCTCGACCGCCTTCATCTGCTCGTTCGCGCGTTCGTGCGCGGCATCGACGATGTGCAGCAGGAGGTCGGCGTGCAGCGCTTCCTCGAGCGTCGCATGGAACGAGGCGACCAGGTGGTGCGGCAGGCGCTGGACGAAGCCCACCGTGTCCGAGAGCAGCACGGTGCGGCCGTCGCTGAGCCTCCATTGCCGCGTGCGCGTGTCGAGGGTCGCGAAGAGCATGTCGGCCGCGAGCTCGTCCGCGCCCGTCAGGCGGTTGAGCAGGGTCGACTTGCCGGCGTTCGTGTAGCCCACGAGCCCGATCGTGAACTGCTCGGCCCGCGTGCGGACCTCGCGCTGCTTCCGCTCCTCGATCGTCCGCAATTCTTCGCGCAGATCCTGGATGCGGCGCCGGATGAGGCGCTTGTCGGTCTCGAGCTGCGTCTCGCCCGGGCCGCGCGCGCCGATCGCTCCCTCGTTGCGCTCGAGGTGCGTCCACATCCGACGCAGCCGCGGCGCGAGGTACTCGTTCTGCGCGAGCTCGACCTGCAGGCGTGCCTGCCGCGTACGCGCCCGTCGCGCGAAGATGTCGAGGATGAGCTCGCTCCGGTCGATGATCCGGACGTTCCAGGCCTTCTCGAGGTTCCGTCCCTGAGCCGGCGAGAGCTCGTTGTCGACGACCACCGCATCCGGGTGGACGCGTCCGATCTCCTGGCCGATCTCGATCACCTTGCCGCTGCCGAAGAGCGTCGCCGGAGTCGGGCGCTGCATCCGCTGGATGATGCCCTCGCCCACCACGACTCCCTCGGCGGCCTGGACCAGTCCGGCGGCTTCGCTGAGATCCTCGTCGTCGAAAGGCGGTACGTCCGAGAATCGCACACCGCAGAGGAGGACGCGCTCCTGCGGGGTCTGGGTCGCGCGCGGGATGCGGCTCATGCGGTGGTCACCGTGTCGCGCAGGGGTTCGCGCGAGAGTTCGGCGCGCGCGACGCGCCCGCCTTCCAGGACCGGGCGGATCACGGTGTGGGCGCGCCACTCGGGGCGCGTGTCGGGATTCTCGGAGCGGTAGTGCGTCCCGCGGCTCTCCTCGCGCGCAAGCGCACCGAGGGTCACCAGTCGCGCCACCGAGAGCATGTTCACGAGCTCCAGCGCGCGCGGCTCCTCGTGCTCGATCTCCGAGACGGCGCGCGTCCAGAAGCGGATCTTCCCGAGCGCATCCTCCAGCCCGGCTCGCGAGCGCTCGACGCCGACTTGGCGCCACATGAGCGACTTCAGCGAGTAGAGCAAGTCCTGCAGGTTCACCTGCACGCCGGGCGGCGGCTTGGAGACAGGACTGCGGGCCCCTCCCTCGATCGCGCGCAGGTCGACGTCGCGCGCCTCGTCCACGACGGAGTGACCCGCGCGCTCGCCCAGGACGATGCCCTCGAGCAGCGAGTTCGAGCCCATGCGGTTCGCGCCGTGCAGTCCGGAGCTCGCGCACTCCCCCACCGCCCACAGGCCCGGAACCGAAGTATGGCCGTCGAGATCGGTCTTCAGCCCACCGACCATGTAGTGCGCGCCGGGACGAACGGGGACCGGATCGCGCGCGATGTCGATGCCGAAGAAGCGGCAGATGCGACTGATGCCCGGGAACAGCGCGTGCGGGTCTCCGTGGACCTTCGACAGGTCGAGGTACACGCTCGTGTCGTTCGTGGCGACCATGCGGGCGGACACGGCGCGACTGACGACGTCGCGCGGAGCGAGCTCGGCCGCGGGATGGAAGTCGGGCATGAACCGCACGCCGTGTCGATCCACGAGGATGCCCCCGTGCCCCCGGACGATCTCGCTGATGAGCACACGCGCCGCGCCGGCGATGTACAGGCAAGTCGGGTGGAACTGGACGAATTCGAGGTCGCGAACGGTCGCTCCGGCGCGGAACCCGATCGCCACGCCATCGCCGGTCGCGATGGCGGGGTTCGTCGTCTCGCGATAGATCTGGCCGCCGCCGCCCGTGGCCAGGACGACCTGCGCACCGGCGTAGACCATCAGGTCGCCGCGCGCAGTGCGGGTCAGGACCCCCGCTGCACGCCCGTCCTGGTCCGACAGCACGTCGACCGCGAAGGTGTTCGGAAAACAGGCGATCTTGGCGTGGTTCTGGAGGGCACGCGCGAGAGCCCGCTGGATCTCGACGCCCGTGGCGTCGCCGCGTGCATGGACGATCCGAGCGTGGGTGTGTCCGCCCTCGCGCGACAGAACGAGCTCGCCGTCGGCGCGCCGGTCGAGCTCCGCGCCCAGGCGCAGGAGCCGCGCGACCGCCGCGGGACCGCCGCGCACGACGCATTCGACGGTCTCGCGCTCGGAGAGTCCGCAGCCCACCTCCAGGGTGTCGCGCTCGTGAGCCTCGAAGGAATCCGGCTGCTCGAGGACCGCCGCCATTCCGCCTTGCGCCCAGAGCGTGTTCGTCTCGCGCAGATCGGACTTGGCCAGGACCGCGACGGATGCGCCGCGGTCCGCGGCCGTGAGGGCGGCCGAGGCTCCGGCGACGCCGCTGCCCACGACGAGGACGTCGAAGCGGTAGGCGGGCACGTGCCGGATCGAAAACGGCAGGAGGTGACGGTCGAACTGAAGCGCTTCTTGGAGCACGTATCCTCTGGAGAACGATGTCGACCACCGTCCACGGCAGGGGAGGCGGAAAGCTCGATTCTAGCGGCTGGCTTCGCTGACCATGGGGATCTCCGAGGATCCGGAGCTTCCCTTCGAGCCCGCGGGCGCGTTCCTGCAGGCGCGAAGCTCGGGCGCCGCCGGCCGCGCGCTCGGTCGGGCGCACCCTCCACGATCGAGCCCCGCCGCCGCGGACCGTGGGGGTGCCCGGTCCCCTCGCGGTCGGCCGAGGGGCCCGTCCGGACATCCGCCACAGGCCACCCCCGGAGCAGGGTGCCGTCGCAAGTCCTTGCGTCTTCGAGGGCAAGGAAAATGAGGCGACGCTGGCCGTTCGGGTCTTGTTCGGGTCGGGGGAAGCCGATACTTTGGGTTCCGTTAGGGTCGGTTCGCGACCCACCAACCCCGAGGCAGATCCATGGCGAAGATCCTCAGCAACGTCCGCAGCGACCGACTCTCCCTCGTGTTCCTCGTCGTCGTCCTGGCGACGACGTTCCTGTTCTGATCCTCCAGGACGCTGGGCCGCGCGCCTCTCGGCTCCGGACCACGCCCGACCCGCATGAGCACCATCCCCCTCACCCGACGTCAGCGCGACATCCTCGACTTCTTCGAGAGCTACACCCGTAGCCAGGGGATCAGCCCGACCCTCGAGGAGATCGCCACCTCGCTCGGGGTGAACAAGGTCACGATCTTCGGGCATGTCGCGGAATTGGAGCGCAAGGGTGTCCTCACACGTGCCGCGAAGGGCGTCAGCCGCGCACTGCAACTGACAGCCAAGCCCACCCTCCCCGTGCGCGCCACGGAATTGCAGATCCTGGGGACGATCGCTGCCGGGGCGCCGCTCGAAACCCTCGAGGAGCCCGAGCCCCTCGATCTGGCCGATCTCACGCCGCCGGGAGCCGACTGCTACGCGCTGCGAGTCCGGGGAGATTCCATGATCGAGGACGGAATCCGCGAAGGTGACCTCGTCCTGGTCGAACGCCGCTCCGAGGCGCACAACGGCGAGATCGTCGTGGCGGTTCTCCCCGACGAGACGGCCACCCTGAAACGGTTCTATCGCGAAGGCAATCGCGTCCGCCTCCAGCCCGCCAATGCCCAACTCCAACCCCGGATCGTCGACTCGGTCGACATTCGTGGCGTCGTGTTGGGCGTGCTCCGTCGCTACTGAACCTCGTCCGAGCCGCGCGGAGTCCGCGCGCAAGGTCAACCCCACCGGCACTTCCCCGTGCCGGATGGGCGAGAAGGATCGGGATGAGGCGCGCGCCACCGGGCATTCGCGGCGCCGGAGGCCAGGGCGAGAATCAGTCCTTGCGCGGACCGGGACTTCCGACGCGAAGCGCTCCCTGCGTCGACTTCAAGCCGGTCGAGTGCATGCCTCGCAAGGCCCGATTCGCTGTCCCGAGTGACTGCCCCTCCTCACCCAGCGGCTCCCCAAGCGGGCCGGGTGACGGTCACGCGGAAGCAGCGCGGTTCGAGCTGCTTGGGAGCCCGGCTGCAAAAGGGTACTGCCCCGGTAGAGCTGCGGATCGACATCGCACACCGCGGACCACGCCCTGGCGCGGTACGAGTGCTGGAGCGGAGCGCAGCCTACGGTCTGCGAATGGTCTGCTCGGCCCGCCTCGACCAGGCGCCAAAGCTGCCGGTGGTCCTCGTCAGCCTGCAGAGAGCCGAAGCTGCGAGGCGTGAGCCGTCCTGGAAGACGTCCGGTGCCCGCCGGATCGACGCGGACAAGAAAGCGTCGCTGGTGGAGTCTGGATCCTCACGCGCGCCTCGCCAGGCAGACGCGAGGGTGAACAGGGCCTTTGAAAAAGAAGCGAGGGCACGCACAGTTGTGCATGCCCTCGCAGTATAAACCCCGGCGATGACCTACTTTCTCGCTTTCGCAATATCATCGGCAGGACTTGCTTGACGACCGTGTTCGGAATGGGAACGGGTATGGCCAAGCCCTTATAATCACCGGGAGTGCCCGGGGAGACCTTGTGGGTCTCCGCGTGTTCAAGAAAGGTGAACTGCTTAGAACATGGTTTCTGGCACGACCATCCGCTGAACACGGTTGCCGTGATCAGGGGATGGTGATTAAGCCGATCGTCCGATTAGTACCGGTAAGCTCAATGTGTCACCACACTTACACCGCCGGCCTATCAACCTGGTAGTCTCCCAGGGGACTGTTAGGGATGACTCGTCTTGGAGAGGGCTTCGCGCTTAGATGCATTCAGCGCTTATCCGTTCCGGTCTTAGCTACCCAGCGCTGCCACTAGCGTGACAACTGGAACACCAGAGGACCGTCCACCCCAATCCTCTCGTACTAGGGGCAAACCTCCGCAATCATCCTACACCCACGTCAGATAGGGACCGACCTGTCTCACGACGGTCTAAACCCAGCTCGCGTACCGCTTTAATTGGCGAACAGCCAAACCCTTGGGACCTCCTACAGCCCCAGGATGCGATGAGCCGACATCGAGGTGCCAAACCTCCCCGTCGATATGGACTCTTGGGGGAGATCAGCCTGTTATCCCCGGAGTACCTTTTATCTGATGAGCGACGGCCCTTCCACTCGGATTCCGCCGGATCACTAGGACCTACTTTCGTACCTGCTTGAGCTATATCTCTTGCAGTCAGGCGCACTTATACCCTTACGCTCTGCGTGCGATTGCCAACCGCACTGAGTGCACCATCGTGCTCCTCCGTTACCTTTTTGGAGGAGACCGCCCCAGCCAAACTACCCACCTGACACTGTTCACGACCCGGATTCACGGTGCCGTGTTAGAGACCTATCAAGCAGAGAGTGGTATTTCACTGATGACTCCACCAGAGCCGAAGCCCCAGTTTCGACGTCTCCCACCTATGCTACGCACTACATAACAAGCCTCAATATCAGGCTATAGTAAAGGTTCACGGGGTCTTTCCGTCTTGACGCGGGAACGTGGCATCTTCACCACAGCTACAAGTTCGCCGAGCATGCCGTTGAGACAGAGCCCATATCATTACGCCTTTCGTGCGGGTCGGAACTTACCCGACAAGGAATTTCGCTACCTTAGGACCGTCATAGTTACGGCCGCCATTCACCGGGGCTTCAATTCAAAGCTTCGCTTACGCTAACCTCTCCTCTTAACCTTCCGGCATTGGGCAGGCGTCAGTCTGTATACTTCGTCGTTACGACTTCGCACAGACCTGTGTTTTTAATAAACAGTTGCATGGGCCATTTCTCTGCGACCCACACGAGCTTCGACCGCGAGGGTCTACACCCGTATGGGTACCCCTTTTCCCGAAGTTACGGGGTTAATTTGCCGAGTTCCTTAACGGCATTTCTCTCGAGCGCCTTAGGATATTCACCCCACCCACCTGTGTCGGTTTTGGTACGGACACCAAAGTCACTTCCTAGAAGATTTTCTCGGCGGTTGGTCCTGTGACTTCGCCTTGCGGCTCGACATCACCCCTGGGCTTATGCATGCGGATTTTCCTACATGCCACCCTCAGGCTTGTACGCACATCTGTCAGTGCGATCACATTTCTTCCCGCGTCCCTCCTTCGGTATAACGCGACCCGGTGGTACAGGAATATTAACCTGTCTTCCATCGACTACGCCTTTCGGCCTCGTCTTAGGGTCCGACTAACCCTGGGCGGATTTACCGTGCCCAGGAAACCTTGGGTTTGCGGCGAGCAGGATTCTCACCTGCTTTCTCGCTACTAATTCCTGCATAATCGCTTCCAAGGCGTCCAGAGGTCGTTACCGTCCTCCTTCACTCGCCTGGAACGCTCCGCTACCAGACCAGAACATCAACGACGTTCTGGAATCCACAGCTTCGGTTGTGCGCTTGAGCCCCGTTCATTTTCGGCGCAGAACCTCTCGACCAGTGAGCTATTACGCACTCTTTAAATGATGGCTGCTTCTAAGCCAACATCCTGGCTGTCTTAGAGATTCCACTTCCTTTACTACACTTAGCGCACATTTGGGACCTTAGCTGGTGGTCTGGGTTGTTTCCCTCTCGACCACGAACCTTATCGCTCGTAGACTGATTCCCTGGATACGGTACATGGTATTCGGAGTTTGATTAGGTAGGGTACCCCGAAAGGCCCCTATCCCATTCAGTAGCTCTACCCCCACGTACTATGACCAAAGACTAGCCCGAAAGCTATTTCGCGGAGAACCAGCTATTTGCCAGCTTGATTAGCCTTTCACTCCTATCCACAAGTCATCGAAACGGTTTTCAACCCATACTCGTTCGGCCCTCCACGGACTGTTACATCCGCTTCAGCCTGCTCATGGATAGATCGCTGGCTTTCGGGTCTACTCCACCTGACTTGAATCGCGCTATTCACACTCGCTTTCGCTTCGGCTACGAGCCTGAGGCTCTTAACCTTGCCAGATAGAGTAACTCGCAGGATCATTATGCAAAAGGCACGCCGTTAGCCGTTGCTCCGAGGAGCCATAGGCCTTCGACAGCTTGTAAGTACACGGTTTCAGGTACTATTTCACTCCCCTTCAGGGGTACTTTTCACCTTTCGCTCGCGCTACTATTACGCTATCGGTCGTCCAGTAGTATGTAGCCTTGGGGGGTGGTCCCCCCGGATTCACGCCAGGTTTCCCGTGTCTGGCGCTACTTGGGATCGCCGCGGAAGACTCATCTCTTTCGACTAAGGGGCTGTCACCCTCTGCGGCTGGCCTTCCCATGCCATTCGTCTAGAGATGAATTTGTTGACTTCCTGAGCCCCTGCGGGGGGCTCTGCGGATCCCACGACACCACCGCGGCAACGGCCGCTTCCTTACACCGCGATGGTTTAGGCTGATCCCCGTTCGCTCGCCGCTACTAGGGGAATCGAGTTTTCTTTCTTTTCCTGCAGATACTGAGATGTTTCAGTTCTCTGCGTTCCCTCCGCTTGCGCGGTGACAGAGCACAACCTCTGTCCGGTTTCCCGATCTCGGAGATCTCCGGATCAAAGCCTGCTAGCGGCTCCCCGGAGCGTATCGTCGCTATGCCACGTCCTTCTTAGGCTCTGGACGCCAAGGCATCCACCGTGCACTCTTCGTAGCTTAACCACATGTGTTCGATATCCACGTTCTTTGCAGTTCACCTTGTTTTCAAAGAGAGTGGGCGTTGAGCCCACAGTGCCTCGGGACGTCGCAGGTTCGGCGCACGCCTAGCCATCGACCTCCCAAGAGGGTCGGTTGAGGCTCGGCACGCTGCACGAACGCAGGGCGACGGATCTAGGAACGCTGGGACAAGGGTGGCTGGTGGAGGCGATGGGACTCGAACCCACGACCCCCTGGTTGCAAACCAGGTGCTCTACCAATTGAGCTACGCCCCCGTGTGCCGGGTTGCGCAGCGACGGTGGAGGCCACCAGGCGGCTACGGCCTCGAGAGCTCGGGGCGCCAGAGCCCACCTTGAGTGGACTCCGGTCTCCCGCATGCTGGCTCGCGGGCCTGACTTGCAGGCCTGCGCAGCAGGGCCGCGCCTCCCCACGTGCACCGCCACCGAGGCGGGCAGAAGTGGTGGGCCTGAGTGGATTTGAACCACTGACCTCCCGCTTATCAGGCGGACGCTCTAACCAGCTGAGCTACAGGCCCGAAGCCGGGAGGCTCGCCAACATCCAAGTTAGCGTTCCTAGAAGAGAGGTAAGGGTGGCCTTTGTCAACGTGCAAGCGATCTATGCTTCGCCGTCCGGCGAACCGGACGTCTAACTGATCCGTTAGAAAGGAGGTGATCCAGCCGCAGGTTCCCCTACGGCTACCTTGTTACGACTTAGTCCCAATCACGAGTCTCGCTTTCGGCACCGCCCCCCTTTCGGTTGGGCATAGTGACTTCGAGCGCTCCCCGCTTTCGTGGCTTGACGGGCGGTGTGTACAAGGCTCAGGAACATATTCACCGCGGCATGGCTGATCCGCGATTACTAGCGATTCCAGCTTCATGAAGGCGAATTGCAGCCTTCAATCCGAACTGAGGTCGACTTTGGGGATTGCCTCCACTTTGCAGTCTTGGAACCCTTTGTATCGACCATTGTAGCACGTGTGTCGCCCTAGCCATAAGGGCCATGATGACTTGACGTCGTCCCCACCTTCCTCCGTTTTGACAACGGCAGTCTTGCTAGAGTTCCCGGCTTTACCCGCTGGCAACTAACAATAGGGGTTTCGCTCGTTACGGGACTTAACCCAACATCTCACGACACGAGCTGACGACAGCCATGCAACACCTGTGCATGTTCCGACCCCGAAGGGCTGTAGCCCTACTTTCATAGGACGAATCCATGCATGTCAAGGCTAGGTAAGGTTCTTCGCGTTGCTTCGAATTAAACCACATGCTCCACCGCTTGTGTGAGCCCCCGTCAATTTCTTTGAGTTTTACCCTTGCGAGCGTACTCCCCAGGCGGGGTACTTAACACATTAGCTCCGGCAGAGAGAACATAGATATTCCCCCTGCCCAGTACCCATCGTTTACGGCTAGGACTACCGGGGTATCTAATCCCGTTTGCTACCCTAGCTTTCGCACCTCAGTGTCAGTATCGGGCCAGTGAGTCGCTTTCGCCACCGGTGTTCCTCCAGATATCTACGCATTTCACCGCTCCACCTGGAGTTCCACTCACCCCTCCCGATCTCTAGCCCGCCAGTATCGCCCGCAATTCCCCGGTTGAGCCGGGGGATTTCACACGCGACTTAGCGGACCACCTACGTGCGCTTTATGCCCAGTAATTCCGAACAACGTTTGCACCCTCTGTCTTACCGCGGCTGCTGGCACAGAGTTAGCCGGTGCTTCCTCCCGTCTTGGTCGAGCTCGGCGCTATTCACGCCGAGCAGTTCCTAGAACGTGACAGTAGTTTACAACCCGAAGGCCTTCATCCTACACGCGGTGTCGCTCCGTCAGGCTTTCGCCCATTGCGGAAGATTCACGACTGCAGCCTCCCGTCGGAGTCTGGGCAGTTCTCAGTCCCAGTGTGCCGGACCGTCCTCTCAGACCCGGTAGCCGTCATCGCCTTGGTGGGCCGTTACCTCACCAACTAGCTGATAGCCCGCAACCTCCTCCCCGAGCAGCAGCTTACGCCACCGTTTACCATCCAGAAGATGCCTTCCAGTGGACCATCTGGTTTTACCCACCGTTTCCAGTGGCTATCCCAGTCTCGAGGGTAGATTGATTACGTGTTACGCACCCTTTCGCCGCTTTACTCGTCTTACGACTTTCACGCGCGACTTGCATGCCTAAGTCACACCGCTAACGTTCGTTCTGAGCCAGAATCAAACCCTTCATAGTGTTTGTCTTTTGCTCTTGGAATTCATTCCCAAGGCGTTCTCTCGAAGAGCTACGCCTCGGGCGCTCGCACAGTTTTCAAGGGCCACCCTTGTTTTCAAAGATCCTGACCGGATCCACCATGGCGGCGGGCTCCGATCGTGTTCTCAGGTCCGCACGCGCTCGATGACCCAGGCTCACCACCCACCTGTCTGTGGGGGTCGTCCGTGCCGCTCGGCTGCGTTTGGGAGGCGGGATAGTAGTGTTTCCGCCCCCCCCGTCAACACCCACCCAACCAGAATCTTCATCCGGCCTTCGCCGAGCCCCTAAAGCCTTGGAAGATCGCGGTTTAGGTCCTACGCCCGAGTGCGGATCCGGCCCGTTTTTCGGCCCGAAAAGGCCCCCGCTTCGACCGCGACCGGGGCCGCGGAGCTCATGGAACGACGCGGATCGACGCTCCGCGCGGGAGGATCTCGTACAGCTCCTCGACGTCGGGCGTCCGCATGCGGATGCAGCCGAGGCTCGCGTCCTGACCGATGCTCTGCGGCTCGTTGGTCCCGTGGAAGCCGAGGCGCGTGGGTGTGCCCCCCGTGTCGTTCCACGCGATCCAGCGCGTTCCCAGGGGATTTTCAGCGTCCCCGAACGGCACCGGTTTCCGGCCCTGGGGGAACCACATCGGCTCCTTCGTCTTCTCCCCCACCGTGAAGGTGCCGACGCGGGTCGCGCTGCTCTCCTTGCCGACGCCGATCGGCCAGGCCGCGACGACCTCCTCCCCCGCCAGATAGAAGGCCCAGTGCGCGTCGAGATCCACGAGAACGCTGGCCGGATCGAGCGGGATGCGCAGCTTCGCCCCCGGGTGGATCACCTCGCCTTCGAGCTGGTTCGCGCGCGCGATCTGCCCGGTGCACACGACGAGGCTCGCGTCCTGTGCCACCGCACGCTTGCGCACGCTGATGAGCGAGTCGCCGGGCTGCACCACGATCTCGGTGGAGCGCCATTTTCCGCGGCGATTCCAGCGATTTTCGCGTTGCGCCTCGCGCAGGCGCTCACTCCAGGCGGCGAGCCGCGCGGCGTCCGCGCGCCAGGGTGACGCGATCTCGCCCAGGAGCAGGCGCGAGAGCGACTCGGCCGCTTCACCGGCCCGCCCTGCGGCCAGGTCCTCGAGCGCCGCGCGCTCCAGCTCCTTCATCGCCGCCGCGCGCGCCAGGGGAGACTCCGTCGCGAGCATCCCCGGCGCCTCGCCCCGTGCCGCGATCCGCTGCGCGAGGGCGCGCTCGGTCGGCTGGACTTGCCCGGTCTTTTCCGCGCGATCGAGGGCCGACGCGGTTTCCGCGCCCTGCGCCGCGAACGCATGGACGAGACCGGCGGCGAACTCGCGACGGCCTGCGGGGAGGTCCACGCCGCGCGTGGCGAGCCAGGCACCCAGGCCCGGGGGATCGCGGAGCAGCTCTTCCGCGGCCGCGATCTCGGCCGGCGACGCCGCCACGACGCTGGGCGCCAGGGGCGCGGACGTCGGAGCGGCAACCGAAGCCGGCGCGGTCCCCGACGACTCTCGGGAGTCCGCGGGGACCGCCGGAGCCGCCGCGGCAGCCACGGGAGGCGGCGCCACCGGGGGTTCGGCCGGCACCGCGGACGGCTCGCGCGGCGTGCCCGCGCTGGACTCGCTCGCCGCCGGCTGAGCCGGGGGATCCATGGCGATCATGGCCCCCGGAGCGGAAGCGTGCGCGTCGGTTTCCGCGGGCGCCCCCGGACCCAGACCGCGCCAGACGAACCAGACCAGACCCGCGCCGAGGACGAGAAGGAGGAGTGCGCGCATGCTGCAAGAACGATCGCCGAGAGGGAGGACGAGGCCCGGTCCGGCCGATCACTCGGGAGGACGGGAGGGGATCGCGGGGGCCCCAGCGAGACCGTGCTGGTCGGGACCCGGAACCTGTAGGGTTCCAGGGGGGCCCGCCACACCGTGGGTTTGCCACGGCATAGAAGATGGGCCCACTAGATGCTTGTTCGGCCCGGGGATTACGACCAATCACCTGAACGCCAGGAGCGCCCCGCGGTCCGCAAGCTAGCGCAGCCCACCGACGGGGACAATGCGCATTCGTCGGCGGAATCCGCGCGGCTTGCGCTCGTCCCGCGAGCGGCCCCCGGGCCGTGCAGCGCGCGGATCCGCACCCGGGCCGAGCAGGGCTCGGCCGGGCGCGCGCCACTCACGCGGGCGCGAGCCAGAGGCGCGCCGCGTGTCCCTCGCCCAGGTCGGCCTCGGCCGGGAACCCCGCGCCCGGGAGCGCGGCCCCGATCGCGCAGTCGCTGGCCAGCGTCTCGCCCGCGATCAGGGCGAGGTGCCGCTCCACCGCGAGGCGAACCAGCGCATCGGCGGACTCGACGCGCAGCCGGATGCGCTGCTCGACCGCCAGGCCGCTGTCCTTCCGCAGCGCGTTGACGCGGTTCACGAGTTCGCGGGCGATCCCCTCGACGACGAGCGCCTCGTCCAGCACCGTGTCCAGGAACACCACGAAACGGCCGTCCGTCTCGACGTCGAATTCGGCGCTCGACTCCACGCGGACCTCGACGTCCTCGGGACCGATGCGCAGCGGCTCGCCGCCGGCGGAGATCTCGACCTCCGACCCGGCACGCAGCAGCGCGACCTCGGCGGGCGCGAGCGCCTCGATCGCGGCGGCGGCGGCCTTCATCCGGCCGCCGACCTTCTTCCCGAGCACGCGGAAATTGGCTTTCGCGCGCAGGGTGCACAGCTGCCCGTCGTCCGCCGCCAGGCTGCCGAAGGACTTGATGTTGAGCTCCCCCAGCACGAGATCGCGCGCGAACGGCCGGCGCAGGAGCGCGAGCGCCTCCTCGCTCGAAGAACGCACGTGGATGGCGCGCAAGGGCTGGCGGATCTTCTGGCTCGCGCGCTCGCGCAGCGCGCGGCCCATCTCGACCAGGCGCACGACGACCTCCATGCTGCGCTCGAGGTCGGAGTCGACGAGCCCCGAGTCCGGCTCCGGCAGGAGCTGTGCGTGGACGGACCCGCGCCCCGGTGCCAGCCGGGAATAGAGCATCTCGGAGACGAACGGCGCGATCGGCGCGGCCAGCAGCGCCGTGGTCTCGAGCGCCGCGTGCAGCGTCGCGAACGCGGCGGCCTTGTCGGCGCCGACGCCCTTCCAGAAGCGCGAACGGTTGCGGCGGATGTACCAGTTGGACAGGTCGTCGAGCACGAAGGACTCGAGGGCCCGACACACCGCCGAGAGGTCGTAGTCGTCGTAGCGCTCGCGCACCACGCGGACGAGGGTCTGCGTGCGTGAGGCCAGCCAGCGGTCGATCTCGGGACGGTCCTTCACCGCGGGCGCGCCGCTCGACGGCTTCCAGCCGTCGGCGAGGCGTGCGTAGTCCGCGAAGAACTTGTAGCTGTTCACGAGGGTGCCGAAGAAACGCCGTCTTTCCTCGAGCAATCCCGCCGGATCGAAGCGTTTCGGCGCCCACGGCGCGCCGCTCGCGAGCAGGTACCAGCGCGCCGCGTCGGCGCCGTGCTCGTCGAGGACCTTCCACGGGTCGACGACGTTGCCGAGCCGCTTGCTCATCTTCACGCCGTCTTTGTCGAGGACGAGGCCGTTCACGGCGCAGGCCTTGTAGGTCGCGCCCTTCGGCAGGCCCTCTTCCGGACAGAACTCGGTCACGAACGTGCCAATCGCGTGGAGCGTGTAGAACCAGCCGCGCGTCTGGTCGAGCCCTTCGGCGATGAAGTCGGCCGGGAACTGCTCGCGCAGCAGCTCGCGCGAACCGGCCGCGTGCGGCCAGTGGTACTGCGCGTAGGGCATCGCGCCCGAGTCGAACCAGCAGTCGAGCACGGACTTCGTGCGCCGCATGATCCCGCCGCAGTTCGCGCAGGGGAACGTGACCTCGTCGATCAGCGGCTTGTGGTTGTCGAAGCCGTCGGGAAGCCCGCCCGCGCGCTCGCGCAGCTCCGCGACGCTCCGGACGGCGACCTCCGCGGGGCAGCCCTCGCACACCCAGAACGGCAGCGGCGTCCCCCAGTAGCGGTCGCGCGAGATGTTCCAGTCGACGTTGTTCTCGAGCCACTCGCCGAAGCGCTTCTGGCCCACCTCGGGCGGGATCCAGCGGACCTCGCGGTTCGCGGCCAGCATCTTGTCCTTGTAGGCGCTGGTGCGCAGGTACCAGGCCGGCGTGGCGAAGTAGAAGAGCGGCGTGTCGCAGCGCCAGCAGTGCGGGTAGCTGTGGTTGTCGCGCGACTTCTTGAACACGAGGCCGCGCCGCTTCAGGTCCTCCATCAGCGGTTCGTCGGCCTCCTTGAAGAAGGTGCGGACCGGCACGCCCGCGACCTCGTTCACGAGGCGGCCCTCGGGGCCGACGGCCTGCAGCACCGGCAGGCCGTGCTTGGCCGCGGTGTTCCAGTCGTCCACGCCGTACGCGGGCGCCTGGTGGACGATGCCCGTGCCGTCCTCGACGGTGACGTACTCCGCGGCCACGACGCGGTAGGCGTTCGCGAAATCCGGCTTCCAGGCGCCCGGCTCGACCTCGGTGACCGGATCGGCGAACAGCCGGGCGTAGCGCGTTCCGACCAACGCGCTCCCCTTGCGCGTCTCGATCACCGTGTGGTCCGCGAGCACCGCTTGCGCGCGCTCCTTCACGATCCACAGGCGCTCGTAGCCGGCGCTCCCCTTCTCGGCGCCCTTCGCGACGGGAAGGGCGACGCGGGCGAGCACGTACTCCCGCTCGGGATGCACCGCCAGCGCGACATTGCTCGGCAGAGTCCAGGGCGTCGTGGTCCACGCGAGGAGGCTCGTGCGCTCCCCGCCCTCGTCCCCGATCACGAAGCGCGCGTAGATGCTCGGGTCCATCACGTCGCGGTAGACGCCGGGCTGCCCGAGCTCGTGCGACGACAGGCCCGTCCCGCAGCGGCCGCAGTACGGCAGCACCCGTTTTCCACGATAAACCAAGCCCTTTTCGTGGAATTTCGCCAGCAGGTACCAGACCGACTCGACGTAGTTCGCCTCGTACGTGACGTACGGATCGCCGTAGTCGAGCCAGTAGCCGATCCGCTCGCTGAGGCGCTCCCAGTCCTGCTTGTACGTCCACACGGACTCGCGGCACTTCTGGTTGAACGCCGCGACCCCGTACTTCTCGATCTCGGGCTTGCCGCTGATCCCGAGCTTCTTCTCGACCTCGAGCTCGACCGGCAGGCCGTGCGTGTCCCAACCGGCCTTCCGCACCACGCGCCGTCCCGTCATCGTGCGATGGCGGCAGACCGCGTCCTTGATCGTGCGCGCGAAGACGTGGTGGATGCCGGGCTTGCCGTTCGCCGTCGGCGGGCCTTCCCAGAAGACGAACGGCCGCGCGCCGGCCCGCGCCGCCTGGACGGCCTCGAACGTGCCCTCTTCGCGCCAGGCGGCGAGGACGATTTCCTCCGCGGCCGCCGGGCGGGTCGCGACGTCTTCGGGGAGAGGATCGAACAGTCCGGGTCGAGCGGCGGGAGACATCGCCGCGCAGGCTAGCAGCCTGAGCGGGAGGCCCCAAGGCGCAGCCTGGGCCGGGCACCCCATCCGAGACTCCGCGCTACCAGGCGTGCGCCCGGATGTCGCGCACGATCCGGTCGGCGAGCGCGAGCGCCGCGCGGCCGTCCTCGCCGGGCACCTCGGGCTCGGTGTTCTCCTGCACGCAGCGCAGGAACGCCTCGATTTCGGCCTGCAGCGGGCGGTCCATGTCGGAGAGGTCGAGTTCCTCGACGGAGAGCACCCGGTCGCGGATCCACTCCGGGCCCGGCATCTGCGTCGTGGGGTCGAAGTTCGAGAGCAGCGCGCGGCCCTTCTCCCACTCCGGGCCCTTCTTGATGACGAGGCCGTAGTTCTTCTGGAAGTCGAGGCTCACGTAGGCCTCGCTGGAGAACATGCGGAAGCGGCGCATCGGCTGCATGGAGGCGCGCGACGCCGTCACGTTCGCCAGCGCGCCGTCGGCGAAGATCAGGCGCACCGACGCGACGTCCTCGCTCGTCGTCAGGATCGCGCCGCCGGCGGCGTCCAGGCTCTCGACGGGCGATCCCACGAGGTCGAGGATCAGGTCGAGGTCGTGGATCATGAGGTCGTGGACGACCCCGACGTCCAGGCTGCGGAAGCTGAACGGGGCGAGGCGGTGGCATTCGATGAAGCGCGGCTTCAGGCCCATCGCGCGCACCTTGCGCAGCCCGGGCTGGAAGCGCTCGACGTGTCCGACGGCGACCTTGGCCTTGCCTCTCTTCGCGGCGGCGAGGATGCGGTCGGCCTCCTCGACGCTCGCCGCGAGCGGCTTCTCGATCAGGCAGTGCACGCCGCGCTCGAGCAACGGGATCGCGACGGCCGCGTGGTGGATGGTCGGGACGGCGATGCTGACGGCCTGGACGTCGCGCGGCAGCGCGGATGCGTCGGCCAGCACCGCGCAGGAGAGCTCGGCGCCCAGGGCGCCGGCCCGCTCCGCGTTGGCGTCGACGATCGCGACGAGTTCCGCCCGCGGGTTCTCCTTGTGGATCCGCGCGTGGAACTTGCCCAGGTGGCCGACCCCGATCACCGCGGTCTTCGTGCGTGCCATGGTCAGCGGGTCTCAGCGCTCGAGAGGAGTCGTTCCTGTCCGATCCGCATGAAATCGGCGCGCAGGCTCTCGCGGTAGCGGCCTTTGGCGCCCACGTCCGTCTGCTCGAGCTCGCGCACGAGGCGCATGACCGCCGCGGACTGCGGGAACTGGGCGCGCAGGTCCTCCAGCGTCTTGCTGCGCGGATCGCCGGACCGCCACACGCGCTTGAAGGCCTCGCGCAGGTCCTCGATGTCGTTCTCCGCCACGCCGCCGCGCTGCAGCCCGATGACGTTGACGCCGCGCACGCGGCTCGGGTGGCCCTCCAGGATCATGAACGGCTGCACGTCCTGCACCATGCGCGTCATGCCGCCGATGTAGGCGTAGGCCCCGATCGTCACGAAGTGGTGGGCGGCTGCGCCGCCCGAGACGTTCGCGTTCTCCTCGACGAGCACGTGACCGGCGAGCAGGACCCCGTTCGCCAGGATGATCTTGTCGCGCAACTCGCAGTCGTGGGCGACGTGACAGCAGGCCATGAGCATGTTGTCGTTCCCAACCCGCGTGACGCCGCCGCCCTTCACGGTGCCGCGGTTGATCGTGACGAACTCGCGGATCGTGTTGCGATCGCCGATCTCGAGCTCGGTGGGTTCGCCCCGGTAGGACAAATCCTGCGGCGGGCCGCCGAGCGCCGCCTGGCCCACGATCAGGTTGTCCGCGCCGATGCGCGTCACCCCGTCGACGAACACCTGGGGCCCGATCTTCGTGCGGTCGCCGATCGTGACGTCGGCGCCGATCACGGAATACGGGCCGATTTCGACGTCGGCGCCGATGCGAGCGAGCGGGTGGACGACCGCGGTCGGATGGATCTTGTCGGGCATCGCAGTCTCTCCGTTACGGGTCCACCAGCGTGAACATGAGGAGGGCTTCGCAGACGACCTTGCCGGCGACCGTCCCGACGCCCTGCACCTGCGCGACCTGGTCCTTGTCGCGCGTGGTCGTGACCTCGATGCGCAGCTGGTCGCCCGGGACGACGGCGCCGCGCAGCTTCACCTTGTCGATCGACCACAGCACAGCCAGCTTCCCCGTGTTCTCCAGCTTGCGCAGGAGCAGGACGCCGGCGAGCTGCGCCATCGCCTCGAGCTGCAGCACGCCCGGCATGATCGGCGCCGCGGGGAAGTGGCCCTGGAAGTACGGCTCGTTGATCGTGACGTTCTTCAACGCCACGGCGCGCTTGTAGCCCTCGATCTCGAGCACGCGGTCGATGAGCAGGAACGGATACCGGTGCGGCAGCATCCGCAGGATCTCGCGCACGTCGAGGCCCGACTCGCGCTGGATCACTCCGCCCGTCTCGAGCGCCTGCATCAGGTCCACGAGACGACGCACGAGCTCGGCGTTCGTGGCGTGACCGGACCGCGTCGCGATCACATGGGCGTGCAGGTCGGCGCCCAGGAGGTGCAGGTCGCCGATCAGGTCCAGCATCTTGTGGCGGACGGGCTCGAACGGGAGCCGCATCGTCGTCAGCGGATCGCCCAGGATCAGGGTGTTCTCGCGCGTCGCGCCCTTGCCGAGCCCGGCCTTCTGGAGGAGCGGCACCTCGGACGCCAGACAGAAGGTGCGCGCGGAGGCGATCTCCTTCGTGAAGCTGTCGGGCGAGAGCTCGATCTGCGGCGATCCGATGGGATCGCGACCAGCGTCGCGTCGCCCTGGCGCACGTACAGCGGCTGGTCGAGCACGAGCACGCGGGCGTCGGCGGGCTGGTCGACGATGCCGGCGCGCTGCACGAGCTCGACGAAATCGCGCGCGCTGCCGTCGAGGCCGGGCAGCTCGGCGCCCGACAACTCGACCGTCATGTTGTCCACGCCGAGGCCGGAACACGCCGCGAGGAGGTGCTCGACCGTCTCCACCTCGGCCGCGCCGCGGACCAGCCGCGTGCGCCGCTCCTTGTTGGAGAGGTACGCGATGCGCGCCGGGATCGGCTCGGAACCGGGCAGGTCCGTGCGCACGAATTCGACGCCACGATTGGGCGGAGCGGGCAGCATGCGCCCCTTCACGTGGACCCCGGAGTGGAGACCCACCCCCTGGAACTCCACGGCGGTGCGCAGTGTGCGTTGTCGTCGTGTCATGGTGATTCCTGGTTCGAGCGGCCTTCCGCGCTCGGGGCCGCTGCCGCCTCGAGCGCAGCGATGCGCTTCGACATGTCGTGGATGCGCGCCTTCAGCTCGGGGAGCTTGGCGACGATCATCGAGGAGCGGATGGCTTCGCTGCGCGGGCGCGCCGGCGAGCCGAAGTAGTCCTCGCCGGCGGGGACGATGCCCGCGACGCCCGACTGGGCTCCGATCCGCGCGCCATCGCCGATGTTCGCGTGTCCAGCGATCCCGGCCTGGCCGGCGAGGATCGCGCGCTTGCCGATGCGCGTGCTGCCGGCGATGCCGACCTGCGCGATGAGCAGCGCGCCGTCGTCGACGTACACGTTGTGGGCCACGTGGACGAGGTTGTCCAACTTGACGCCGTTGCCGATGTGCGTGGGACCGAAACGGCCCCGATCGACCGCGCAGTTCGCGCCCATCTCGACGTCGTCGCCGACCTCCACGGACCCGACCTGCGGGATCTTGGCCCAGCCGGTCTTCGTGGGCTCGAACCCGAATCCGTCGGAGCCGAGGACCGTCCCGCCGTGGATCAGGCCGCGGGCCCCGATCGTGACGCGGCCGTAGACGACGACGGCGGGATGCAGCACGGTGTCCGGGCCGATCGCGGCGTGAGCCCCCACGTAGACGTTGGCGACGAGCACGGCGCGGGCTCCGATCCGGGCTTCGCGGCCGATGGTGCAGTTCGGGCCGATCGAAGCGCTCGGGTCGACGACGGCCGTCGGGTCCACGACGGCGCTGGGGTGGACGCCAGCCGGCGGGACGGGCTCGGGCGGGGCGAAGGACTGCACGACCGCCGTGAACGCGCGGCTCGGGTCGTCGCAGCGCAACAGCGCCAGGTCCGGACGCGAAGAGACGCAATCGCGCGTCACGACCACGGCGGAGGCTCTCGTGGTGGCGAGCTGCGGCGTGTAGCGCGGGTTCGCGAGGAAGCTGATCTGCCCCGGCGCGGCATCCGCGAGCGTCGCGGGTCCATGCACGCGCAGGTTCGGATCGCCATCGACGACGGCGCCGCACGAGGTGGCGAGTTCGGCCAGGGTCCGGGAGATCATCGAGGAAGGGCTCCGAAGTTCGGGGCCGGCGAACGCCCTACGGAGCGGGCGACGGGGTGCAAGGTCTAGCGTGAGACCGGTAGGCTGTCAAAGCACCGAGCCCATGGCCCTCAGAAGGCCAGGCTGAAGATCGAGAACGAGAACGTCTGTTTCTTGTCTCCCTCGCCGTCGAGCACGGGGAAGCCGAAGTTCAGCATGACCGGGAACGGACTGATCATCCCGAGGCTGAAGCCGAGCGACGCCCGGAGTTCCGCCGGATCGAGCCGGTAGGGCTCGGGATCCAGGATGCCCGCGTCCCCGAACAGCGTCAGGCGGAACATCTCGATCTCCTTGTACGTGCCGGGCTGCACGTTCTTGTAGAGCGGGATGCGGTACTCGACCGTGGCGTCGAACGACGTTTCGCCGCCCAGGGCGTTGGAACCCACGTTCGGCCCGACGCCGCGGAACGCGAAGCCCCGGAGGAGCCGGCTGCCGCCCAGGAAGAAGCGCTCCGTGTAGGGCACCTCCTCGGTGTCGCCGTACTCGTCCGCCACGGCGAGACCGAGACCCAGGTGGAATCCGGGGCGGACCGTGTCCCCCTCGCCCGCGGTCAAGAAGAACCAGTCCGCGTCCATCTCCGAGCTGAAGTAGTCGAAGTCCCCGCCGAAGGACTGACCGTACGCGCCGTTCTTCCAGATGATCTGCATCCCCTCGCGCGGGCTGAACAGCGTGTCGAGCTTCCGGTACTGGAGGTCGAACGTGGGACCGAAGATCCGATTGGTCTCGTCCACCTCCTGGTAGATCGACGGGGGGAACTCCGTGTCGTTCGGAGGAACGGGCGCGGCTTCGTCCTGCTGGAGGTCGGTCACCTCGACGTCCGTGAGTCGATAGCCGAGGAAGATCGCGAACTCGCGCCCGAATTCGCGGCCCAGTCGCACCTTGCGCTCGAAACGATGCTCGTCGTAGAAGCGCTGCGAGCGCTCCCAGCGGTTCAACTCGAACTCGATGCTCCAGCGATCGAACTGCGAGCGGAACAGGTCCGGCTCGAGGAAGCGGATCCGGTAGCTGTTCTCGATCGTGCCCGGCATGTACTCGAGGTCGATGCGCTGGCCGGCCCCGTGGAACGCCGACTTGTCGTAGATGTCGGAGAAGACCGACCACAGGCTGTCAGGACCAGCGGTGACGTCGGCGTTGCGCATCGAGAGCGAGATGCGACCGAAGAGCCCGCTGTTGCTGTCGATGCCGCCCTGCACCTGGAAGTTGACGACGGTGCCTTCCTCGACCTGGTACTCGAGGTCCACCCAGTTCGGATCCGGCGACGGCTTGAACGAGAACGTGGGGTCGCGGTGCTCGAGGGGCCGCGATTCGTCGTTGAAGTAGCCCGTCGAGTAGATGCGACTCAGCGCGCGGCGGATCTTCGATAGGTCGGCGACATCGCCCGGCAGCAGATCGACCTCGCGCCGGACGACGCGGTCCCGGGTGTGGGTGGTGCCGGAGAGGAGCACCTCGCGCAGCCAGCGCTTCTTGCCCTGCGCCAGGCGGTAGGTCACCTGCACCTTGTGGTTCACGGGGTCGAAGACCAGGCGCGGCTCGAGGAACTCGAAGCCGTCGATGCGCAGCGAGGGGTGCGAGATGTACCCCTCCTTGCCGTAGGCATCGCGGATCGCGATCCCGTCGCGCGTCTGCAGGAAGCGCTCGTAGCGCTTGCCCGGCCCCAACTCGCACAGGGCCAGGATCTTCTCACGCGGGATCACGAACTCGGCCGGGGTCTCGTCGAAGTCCGCCTTCTGCGCATTCCACACGCGATCCACGGCTTCGACCTGGAGGGTGTCGATCGTGTAGGGCTTTCCCTCGTCCACGACGACGTGGATGGTCACCTCGCTGCGGTCGGCCGAATACTCGAGGTTCTCGATCTCGACCACCGCGTCGAGCCAGCCGCGGTCACGGTAGACCTCGCGCATCGCGAGCAGGTCGGCGTCCAGCTTCTCGCGCACGAACTCCTCGCCGTTCCAGTCGAAGAGCCACGGGCCATCGAGCTCGGTCTTGGCGAGCACCTTGAGGCCGCCCTTCCACCACCACATCCCGGTCGCGGGCATGTGATCGTTGCCGCGGACGACCAGGTCCTGCACGTGGACGATCGGCCCTTCGCGGATCTCGAAGATCACGTCGGGCAGCGCGCCGCTCGGATCCGCGCCCATGTCGGGCCCACGGCGCACGACGTCGACCTCGACGAAGGCGAACCCCTCGCGGCGATAGCCCTCGATGATGCGCTGCTTCACCCGCTCGGCATGGTAGAGGTACAGCTCGCCACGGTCCTCGAGCAGCGCCCAGCGCTTCAGGTCCTCGAGGTCCATCTCGTGGTAGCCCACGAAGCGCGGCTCGAGATCGACGTTCATCTCCTCGACCGTGATGCGCAGCTCGACGCCGCCGGCCACCTCGCGCAGGTCGGCGCGCGCCTTCGAGTGGAACGCCCGCCAGAGGGTGTCGATCCCCTTCGCGACCGCTTCGGGGTCGTAGGGCTCGCCGATGCGGACGCCGAGCGCCGCGACGATCTGCGACTCCGTGTAGCGTCGCTGGCCCTCGACCGCGACGCCGACGAGCGGCGGGTTGCGTTTCCCCTGGGTGCCGGCCTTCGGCAGCTCGGGCGCCGGCACCACGGGCGCTTGCGGCGCGGGTTCGGCCTGCTCCGGCGCGGCCTTCGGCGGTTCGGGCTCCTTGGGCGGCAGTCCCTGCGCCCAGGAACCCGGCGCGAACGCCGCGCAGCACACGAACAACCACGCCAGGGCGAGCGTCCCCGATCCGGGCCTGGCGAGCGCGCTCATCCGTGGAAGGGTTCGGCCATGCTGGGCGCACGGTTCTCGAAGCGCATGATCGATCCGTTGAACCCCAGCGGGACCATGCCCGTGGGTCCGTTCCGCTGCTTGGCGCAGATGATCTCCGCCAGACCTTTGTTCTCGGGGTTGTCGCGGTTGTAGTACTCGTCGCGATAGAGGAGCAGCACGACGTCGGCGTCCTGCTCGATGGAGCCCGATTCGCGCAGATCCGAGAGCTGCGGCCGCTTGTCGTCGCGCGACTCCACCGCGCGCGAGAGCTGCGACAGCGCGATCACCGGCACCTCCAGCTCGCGCGCCATTTCCTTCAGCATGCGGCTGATCTGGCTGATCTCCTGCTGACGGCTCTCGCTCTTCGGGTGCGTCATCAACTGCAGGTAGTCGACGACGATCATGTCGAGACCGTGCTTGGCCTTGATGCGCTTCGCGCGGCTGCGCATTCCGAGCGCCGAGACGCCCGGCGTGTCGTCGATGAAGATCTTGAGCTTCTGCAGCTCCCCCGCCGCGCGCGACAGCTCGGCGTAGTCCTCGGTGGGAATCCGGCCCGTGCGCAGACGGTGGGCGTCGACGCGCGCGCGCGCGCACAGCATGCGCCGCACGATGGACTGGTGGCCCATCTCGAGGCTGAAGAAGAGCACGCTCGGAGCGTGGTCGATCCACTCCGGCATGTGGTCGGGGTCGGCCGCGTGGTCCATGCAGTTCAGGACCAGCGCCGTCTTCCCCATGGACGGCCGCGCCGCGACGATGATCAACTCGCCGGCGTTGAAGCCGCACAGGAGCTCGTCGAGCTCGTAGAAACCGCTCGCGAGGCCCGTGAGGCCCTTCCGGTGTGAGCTGGAGTCGATGCGCCGGAACGTCTCGATGACCGCCTTGCCGATCGGCATGGCCTCTCCGCGATCCTTCTGCGCGGCCATCTTGAAGACGCGGTCCTCGGCGTCGGCCAGGAGCTCGGGCACGGCATCGCCGTCAGGACGTGTCTGGTACGCGTTGGCGATGAGCTCGCCGCATTCGCGGATCAGACGTCGCAGCATGGCGGTCTCGGACACGATGCGCGCGTGCTGCTTCGCGTGCGCGGCCGAGGCGACGCAGCTCGCGAGCTCGACGAGGAACGCGCGCCCGCCCACCTGCTGGAACTTGCCGGCCTGGCTCAGGGCCTCGCCCAGGGACACGTGGTCGATCGGCTCGGCGCGTTCCGTCAGCGCGAGGATCGCCTCCCAGACCGCCTCGTGCCGCGGGTGGAAGAAGTCGCCCAGGTGCACGATCTCGGAGATCTCCGGGACCCGCTGCGGATCGAGCAGGAGCGCTCCGAGGAGCGCACGCTCCGCTTCTTCGTTGTGGGGCGGAACCTGGGACGGAAACTCGGAGCTCATGGCGGCGCGCGGGGAGCGGCGGAGGATACTGGCCCTCGCCGTCCGCCGGGAAGCGCGACGGTCGCATCCCCGCGCGGATCGCGCGCCTTTGGACCGAAGTGGCGCGGTGCGCGCCCCTTGGGGACGCCGGCCTTCCGTACGCGCTCAGTACGCGGCGTCCAACAGGACGAGCGGTCGCGCGGCCGCCAGGCGCCCCGTGCCGTCCGGGCTCACGAAGAGCCCCTGCACGAAGAGCGTCCGCGCGGACGTTCCGGGCCCCAACTCCGGCACGGGAATCGACGCGGATCCCGTTCCCTCCGTGCCCAGCGTGGCGACGAGGACGCGGCGCCAGAACGGCACGCGCACGAGCACGGGGCCAGCGAGCGCCGGGTTCCAGGCCTGACCCGACCCGTCGGAGAGGAACAGGAACACGCGCTCGCCCGGCAGGCCGCGGAAGCCGAACCCGGCGCCCTGGCCCTCGCGCGCGCAGGGCGTGCTGTTCAGCGTGCGGGCGGACCCCATGACGGCGATCGACGTGCCGACGGTGACCGCACCCGGCGCACCGTCCGGTGCGTGCTGGCCGCAGGCGGTCGTCGCGCCGAGTCCCGGTGCACCGCCGGAGATCGACGCGTCGAGCACGCGTGCGACCGCACCGGGCGCGATGACGAGGCCATGGCCGCCAGCTCCGCCGGGCCGCGGAGCGAAGGCCGAGCAGCCGGGGTAGCCCGTGCTGGCGAGACCGCCGGCCCCGCCCGGTCCCCCGCGCAGGATGGCGCCCGAGACGAACGCCGTTCCGGAGACGAGGTCGAGCGCGACGCCGCCCGAGCCTCCGGCCTGGCCGCTCGCTGCGCCGGAGAGCCCGAAGCCGCCGTGCAGGGTGGAGTCGTGGATGGCGAGCGTGCTTTCCGTGGCTCGGAGAGCGCTGCCGGCGATCGTCGCCGCTGCGGGGCTCGCAGCACTGTCGAGAGTGCAGCGCGAGAGCGCGACGTCCGCGCAGCGCTCCACGCGGACGGTCGGCAGCGCCGCCGCGATCGCGTTGGGCGCGACCCAGGCCTGGAGGTCGGCGAGGCGCACCGCTCCGGCGCAATCCCGCAGCGTGACCGCCGTGGTGTTCATGGCGCCGATGCGCAGGCCGGTCAAGGCGACGGTCGATGCGGCGGGGACGTTCTGGACCACGATCGGGCCCTGGACGACGACGTTCGCTTGCGTGTCCGCGACCACGGTCAAGCCGAACCCGTCGATCGCGAACGGCGCGTACGTCCCGGCGCGGACCAGCACGACGTCTCCCGGCCGCGCGGCCGCGATCGCGGCGGAGATCTGGACGTGGTCGGCGCCGCTCGGCGCGACGGTGCGCACGCCGGCGAAGGCTGGGCTCGTGACGGCGAGGAGGGCGAGGGCTCGGAGCACGCGGGGCGGGCCCAGTGCGGAACGGGGCCATCGAAACGTATCCCCGTGTACGGAGCCAGGCTCGACCGCGCCGGAACACGCACACAGCCAGCGCGGCCGGGCCGCGCTGGCTGTGTGCGTGAGGCACTCCCGGAAGTTCCTTCCGGGCGCCGCGGTCGGTCAGGCCGCGGCTTGCGCCTCGACGATGACCACGATCTCGGCGAAGTGCTCGCCGTGGACGTGCAGCTTCACCGGGTGGTTGCCGACCGTCTTGATCGGCGCATCCAGGCGCACGGCCTTCTCTTCGAAGGCGTGTCCCTTCTCGCGCAGCATCTCGACGATGTTCGCCGCGTTCACCGAGCCGAACAGGTGTCCCTGCTCGTCGGCGCGCGCGGTGGTCTTGAGCTCGACACCCGTGAGGGTTCCGACGAGCGCCACGACCTCGGCGGTCTTCTTGGCTTCGAGGGCATCGAGGACGAGGCGTCGACGCGCCATCGCCTTCGTGTTCTCCGCCGTGGCTTCCATCGCGATCTTCCTCGGGTAGAGGAAGTTGCGGGCGAAGCCGGGCGACACCTTGACCACGTCGCCGCAGCGACCGAGGTCCTTCACGTGCTCGCGGAGGAGCACTTCGACACTGCGTCCCATGGTTCAGTCCTCCAGATCAGCCCACGAAGGGCAGGAGGCCGATGTGACGCGCCCGCTTCACGGCCTGCTTCAGCGCCTTCTGGCACTGGGAGCAGAAACCGGTCCGCTTGCGCGAGTAGATCTGCGCGGACCCGTTCAAGAACCGCTTGAGGTTCTCGAGGTCCTTGTACTCCGGCCAGGCGTCGTCGCAGTTGCGACCGGCGATGGGCGGAAGGGGTGCACGGCGGTCGCGACTCACGGGGCCACCTCCGCCGAAGCGCGCTCGGGACGGCGACCGCGCGGGCGATCGTCCATCTCACCCTCGGCCAGGATGTCCTCCAGGGTTTCCTGGACGGGCAGGATCGGCTCGGGCTCGACGACGTCGTCGGGCGGCGGGGTCGGAACGGTGAACCCGTCGGCGTTCTCGGCCGAGGTGAGCTCGTGCTCCGTCGCGGGGATCTCGTCGACCTTCAGGAGCAGGTAGCGCAGGACCCGTTCCGAGAGCTCGAGCTCGCGTCGCAGTCCCGGCAGGTTGGCTCCGGGGATCTCGAGGTAGGAGAGGACGTACGTCGCGCGGTTCTTCCCGCGGATCGTGTAGGCCAGACGGCGCTCGTCCCAGCGACGGGACGTGACCACCGAACCTCCGTGCTTCGCGACAGCGTCGGTGATGACGCTCTTCGCCTTCTTCCAGTCCTCTCGCACCACGGCGTTGTCGAGGAGGAACATGCATTCGTACAGACTCAAAGTTCCTGGTTCTCCTTTCGTCATCGATGCGAGGGTCCGGGAGGCGAAGTGCCCCTAGGTCCCTGGGTTCCAGCGGCTGTGGAACCGCGTCATGACACCCTCGAGGTCCTCGCCGCCGAGCCAGGCGCGGATCGCATCGGCGGCTTCCGCCACCGAGATCTCCGCGTCCTGCATCTCCGCTTCCGAGAACCGCTCGAGCACATGGCGCGCCGCGTCGGTCCGGGCCTGCCCGATGCCCACGCGCACGCGTGGGAACCGGTCGGTCCCGAGGGATGCCACGATCGACCGCATGCCGTTGTGCATGCCGGGACCACCGAAGGCGCGGATCCGCAACCGGCCGAGATCGAGGTCCATGTCGTCGTAGACGACGAGGATCGAGTCCGGTTCGAGCTGCAGGTGCCGTGCGAGGGCGGTCACGGCCGTCCCCGACAGGTTCATGAAGGTCAGCGGCTTCGCGTAGAGCGCGTCGAATCGCTTCGAGCGCGCGAACGTGAAGTGCGCGGGCCCCGTGTACCCGGGGAGTCGGCGTGCGGGTTCAAAGATCACTCCCTCTTCCTGGCTGAGGCGTTCGACCACGTGGAACCCCACGTTGTGACGCGTCCACTCGTATTCGGGGCCGGGGTTGCCCAGTCCGACGACGAGCCGCGTCACTGCGAGGTTCCTTGGGACCGATCCGCGCACGGGGCCCTGGGGGCTCCGCCCGGGAGGAGGGCCGAACAGGGTAGCGGGGCGCGGGGTGGGTGGGAAGAGGCGGGCGGGAGCCGGCGCGGCGCGGGGCCGCTTGGGGCGCCCCCTTCCACCGCCGCGGGCTCCGGTCGCCGTCGACTCGGAGACCAAGAGAACGGGCCCGCTCCGGATCCCGCTCCGCGCGGGTGATCCAGGGCGGACCCGTTCTCGGTGGGGCCGGGCCGAAGTGCGCCGATCAGCTGGCCGGAGCCGCAGGCGTACCCGCCGCCGGAGCCGCCGGGGCCGCGGCCTCGGCCACCGGTTCCGCCTCGGGCTTCGCCGCGACGACGACGACCGCGATCTTCACGTCGGCCGCCGGGTGCACGAGGGTCACACTCGCGGGCAGGCGGATCTCCTTGGCGAGGATCGCGCCGCCCGTGTCGAGGCCGCCGACCGGCACCTCGATCGCGTCCGGGATGTCCATCGGCAGGCACAGCACGGTGATGTGCGTGTGGATGTGGTTCAGGACGCCGCCCTTCGGGTGGCCCGTGAACTCGAGCTCGACCACGGACTCCGTCTTCACGTCGCGCTGCACGCGCTTGAAGTCGATGTGGACGATCTGCTCGCCGAAGGTGTTCCACTGCAGTTCGCGCACGACGGCCATCTCGAGCTTGCCGCCGATCTCGATCTCGTACAGGTGGGTGTGACGGCGACGCGTGGCCAGGAACCCGTGCTCCTCGATCGACAGGTCCACGTGACCGTGCGTCGAGTCGGCGTTCATGCTGGCGGGGATGCGGCCTTCCGCGCGCAGGGCGCGGGAGGCTCGGGTGCCGACGCGCGTGCGCAGTTCGGCCTTCAGGACTTCACTCTTCTTGCTCATGACAGAAACTCCGTCCCTGGCTGGTTCGTCGCCTGTCCCTCGATCAGGCCTAGCAGGGTTCTTGGAAGAGGGAGGAAACCGACTCGTTCCGGTGGATGTTCATGATCGCACGCGCCAGGAGTGGCGCCACGCTCACGATCTCCGTGTTCCGCGGCAACTGTGCGCGCGGAGGGATCGAATCGGTGATCAGGATCTTGTCGATGGGTGCCGCATCGAGGCGTTCGACCGCCGGCCCGCACAGGACCGCGTGGCTGACCGCGATGACGATCGTCTTCGCGCCGTACTTGCGGCACACGCGCGAGGCCTCGGCGATCGAGCCGCCGGTCGAGATCATGTCGTCGACCAGGATGACGTTGCGGCCCTCGACGTCGCCGATGATGTGCTCGACGGCGATCTGGGACCCGCTGATCCGGCGCTTGTCGACGATCGCGAGGTCGGCGTTGTCGAGCGACTTGGCGTAGCCGCGCGCCATCTTGATGCCGCCCACGTCGGGCGAGACGATGACCGGACGGTCGAGACCGATCCGGCGCACCGCGTGCAGGAGCGCGGGCTTGGCGTAGAGGTGGTCGACCGGGATGTCGAAGAACCCCTGGATCTGCGCCGCGTGCATGTCCAGCGTCAGCAAGCGGTCCGCGCCGCCGTTGACCAGCGTGTTCGCGACGACCTTGGCGCTGATGGGGACGCGCCCCTCGTCCTTGCGGTCCTTCCGCGCGTAGCCGTAGTAGGGCATGACGGCGGTGATGCGTCCCGCGCTGGCGCGGCGCAGCGTGTCCAGGAGCAGGAGCAGCTCGATCCAGTTCTCGTTGACCGGCGGGCAGGTCGGCTGGATCACGAAACAGTCCGAGCCGCGCAGGTCGTCGTTGACCTTGATGTCGATCTCGCCGTCGGGGAAGCGCGCGATGTGCGCCGCCGCCAGCGGGATCGAGAGCGACTTCGAGATGCCCTGCGCCAACGCGGAGTGCGCGTTGCCCGCGATCAGAGTGATCTTCTCGCTGTAGCCGAGCACTAGGACCTCGTCTCCTTCTTGGTGCCGCTGGCCGGCCCCGTGGACTTCCCCGCGAGCCGTTTGGCGGGCACGCCCACCCACACTTCGCCCGCGCCGATGTTCGAGTCGCGCGTCACGATGGCGCCCGCGCCCGTGGTCGCGCCGTCGCCGATCGTGTTCGGGGCCACGATCACCGAGCCGCTGCCGACGAAGACGCGCTCGCCCAGCTTCGTCTTGTGCTTCTTGACCCCGTCGTAGTTGGCGAAGATCGTCCCGGCGCCGATGTTCGAGCGCGCGCAGATCTCGCCGTCGCCGAGGTAGGAGAGGTGCTTCGCCTTGGCGTGCGCGCCGACGCGCGTGTTCTTCACCTCGACGAAGTTGCCGATCTCGGCGCCGTCCTCGAGCACGGCCCCGACCCGCAGCTGGGCGAACGGCCCGACTTCGCAGTCCTTGCCGATGCGCACGCCCGAGCGGATCACGCTGCACGGCAGGACGCGTGTGCCGGCGCCGATCTCGACGCCGTGGTCGATGTAGGTGGTGGCCGGATCCTCGATGTACACGCCGTTCTCGAGGTGCCCCTCGAGGATGCGCAGCTGCAGCGCCCAGCGCGCCTCCGCGAGGTGGGCCAGCGTGTTGACGCCCAGCCCCTCCTCGTGGTCCTCGAGCTCGACCGCGCGAACCGCGCGCCCGCCGGCGACGAAGGCGGCGAGCACGTCGGTCAGGTAGTACTCGCCCTGCGCGTTCTTGTTGGAGAGCTTGGGAAGCGCCGCCACGAGGCCCGGGCCGTCGAACGCGTAGACGCCCAGGTTGACCTCGTCGATCTCGCGCTGCTCGGGGCTCGCGTCGCGTTCCTCGACGATTCCCGTCACATGGCCCGCGTCGTCGCGCAGGATGCGGCCGAAGCCGCGCGGCTCGTCGGGGACGGCGGTCAGGATCGCCATGCCGTTGCGCGCCGACTCGGCCTGGGTCGCGACGAGCGCGCGCAGGGTCTCGGGGCGGAGACAAGGCATGTCGCCGTACAGGACGACCGTGACGCCCGGGTCCGCGCCCAGCTCGGGCAGGCAGACCTGGAGCGCGTGCCCCGTGCCGAGCTGCGGCTCCTGGCGGACGAAGCGGACGCGCGCGCCGAGCCCCATCTCCCCCACCGCCTTCTCGACCTCGGCCGCGCCGTGGCCGGTCACGAGCACGATCCGCTCCGGCTCGAGGGCGAGCGCCTGGTCGAGGACCCAGGCGATCATCGGCCGCCCACACAGCGGGTGCAGGACCTTCGGCTTCGCGCTCTTCATGCGCTTGCCGTGGCCCGCTGCCAGGATCACGACGGATCCGGCGCGCTGTTTCGGGGGGGTGGTCACGGTCGTCGCTCGGGAGAGTGGGGCGAAGAGGGTAAAGGGACGGCGCGGAAGCGTCAAACGGGACGCGGCGGCGCTGGTATCTTCGCCGGGCCATGGACCCCGCCCTCCAGCGCCTGGTCGACGCGGTGATCGCCGGAAACGACGAATCGGTCGAGCAGCTGGCCGCCACGCTGCGGCGCGAAGAGTTCCGCGGGGCTCCTCTGGACGACCTGGCGCGGCATGCGCATCCCCGGGTGCGGCGCGCGGTGATCGACGCCCTCGCCGGACGCACCGACGGCGCCGCCGAGCGGCACGTGCGGGCGGGCATCGCCGACGAGGAGGACGAGGTGCGCACGGCCGCCGCCCGCACCCTCGTCGCGCATCCTCCCTGGTGCGCCGACGAGGACGTGCGCGCACTGTCCCTCGACGGCGAGTGGAGCGTGCGTCAACTCGCGGCGAAGGCCGCGCGCGGCAGGCCGGCCCTGCTCGATCGCGTGTACGCCCTGTGCAGCGACGACGACGAGGACGTGCGCCTCGCGGCCTTGCAGGGCCTGGCCCACGAGCCCTTCGCGCGCTGCGCCGCCGCGCTGCTCGCGCGTACGGCGGACGAGCACACGAAACCGCGCCGCGCGGCCCAACAGGCGCTGGAGAAGCGCCTCGAGCGCGATGCCGCGCCGTCAGGACTCGCCGACGTCACGCCCGAGGTCCTCGAGAAGGCCCACCTGGCGCTCAAGTCCGCAGCGGCCACGTTCCCGCGTTCCGCGGCCTGGGTCGCGGCCTTGGCCAGCACCGTCGTCGATGCGACGGCCCTGGCGGGCTTCGGAGTCGATCTCTCGGCCGAGGCACGCCGCGGCGAACTCCCGCGCGGCCACGAGGTCGCGGACCACGTCGCGCACCTGCGCGAGGTCCTGGCGCGCCCCGGCGCGCGCTCGGCCGTGCTGCTCGGCCCGGCCGGTTCGGGCAAGACCGCGATCGCGAACGAACTCGCGCACGCGCTGATGGCCGAGGGCTGTTTCCTCCTGCGCCTCTCCCCCGCCGACCTCCTGGTCGGCACGAAGTACATCGGCGAGTGGCAGACGCGCCTCAGCGATCTGGTGCGCCACGCGCGCCGGCCGAAGCGCGTCGTGATCGTGGTGCCGAACGTGCACGAGCTCGTCGACGTCGGCCGCGCGACCGAATCGCTCGAGAGCGCGGCCACGATGCTCCTGCCGCAGCTGGAGAACGGATCGATCGCCCTGGTCGGCGAGTCGACCCCCGAGGCGTTCGCGCTGGCCGTTCAGCGCGTCCCCTCGCTGGGGCGGGTCCTGGAGGTCGTGCGTGTCGAGCCGGCCGACGCGGCGCGCACGCAGAGGATCCTGGAACGCATCGCCTCCGACGCCGGTGCCGTCGTGCCGCGCGAGACGCTGGCACGGCTCTCCGAGATCGCGGAGCTGATGCTCAGCGGCGCCGCACAGCCGGCGCGCAGCGCGGGGCTCTTGCGCACCGTGCTGGATCGCGCCGCGAAGCTCGCCCCCGGCGTCCCGCCGCGCTTCACGCCGCGCGACGTGCTGGCTGCTGTTTCCACCACCACGGGCGTTCCGATCGAGCTCCTCGACGACGACGCGCCGCTCGACCTGTCGCGCGTGCGCGCCTTCTTCGAGTCGCGCGTGATGGGCCAGCCCGAGGCGGTCGACGCCGTCGTCGAACTCGTGACGCTCGTCAAGGCCGGCCTGAACGACCCGCGGAAGCCCGCCGGCGTGTTCCTGTTCGTGGGCCCGACGGGCGTGGGCAAGACGGAGCTCTCGCGCGCGCTGGCCGAGTACCTGTTCGGGGACGCGAACCGCCTCGTGCGCATCGACCTGTCCGAGTACGCGACGGAGCACGCGCACGAGCGACTGCTCGGCGGTCGCGGACGATCCGGCGCCCTGACGGGCCCGATCCGCGAGAGGCCGTTCTCCGTCGTCCTGCTCGACGAGGTCGAGAAGGCGAACCAGAACGTCTTCGACGTGTGCCTCCAGCTCTTCGACGCGGGACGACTCACCGACGCAGCCGGCTCCACGGTCGATTTCACACGGTCGATCGTGATCCTGACCTCGAACGTCGGATCCGCGGTCCCCACCGAGACGCGCCTCGGCTTCGGACGCGAACGGCCGGCCGCGCCCGACGCGGAGGCTGTGGATCGCGCCCTGAGGCAGTTCTTCCGGCCCGAGTTCCTGAACCGCATCGACCGCGTCGTGCACTTCCGGCCGCTGGCCCTCGAGACCGCCGAGCGCATCGCGGAGCGCGAGTTGTCGCGCGTCCTGGATCGCAGCGGAATCGAGCGCCGAAACCTCACGATCGCACCCGGCGCTGGGGTGGTCGCGCTGCTCCTGGCCCGCGGCTACTCTCCGGCCTTCGGGGCCCGGCCGCTCAAGCGCACCGTCGAGCGGCTCGTGCTGCTGCCGCTCGCGCGAGCCCTCGCGGTGGGCGACATCCAGAACGGGTCGTTCGTCGCCCTGATCGCGCGCGGCGACCACATCGAGATCGAGGTCGAAGCCCCCGAGGACGAGCTGGCCGTGGGCGAGACTCCGCGGGCCAGCCGCTCGCTGGAGGAGGTGCGAGCGCGGGCCGCGCGGCTGGCCGAGTCGGCCGACGCGCGGGCGGCGGATCTCGAGCCGCTGCGCGGACGGCGCAGCGAGCTGGTCGCCACGACGAGCGAGCCGGGCTTCTGGGACGACCGCGAGAAGGCCCTGGCGGCGCTCGACGACGTGCACCGTGTCGAGGCGGTGCTCGAGCGCGCGACCGCCCATGACGCCGCGGCGCGGACGCTGGCCGAGCACGCGCTGCGCGAGCGCGAGCCGCGCGAGGCCGGTCGTCTGGCCGAGCGGCTGCGCGCCCTCGAGGCCGAGGGCGACCGAGCCGACCTGCTCGCCACGCGCGGCCTGGCCGGCGAACTCGCCGACGCCGCGCTCACCGTCTCGCTCGTGCGCCGCACGGGAACCGCTTTCCCCGCCGTGGAACCGGTGGCGCGCATGTACGCCGCGTGGGCGGAGCGCCTCGGCCTCGAGGTCGAGGTCCTCGACGACCGGCGCGACGACGGCGCCTCCGAGGACGTGGTCGCCTTCGCGATCCGCGGCGCCGGAGCCCACGCGCTGCTCGCGCACGAGGACGGCGATCACCGATTCCTGGACAAGACGCTCGGCGATCGCGAGGGGCGCGCCGTGGTGCGCGTCGAAGTCCTGCGGTTGCCGTCGGCCGAGGGCGGCCTGGATCGAGCACGGGTCCGTGTCGAGAAACGCAACCTGGGCGGCGTCGGCGCGGGCCGATTCCTCCTGGCGCCGCGGCACGAGTTGCGCTTCGTCCTGGAACCAGGACACGCCGCGTTGCGGGTCTGGTCGGAGAGCGACTCGGAGGCCGAGATCCTGCGGCGCCTGCCGCTGCTCGCCGCGCGCCGGGCCGCGACGATCCGGCACTCGGCGGTTCCGACCGTGGTGCGCCGCTATGTGCTCGGCGCTTCGCCGGTCGTGCGCGACAGGCGCACCGGGGTCTCGACGGGCCGCGTCGCGCAGGTGCTGGCGGGCGACTTGGATCTGCTGCGCGCACCGACGGCCTGAACCCGCACGTCAGAGCTGCTTCGCCGCGAACGTGTCGCCCTGCCGCACGTCTCCGGTGTCGAAGCCCTTCTTGAACCAGCGCGCGCGCTGCTCGGCCGTGCCGTGCGTGAACGAGTCGGGCGAGACGCGGCCCTGCGCCCGCTTCTGCAGCACGTCGTCGCCGATGCGCGAGGCGGCCCGCAGGGCCTCGTCGAGATCGCCCTGCTCGAGCAGGTCCTTGGCCTTCTGGGCGTGGTGCGCCCACACGCCGGCGTAGAAGTCGGCCTGCAACTCGAGGCGCACGGACAGCGCGTTCTTCTCCGCCTCGCCGAGCCCGCGCTCGGCGTCGTGCACCTGCCGCGAGGTCCCGAGCAGGTTCTGCACGTGGTGCCCGACCTCGTGCGCGATGACGTAGGCCTGCGCGAAGTCCCCCGGGGCGCCGAGATCGCGGTCGAGCTGTCGGAAGAAGCCCAGGTCGAGGTAGACCTTCGAATCACCCGGGCAATAGAACGGGCCGACGGCGGCGCTCTGCGTGCCGCAGGCGGATTCGACGGCGTCGTCGAAGAGCACGAGGCCCGGCTCCACGTAGCCGGGCAGGATGCCGTGCCACACGTCCTCCGTCGTCGCGAGCACGGCGGCGACGAACTCGGCCTGCTGGTCGTCGGCGGCGGTGCGCTGCCGCGGCGCGCCGGAATCGACCGTGGGATCGCCTCCCCCGCCCAGCATGCCGATCAGGCTCGACGGGTCGCCGCCCGCGAGCATCACGACGACGATCACCGCGACGAGGCCGAGCCCGCCGCCGATCATGCCGCGGCCCGGCATGCGCGGACCGGACGCGCCGCGACGGTCCTCGACGTTCTGACTGCGACGTTCACCCTGCCAGCGCATGCGATTGCCTCTCTCGAGCGAACACGCGATTCGCGCGCGGGCCAGAGACTACACGCCCAGGGCGTTGGCTGCGTCGAGCACGAGGTCGGTGTGCTCCCGCGGCGGCATGGCCGCGTCGAAAGCGCGGCTCGCGGGCAGCAGGTGGCGGCGCACGCGCAGCAGCGCTTCGGGGCCGTGGGAGCGCGCGTCGCGGCCCGCCAGGCGGCGCAGGCAGACCGCCTCGTCGACCGCCAGGTGCACGAGCCGCGCGAGCTTCGGCCGCAGTGCCGGATGCGCCAGGAAGGGCCCGTGCACGATCGCCGTGGTGCCCGCGGGCAGGGTCGCGATCCGCGCGTCGAGCCCGGCCAGGTCGTAGCCCTGCGTCAGGAGGTCCAGGGGCCGCGACCCGGCGACGAACGCGGTCGAGCCCAGGTCGACGTCGGGACCGGTCCGCAGGTGATCCTCCAGCGCGACGACCGCGGTGGGCCGGCCGCGCGCCTCGAGGATGCGACCCACGTCGCGCGCGAAGTACGACTTGCCGGCGCCCGGAGGTCCGGTCACGCCGATCGTGGGCTGCGGCGCGTCCAGGTCGACGTCGAGCCACTCGAGCGCGCCCTCGATCCAGCTCGCGCGTCGCTCGAGCCGCGGCACGAGCTCGGGCATGGTCTCGATGACGGCCTCCGCCTCGACCTCCTCGCCCGCCGGCGCGAAGCCGCGCGCGAGGTGGACGTGCGGGAGCCCGTTGGCCCAGGCCGCGTCGCGGTCTCCGAGACGGTCGCCCACCATGACCGCCGCGCGCGTGCCGAAGCGCTCGAGCAGGCTCGCGACCATGTCCGGCTTCGTGGGCGTGCCCGCGCTGTCCAGGCAGCGAGCCTCCTCGACCCAGCGCGCGAGCCCGAGGTCGTCCATCATGCTGGCCAGGTAGTCGCGCCCGCAGTTGCTGGCGATGCCCAGGCGCACCCCGCGAGCCCGCAGCGCGTCGAGCGTCTCCGCGACGCCCGGCAGGAGCGCCGCGCCGCCGGCGCGCAGGGCCCGGTGATCCTCCTCCTCGCAGGCCGCCATGACCCGGGCGCGCGATGCCGGATCGAGGTCCGGGAAGAGCCGCGCGAAGCCCTGCGCGAGCGGTAGCCCGACGAGCGACATCCACTCGGCCGCGGTCGGCAGCGGACGTTCGAGTCCCAGCTCCGCGAACGCGCGGCGCGCCCCGACCCGCGCGGCGTCGACCCAGAAGCGATCGGTCGCGACGAGCGTGCCGTCGAGGTCGAAGACGACGGCGTCGAAGAGGAAGGGCGTCGCGGGCATGCGTGCGGGCGCGGAATCGTTCGCAAGCGCCGCGCCGCGCACTACTCTAGGGGTTCGTGTTCCTCCGCGCCGCCCCTCATGTCCCGCGACTCGGGATCCTGGCTCTGGCCCTCCTCGCGCCGGCGTCGAGAGCCGGAGATCCGCCCGCGCGGGAACTCCTGCTCGAACTGTGCGAGACGACGCGGCTCGCCGGCACGCGCGCCTCGCAGGTCGCGGCCCATCAGGTCGCGCGCCGCCTGGAGGCGGCCGGCTGGCAGGCGGAGATCGAGCCGCGCGTCGTGCTGCTCAGCTATCCGCGGCGAACGGAGATCGCGGTCTACGCCGGCGAGGCCGCGTTGCCGCTGCACGAACGCATCGAGACCTTCGATCCCGACCGCGTGCCCGCCGGCGACGTGCCGCTCTACAACGCCTGGTCGGCGAGCGGTCGCGTGCGCGGCCCGGTGGTCGATGCCGGACGCGGACTGCGCGCCGACTTCGAGCGCCTGCGCGCCGCCGGCGTGACGCTGAAGGGCGCGATCGCGCTGTGCCGCTACGGCGGGTGCTACCGCGGGATCAAGGTCGACCTCGCGGCCCAGTACGGGTGCGCCGCCGTCCTCCTCTGGAGCGAGTCGAAGAGCGACGGCGCCGACAAGGGACCGACGTGGCCCGCCGGTCCCTGGAAGCACGAGCACGAGGCGCAGCGCGGCTCCATCTCGCCGATGGGCCGCACGCCCGGCGACCCGTCGACGCCCGGTTGGCCGTCGCCGAAGCCGGGGGAGGAGGCGCGCCGTCTCTCCGGCGACGAGCTCGCCGCGGCGCTGCCCGCGATCCCCTGCGCCCCGATCGGCGTCGCGGAAGCGCGGATGCTGCTCGAAGGTCTCGAACGGCACGCGTTCCTGGACAAGGACGGCCAGACGGTCGAGGAAGCGGTCGGCCCCGGCCCGCGCCAGGCGCGGATCACGATCGAAGCGCCGCGCGAGCTGCGCACGATCTGGAACGTGGTCGGCACGTTGCCGGGCGCGAGCGACGAATTCGTCCTCGCCGGCGGCCACCGCGACGCGTGGGTGCACGGCGCGAACGACAACGGCTCGGGCTGCGTCGTCCTGCTGCGCGTCGCGCAGGAGCTCGGAGCGCGGGCGGCGACGGGTTGGGTCCCGCCGCGCACGCTGAAGCTCGCGTTCTGGGACGGCGAGGAGTTCGGCCTCATCGGCAGCACCGAATGGGGCGAGGCGCACGCCGATCTCGTGCGCGCGAAGTGCGTCGCCTACGTGAACTCCGATGCCTCCGTCTCGGGTCCGAAGTTCGGCGGCGCGAGCGGAACGCCGGGCATGCTCGGCGTGCTCGAGCCGGTGCTGCGCCGCGTCGTCGGCGCGGACGCGAAGCCCTTGTGGGACGCGTGGCTCGAGCGCGGGCCCAACCCGAGCCTGTCGTTGCCCGGTTCGGGTTCGGACTTCGCGGTCTTCGTGCACCACCTGGGCGTGCCCTACGTCGAGCTCGGCTTCGGCGGCAACGGCGGCGGCCAGTACCACACGGACTTCGACGACTTCGGCGTGGTCGACCGCTTCCTGGATCCGGGCTTCGTCGGTCACGAGCTCAGCGCGGTGGCGCACGTCGAGCTGATCCTGGAGCTCGCCGCGCGCGGCAACGGCGCGTTCGACGGCGCGGAAGCGGCGCGGCGCATGCAAGGCGAGGCGGTCGGGCTCGCATCGAGCGCGGGCGCCGACACGGCGCTGGCGGCCATCGCGACGGAACTCGCCGCGTCGTTCGGATCGACCGCGGATGTCCTCGCCGCGAACCCCGCGGCCGGACGCACGTGGCTTCGCGACATGAGCTCGGCCGCCGGCGTCCCGGGCCGCGAGTGGCACAAGAACGTCATGTGGACCTCGGGGCTCGAGGACGGCTACGGCGCGGAGACCTTCCCCGCCCTGCGCGCCGCCCGCGGCGGTGGCGCGGATCGCCTGCGCGCGGCCGCGGCCCCCATCCTCGACGCCCTGTCCCGGATCCGCGCCACGGCGGCGCGCTGAGGCCCGGCGTGAAGCGTCTGTGGGCCTTCTTCCAGCGCTTCCTGCGCCACCGCCGCCAGCTCGTGGCGGGCTTCCTGTGCATCCCCGCCGCGCAACTGCTCGACGTCGCGATCACCGTGGTGATCGGCAAGACCCTCGACCGCCTCCGCAGCGCGAGCGACACCGACTTCCTGCTCGGAGTCGTCGGCATCATTCTGGGCCTCTCGCTGGTGCGCGGCGTCTTCCGCTACCTGCAGCGCTGGTGGATCGTCGTCGTCTCGCGCTGGGTCGAGAACGAGCTCAAGCAGGACCTCTTCGACAAGCTCGTTTCGCTGCCGCTCTCGTACCACGCGGCCAGCCGCTCGGGCGACGTCGTCAGCCGCGTGACGAGCGACGTCGAGAACGTGCGCATGTTCCTCGGCCCGGGGATGATGTACACGCTGGGCGCGGTCGTGATGGTCCCGGTCAGCCTGGGGCTGCTTTTCTCGATCAACGCCCCGCTCGCGGCCACCATGCTCGTGCCGCTGCTCCTGATGGGCCTCGGCATGAAGGCCTTCACGCCACGGATCCACAAGTGGAGCCTGGCCGTCCAGGAATCGCTGGCGGAGATCGGCCACCGCGCGCAGGAGAACTTCGGCGGCATCCGCGTGGTGAAGGGTTACGGCCGCGAGGATTCGCAGGTCGCGCGCTTCGAGAAGGCCTCGCGGCTGAACCGCGACAACCAGATCCTGCTGGGACGCTCGCGCGGCATCACGCATGCGCTGACGCACGGCGCGAACGACTTCACGTTCGTCGTGATCCTGGTCGTCGGCGGCATGGCGATGATCGACCGCCGCATGGCGGCCGGCGACCTCTTCCAGTTCATCGACCTGACGTTCAAGGTCTTCTGGCCGATCATCGCCGTCGGATGGATCGCCGGGATGTACCCGCGCGCGCTGGCCAGTGCGGAACGCATCGACGAGCTGCTGGACCGCAAGTCGGACCTGATCGAGCCGGCATCGCCGAAGTCGCTCGAGCCCGTCCGCGGCGCCCTGTCCCTGCGGGACGTGTCGTACTCCTATCCCAACACGTCGACGAGCGCGATCTCGGGGCTCTCCGTCGAGCTCCCGGCCGGCAGCGTGCTCGGCATCGTGGGGCCGACCGGCAGCGGCAAGACGACCGCGCTCCTGCTGCTCGCGCGCATGATGGACCCGGCGACGGGATCGGTCTGCATCGACGGCACGGACCTGCGCCAGACGACCCTCGCGAACGTGCGCAGCGCCATCGGCTACGTTCCGCAGGACAGCTTCCTCTTCTCCGACACGTGGCGTGACAACGTGTCCTTCGGGCTCGCCGCGCCGCTCGACGACGAGCGCCTGGCGAGGCTCGCGGACGAAGTGTGCATGACCGAGGAGGTGGCGCGCTTCCCGGACGGACTCGACCAGCGCATCGGCGAGCGCGGCGTCACCCTCTCCGGCGGGCAGCGCCAGCGCACGTGCATCGCCCGCGCGCTGGCTCGCGAGCCCCGCATCCTCGTGCTCGACGACGCCCTGAGCGCCGTGGACACGGAGACCGAGGCGAAGCTCATCTCGAACCTGCGCGCCGCCGGCCGCGGGCGGACGGTCGTCATCGCGGCCCACCGCCTGAGCTCGGTCGTGGCGGCCGACCTCGTCGTCGTGCTCGGCCGCGACGGGAGGGTCGAGACGCAGGGACGCCACGCGGACCTCGTGAACCGGCCCGGCTGGTACCGCGAGACGTGGCAACGACAACAGGCGCGCGACGAGCTCTCCGTCCTGTGAAGAAGCTCAAGAAGACGAAGAGCGAGGAGCTGGATCCGCACGACGACTTCGTCGCCGGGAAGTCGTGGGACAACCACCTCATGTTGCGGCTGGTGCAGTTCGCCCGGCCGCACGCGCGACTGTTCGCGTGGAGTTTCGTGGTGCTCGCGGGCGTCTTCGCGTTCGACGTCTTGGGACCGTGGATGTGGCGCCACGTTCTCGACGGCCCCGTGCAGGCCGCGATCGACGCGCGCGCGGCCGATCCCGGCGCGGACACGTCGATCTACATGAGCACGTTCTGGCAGTGGATCGGCGCCTATCTGGCGCTCGTCCTGGGCTCGATCGCGCTGCGCTACTTCGAGATCGCCCAACTGAACCACACCGGCCAGGTCGTCATCGCCGACCTGCGCACCAGGCTCTTCCGGCACATCCAGTCGCTCGACCTGTCGTTCTTCGACGGCCGGCCCACGGGATCGCTCGTCACGCGCGTCACGAGCGACGTCGAGAACCTGAACGAGATGTTCACGTCGGGCATCGTCGTCCTGCTCTTCGACCTGCTGAAGGTCGTGCTGCTGCTCGCGCTGCTCTTCTGGCTCGACTGGCAACTCGCGGTCGTGGTGCTCGCTGGGACGCCCGTGCTGATCGGCATCAGCCTGTACTTCCGCGGCGGCGCACGCGATGCGCACCGGGCCGTCCGGGCGCGCCTGTCCCGCTTGAACGGATACCTCCAGGAAGTGCTGCAGGGCGTGCGCGTCGTGCAGGTCTTCCGGCGCGAGAGCCAGGTCTCGGCCCGGTTCGCGGACCACCTGTCCCACTACCTCACGGCGAACCTGCGCACGATCTTCCTCTTCGCCCTGTTCTTCCCCGCGATCGACTTCGCGGTCACGGGGATCCAGGCCGCGACGCTGTGGGTCGGCGGCGTCTCGATCGTCGGACGCGACCTGTCCTACGGCGAATTCGTCCAGTTCTGGTTCTACGTGGCGATGCTCGTCGCGCCGATCCGCGAGTTGGGCGAGCGCTACAACGTGCTCCAGAGCGCGTTCGCGTCCGCCGAGCGCATCTTCCAGGTGCTCGACACGCAGCCCAAGGTCGTGGGCGGCCCGCGCGTGATCGAGGCCGGCGACGTCAAGGGCCACGTGCGTTTCGAGGACGTGTCGTTCACCTACGACGGCACGACCGAAGTGCTCTCGCACGTGAGCTTCGAGATCCGCCCGGGAGAGACGGTCGCCGTGGTCGGAGCGACAGGAGCCGGCAAGTCGACGATCGTGAACCTGCTGCTGCGCTTCTACGAGCCGACCGGCGGGCGCATCACGCTCGACGGGATCGACCTGCGCGAGCTCGACCTCGAGCGCCTGCGTTCGGTGTTCGGATTGGTCCTGCAGGAGGACTTCCTCTTCGCCGGCACGGTGCGCGAGAACCTGGTGATGGACCGCCTCGACGTGGACGAGGACGCACTCGAGATCGCGCTCGACGCGAGCCGAGCCAGCGAACTGGTCGACCGCCTGCCGGGCGGGCTCTCCGCGCCGGTCGCGGAACGCGGCGCCACCTTTTCGACCGGCGAGCGCCAGCTGCTCGCGATGGCGCGCGCGCTGGCCGGCAAGCCGCGCATCGTGATCCTCGACGAGGCCACGGCCAGCGTCGATTCGAACACCGAGTCGCGGATCGAGGACGCGACCGACAGGCTGCTCCACGGACGCAGCGCGCTGGTCGTCGCGCACCGCCTGTCCACCGTGAGGCGCGCCGATCGCATCCTCGTCATGCACCGCGGACAACTGCGCGAGTCGGGCACGCACGACGAGCTCCTCGCGAAGGACGGGATCTACGCGCGGCTGCACCGGCTGCAGTTCGCCGAGGCGGGCGTGGCCTGAGCGACGCCGACTTGCGCGGCCCGGACTCGAGCCCCACACGCGCCCCCCGAGACGAAAGAGGCCGGCGGGTCGAAACCCGCCGGCCGAGAGAATCCAGGTCGAGTGCTTCCCGGGTCGTGCACCGCTCGCATGGCGCACGGCCTCACGCGGCCTGTGGGCAGAGAGTAGCCGGCCCGCTTCGACTTCGAATCGGTACATCCGTACCGGATCGGGCATTCCCCGCTGCGGCGGCGGGTCCCGCCCTCAGAGATTCCCCAGGGCCTCGAGCGCCGCATCCAGGCCGCCCTGCGCGCGGATCGTCGGGTCGAGCCCCTCGGCGAGCCCGCGCGCCTCGCGGACGACTGATTCCCGTTCCGCGCCCGGGGCCAGCGCCTGCGCTCGCGCCGCGAGGACGCGGGCCAGCCCGAGCCGCGCGTCCGCGCTGTCGGCGAGCTCGCGCGCCGCGCGGAAGTGGCGCTCGGCGTTCGGCAGGCGACCCAGTCCGAACTGGATCCAGCCCGCGATGCGGCGCGCCTCGGCGCGGTCGCCGACGTCCACGGCGCGGTCCGCTGCGACCAGTTGCAGCCGATCGAGCGCGCTCTCCATCCGTGCACGCGCCGGCTCCCGTTGGGCCTCGTCGGCCGCGAGCAGGCTGCGCGCCGATTCGAAGTCCAGAGCCGCGCGAGCGAGCCGTGCACGCGCTTCGCCGTTGCGCAGGTCGTTCGCATCCTGGTCGAACTTCCGCGCGAGCCCGAAGCGTCTCTCCGCCTCCTCGATGCGGCCCGCGTCGAGCGCGACCCACGCCGCGAGCGAGTTCGCGCGGAACCGCTCGCGCGGGAACACGCGTTCGTCGTCGGCGATCGCGCCCGCTTCGCGCAGGACGGACTCGAGCTGCGCGCCGCCGGCTTGTCTCGTCGTCTCGTCGCTCGCGCGGGCGAGCCGAGCCGCGCGGCGCTGCGCGTACGTCAGCGCGAGCAGCTGCACGCGCGCCGTCCGCGGGTGCTTGGCCAGGAGAGCGTCGGCGATCCGGCGCCCATCCTCCGCGTGCGCGGCATCGTCGATCCACTGCACGGAGAGATTGTAGTCGCGTTCGTCCCAATCCTCGGCCCGGTCCGCCGCGGGCAGCGCGGGGACGTAGGCGGCGCAGAGTGCGACGGCGAGCGCGACCGCCAGGATCGCGCCCTCGACGGGCCGCCGTCCTCGGAACCACTCGACCACCGCCGCGCTGGTGAACGCGGCGAACGGCGCCAGCATCACGAGCAGCGGCAAGCGCGCGCGGTCGCTGGTCACCGTCAGCACGATCGTCCCGAGGTACAGCGCGAAGAGGATCGCCAGCTCGGTCGCCCCGCCCGCGCATTGGGCAGGCGCGCGACGCCGCGCAACGAGGAGCGCGACCCACGTCAGGACGCCCGCGAGCCCCAGAGCACCGGTGACACCGAAGTCCGGCCAGGGCCCCCGCGCGATCGCCACGTAGCGCGCGTCCCAGTCCAGCATGTGGTTGTCGGGCACCTCGTAGCGCCCGAGCGAGAGGCGCAGCTTGTTCCACAGGATCCGCGCGTGGTCGAGCGGCCGCTCGCGCATCGAACGCAGCGCCTCCCTCATCCAGAACGAGCTGACCTCGTTCGGGGCGAGATCGCCCCCCGATCGCCGTTCGGCCTCGCGCGCCCAGTCGCCGGCCTCGTACTCCGGGATGCCGCGCACGAAGGAGAACTCGGTCGCGCGGCCGTAGGGGTTCTCCAGGTTGTTGCCACCGTAGACGTTCGTGCCCGCGCCGCTCGTCGTCAGGACGAAGACGCCGCCCACGTGCGCGTTGCGCCACGCCACGGGGACGAGCGCGCAGGCGACGCCCAGCACGAACGCGGCGGAGAGCACGAACGCCGGCGCGACGCGCTCGCGTTGGAACAGGTTGCGCGCGATCGGCCACAGGGCCAGCACCGGCAGCAGCACGAGCACGTTGCCGCGCAGGAGCGCCCCGAGCCCGCCCAGGACCCCGATCGCGACCCATGCGATCCGCGCGCGATTCCCCGCCAGGGAGCGGCTGCGCACGAGCAGCAGCGCCAGACCCGCGAGCACGGGCAGGAACAGGTTCTCCTTCAGGATCAGGCTCGGGAAGACGAGCCCCGGGCCGTGCAGCGCGACGAGCGCGGCCGCCACGAATCCTGCCGCGCGCCCGAACAGGCGCCGCGCGAGCAGGCCGATCAGCACGATCGCCGCGGCCCACAGGACGCAGTGCGCGACGCGCGCGACGAGGAGGCTCGGACCGGCGACCGCGTACAGGCTCCCGAGCGCATACGGATAGAGCGGCTCCTGGAAGAAGACCTCGCGGCCCATCCAGTCCCCGCCCGCGATCGCGCGCGCCCAGCGGTCGTAGCTGCGCTCGTCGATCACGACCGACGCGGCGTTCGGGTGCGACGATTGGTACTGGAAGACGGCGGCGAGGCGCAGCGCGAAGCCGAGGACGGCGATCGCGAGAAGCCACGCGAGGTCGCGGCGCGCGGCGGGACGGGTGGCGGAGCTGGCGGGGCCCGGTCTCAAGCGCGCGGCGTCTCCCACCGCTCGGGCACCGGCTCACGGCGCTCCGCTCTCGACGCCGCCGCGATGGTGCGCACCAGCCGGATCCAGCTCCGCCCCAGCGGCGTCAACGCGAGCGCGACACCAGAAGCCAGCGACGCGAGGGCCAGGCTTCGCGCACCGAGGAGGAACAGGATCGCGGACATCGCGGGGACCGCGCACCAGGTGGCCATCGGCGCGGCACGCGGACCGGCACGGTACGCCCAGGCCTGAATCGTTTCGAGCACGCCGCGCGCCGGGATGGGGCCGCGGCGCACGACCTGGAACCAGGCGCGCGCGCGGCGCGCCGCCTGGGCCTCGCGCCCGGGGCCGGCGGGCGTCTTGACCTCCAGGAACCGCGCCGCGGGAACGAGCTCGACGCGGCGCGGCTCGTGGTCCCGCGCCTTCACCTGGAAACGCAGATCGACGTCGTCGGCCGCCACGCCGATCGTGGGCGCGAGGTCGAGGTCGGCACGCCACGCGGCGAGCTGGCCGTGCACGCTGAAGAGGATTCCGGCCCGCGACTCGAGCCGTCGCACGACCGCGGTCCAGCGGTCGAACGTGCCCCCGGCGTCGCGCGGCTCTCCGCCGTCGCGCGCGCGGCACGTCCCGTCCGCCGCGAGGTCCGCGACGAAGCGCTGCGCGCCGCAAGCCAGCGCGAGGCGCGGGTCACGCTCGAAGGCTCGCGCCAGCTCGACCAGCGCGTGCGGCTCGAGGACGACGTCGGCGTCCGTCAGGACGACCAGGTCGGACTCCGCGGCGCCCTGCGCGAGCCCCGCGCGAACCGCTCCGGGCTTCCCCGGCCGGACCTCGTTCGCGACGACGCGCGCCTCCACGTCGGAGCGCGCCGCGAAGTGCTCGGCGATCGCGACCGCCGCGGCCGCGCCGGTCCCGTCGCGCGAGCCGTCGTCCACGACCACGACCCGGTGCGGCTCGCGCGACGCGGGCCAGGCGCAGAGCGCCAGGTTCGCGATCCGCCGTCCCACGAGCGACGCTTCGTCGCGGCACGGCACGACGACGAGGAGCCTCATCCCCGGGCGGCCCGCCACGCGAGTTCGGGCCACGCCCGGGCGTTGAAGAGCACGTTGTCGGCCTGCGCGCACTCCCAGGTGCAAGCGCAGCGCGTCGCCTCGATCTTCTGGCGCAGGTCGCGCGCCGCCTGCGCGTTCCACAACTTTTCGAGGTCCCATCCGACCTCGTTCAGGTTCCCGATCGCGTCGGGCAGCATCTCGCAGGCGCGCACCTCGCCGTTCTCGAAGACCACGGCCGAGATCGAGGCGGCGGTGCAGGGCAGGTGCTTCGAGTCGTTCTCGCCGCGCGCGACGCGGGCGACGTGCTCGTACATCATCTCGTCGCGGGCCTTCGCGACGCGCGCCATCGGGAAATCGAAGTACGGGAGGAGACCGCTCCGTTGCAGCGTCTTCTTCGCGGCCACGACCTCCTCGTAGCGCGCGACGTCGACGTCGAGCAGCGCGCGATCGAGCGCGTCCCCGCGGGCCAGGTTCACCGTGACGTTGTCGGGCGACAGATCGCGCACGAGTTCCTCGACGTGGGCCGCGAGCGCGTCCTGGTTTTCGCGCGTCACGCACACGAGCACGCCGACCCCGAGGCGGGGCAGGCGCTCCTGCAGCTTCTTCAGGCGCCGCACGCATTCCATCGAGCGCGCATGCCCGCCCTCGACGTCCCGGATCGCGTCGTGGATCGCGGGCGGTCCGTCGAACGAGATCGAGAGCGACAGGTGCAGGTCGGGGTGGCGGCCGAGCACTTCCTCGGCGAACGCCTCGGCGCGCTCCGGCAAGAGGCCGTTCGTCGGGATGGCGAGGTGCCGCAGGCCGTGCCGTGCGAACGCCGAGGCCACCTCGACGAGGTCCTTGCGCAGGAACGGCTCGCCGCCCCCCAGCGAAACCCACAGGAGCGGGCCCATCCGCGCGGTCGAGTCGGCCAGGCGCTGCAGGTCGGCCAGCGCCGGACCGGGCACGCCGGCCGCGACCTCGCGCCAGTGGAAGCAGTGCCGGCAACGCAGATTGCACTGCCCGGTGACGTAGACCGTCAGGTGGATCGGGGGGCCGGCGGCACGCAGGCCGCGGGTCACGAAGGGCAGGTAGCGCAACACGTGGCTTCGAGTCTACGCGCAGGGGCGGGCGGCCGTGGCCGACTGGGTCGCGCCGTTTCGCGCGCGGGATCCGGACCGAGACCTCGAGGTCCTTCCCACGGCTTCGGATCGGGGCGCAAGAAAGGAGCGCGGCGCGCTCCGGTCGACCGGAGCGCGCCGCGGATGGGGACTCCAGGCGCGGATCAGGCGCCCCAGGCGATCTGCAGGCCGTTGGACAGGTTGAAGGTGTCCACCGAGCAGAACGCGGCCGCGTTGCGGTACCAGATCTGGTACGTGCGCGTTCCCGGCGCCGCGATGGCACCGCGGACGCTGACCGAGGCATC
>JAPLOF010000010.1 GCA_026692665.1 Planctomycetota bacterium
TCGCGCCGCTGTCCGCGCGTGCGTCGTCGCTGCGCGCCGACTCGGACGTGGCGAGTTCGCGGGCGGCGGGCCGGTGGGGTTCTGCGGGCTGCATTCTGGATGGCGGGGGGGGGGGCGAACCAGACCTCGGGCGGATGGCGCCCGTCGGCGACCACCCTCCCGGGCGGACGGACCGCCGAGTACGGTAGCCGCGGGTGGTGGTGTCCGGGATCGGTGGGACGTGCGCTGCGGGCTCAGGGTCGTGGTTCTGGTCCTTCATCGGGCGCTGCGCGCCCCGGACCGGTGTGCCGACTTGGAACGCCGGCGAGGAATGGGATTCCAGCTTTCGGGCACGGCCTCCCGCGCCGAGGCGCGAGGACGCGCGATCGCTTCCGCACCCGGGGCCGGGCGTTCCTACTCGCGCGGATCGTGTCCCGAGAGGTGAGCGCCGGAGCGGACCAGGCCCGCGATGGATCGTGGGTGCGGATCGCGCTCGTCGCGAGCGCGGCGCTCCTCCTCTACGACCTGCTCGCGGCTCGCCGCCGCCCTCCGCGCACGGACTCCGGAGGAAACTCCCGTCGCGCGCTGCGACCTCCTGAAGCCCAGCCTCGACGCCTACCTCGGCCGGCCGCCGATCGAGGAGCTCCAGGGCGACGTCGCCATCGCGGAGTGGGCCGTCGATCCTCGCCCGGGGGTGCTGCTCATCTCCTCCCTGCGCTGGAGCCGGCTGCGCGGTCTCGAGATGGTCCCCGACCTTCCGATCTTCGCTCAGGAAAGCGGATTCGACTTCGGCAAGGGGCGCCGTCTCGACATCCTCGTGCTTTCACACCCATGGGCTTTCGATCCACGCTGATCCACGCGCCTTCGATGCAGCCTCGAACCCAGCGATTCGTTCGAGGCCGCCGTTTCGCGGCGCTCGTCCTGTTCACGTCCGTCGGGATCACGGGTTGCGCGACCGCGCGAGGTCCCGATGCCACGGGGCACTTCGAGGGACGCACGTGGTCCGGTGCCTGGGAGCACTTCCGCACCGACGAGTCGCAGTGGGTCGCTCCTGCCCTGCTGGCCGTCGCGACGCCGATCGTGTGGGCTTTCGACCAGGACACCGCAGAGGACTCCGTCGGGGGACCCGTGTTCGACACGAACACGCAGACCGGAGACAACCTGGCGATCGGACTCGGCGCCGCACCGCTGGTCCTGGGCACGTTCGACGCGTTCGGAGGAGATTCACGGTTCCTCGAAGTCAGCGCGGAGTCGCTGGCCGTGACGATGGCGATGAGCTACGCCATGAAGCTGCTCATCAACCGGGAGCGGCCCGACGGGACCTCGGAGGACTCCTTCCCCTCGGCTCACACCGCGTTCGCGTTCGCCGGGGCGACTCTGCTCGCGCGCGACCTCGAGGAACGCTGCGACACCTGGCTGGGCTACCTGGCCTATCTGCCCGCCACGTACGTCGGGATCAGTCGGCTCGAAGGGCAGCGGCACTACCTGGCCGACATCACCTTTGGCGCGGCGCTGGCGCTGTTCACGACCAACCTGCTGTACGACGCACACTACGGTTCGAAAGGCGCGCCGGGGATCTTCGGCTCGGAGAGCCGGGTGCGCATGTCGCTCGTGCCGGCGCCGGATGGCCCTGGGCTGGGCGTGGGCCTGACCTGGTCCTTCTAGACGACGCCCTCCGGTCGTTTCCGGCCGGGCGTGTTCCCACGTGCTTGCCACGCGCCCGCTCCCCGGCGATCCTGGGACGCGATGGCGAAGCCCGACGAAGTCGAACCGCTGTACTCCGGCCTGAAGGATGCGAAGGCGTCCGGCGTCTCGATGCCCGTGCGCATCGTGATCACGGCGCTGTTCCTGGGCTTCCTCTTCTGGATCGTCTGGCTGCAGGCGCACTAGCCGCCGGGGAGGTGGGGCCCGGGCCCGAACCTCACCGTCCGCCGAGCCGCGCGAACTCCTGCTCCGCGAAGCGGTCGGTCATCCCGGCCAGATAGTCGCAGACCGCGCGCTCGAGCCCGACCTCTCGCGCCCAGGTCTGGTACCAGGGCGACATCTGCGCCGGATCGTCGCGGTAGGCCTCGAAGAGACGCGCGAGCACCCGGCGCGCGTACTCGGACAGCTCCAGCAAGTGGGGGTGGCGGTAGAAGCGCGCGTAGAGGAACGCCTGCAGCTCCGCCACGTGCGGCCCGATCTCCGGCCCGTGCGCCACGAGCATCCGCGGGTGGGCGCGCACCTCGTCGGGCGACCGGGGTGCGGCCTCGACGAGCCGCGCGCGGGTCGCGCTGGCGAGATCGCGGATCGTCGTGCCGAGCAACTGATTCGCGACGCGCTTCACGCGCAGCTTGCGGTCGTCGCTCGCGCGCAGGAATCCCGGGTGCCGCGCCTCGACCTCGCGCGTCGCGCGGCGCCACAGCTCGGAGCCCTCGAACACGGCCTCCTCGGGGAACATGCCGGCCAGGATCCCGTCCTCGAGGTCGTGCATGTCGTACGCGGTCGAATCGGCGAGGTCGACGACCTGCGCCTCGAGGCACGGGTGCCGCGGACGCGGCGCGAACTCCGCCGGCCAGTCCTCGCGGCTCTCGTGCTTCAGGAGCGACTCGCGCACCTCGCGCGTCAGGTTCAGGCCGGGGTGCTCCGGGCTGCGTCGTTCCAACTGGTCCACGACGCGCAGGACCTGCGCGTTGTGCCGGAAACCGCCGTGTCCGTGCATCAACTCGTCCAGCGCGACCTCGCCGCGGTGGCCGAACGGCGGGTGTCCCAGGTCGTGGGCCAGTGCGAGCGTCTCGACCAGCGTGCCGTTCAACGCCAGGGCGTCGCTCAGGGACCGCGCGACCTGCCCGACCTCCAGACTGTGCGACAGCCGTGTGCGGTTGTGGTCGCCTTCCCGGTTCAGGAAGACCTGCGTCTTGTACATGAGACGCCGGAACGCGGTGCTGTGGACGATGCGGTCGCGGTCGCGCTCGAAGCACGTCCGGAACTCGTCGTCGACCTCGGGAAAGCGACGTCCGCGCGAGTTCGCCGCGTGCTCGGCGTACGGGGCGAGGTCGCGCGTCTCGCGCGCCTCCTTGGCGAGGCGATCGACGAGCCCGAAGCCGGAATCGTGGGGGTTCATGGAGCCCCGACATCATGGACGCGCGCGGCCCGCGGCGGAATCGCCAGCGCGGCGCGAATCCACGCCGGCGCCGCTTGCGGCTACACTCCGCGCACCCATGCCCCCGGTTTCGTACGCCGCATCGCTCTCCGTGCTCCTCCTCGCGGCGTGCTCTCCCGCGGACCGGCCCGTTTCCCCGCAACGCACGGCGGAAGTGCCCTCCGACGGCGCGGCCTACGGCGGCGAGCTCGTGCTGCGCGGCGAGGCGGCGCTCCTCGGTTCGGGCTCGGCGACGATCGCGATCGTGCCGCGGGGCGAGGAAGCGCCGGTGATGGCCCGATCCTGGGATCTCGGCGATCCGGCCTGGCGGTCTGGACCGGACGGATTGCGGTTGTACTTCGTCCTCGACGACCGGGATGCGTGGGCGGGGGCCACGCGGGGCACCCGCGCGGAGATGGAGCTCGTCGCGCGCTTCGATCCGGACGGCAACCCGGCGACCGAGGAACCCGGGGTCGCCCGCGTGCGCTTGCCCGTGCAGGCCGGCGCGCGCGACCTGGCGATCGAACTCTCGGTCGGACGTCAGGTCGCCGTGAACACCGGACCGGCCGGTGGCTGAAGCGTGAGAGTTGGCGTGCAGCGCATGAGCACGGGCGGTGCGGGATGACGGCCGCTCCCTGGTGGTCCGAGGCCTTCGCGTCGGGGTACGTCGACCTCTACCCGCACCGGGACCTCGACTCCGCGCGCGCCGAGGCGCGCTTCCTGGTTTCGGTCGGTCTGCGCGGTCGCGTGCTCGACCTGTGCTGCGGTTGGGGGAGGCACCTGATCGCCCTCGAAGAGCTCGGGCTCGAGGTCGCGGGCCTCGACTACTCGGCGGACCTGCTGGCGCGCCTGGTGACCCACCCCGAGGGAACGCACGTGGCGGGTCACACCGTGCGCGGCGACGCGCGCCGCGCCCCCTTCCGCGACGCGACGTTCGACGGCGTGGTCAGCCTGTTCTCGTCCTTCGGATACTTCGGCGACGCGGGCGATGCACAGCTACTCGCCGGCATCGCGCGGGTCCTGGCGCCGGGCGGGGCGGCCTTCCTGGACGTCATGAACCCGGAGTTCGTGCGCGCCGGGCTGGTGCCGGAATCACGCCGGGAAGCCGACGGAGCCGTGCTCGTCGAGCGGCGCAGCCTGCCCGGCCGATCCGTGCGCAAGGAGGTCGAGCTGTGGCGCGGCGCGAAGCGCCTCCGTGCCTGGTACGAGGAAGTGCGCCTGTACGAGCCCGCCGAGCTCGAGGACCGTGTCGCGTCCGCGGGGCTCGCGGTGGAGGCGCGCTGGGGTGATTTCGACGGCTCGAGCTTCGGCCCGGCGTCGCCCCGGCAACTCCTGCGGCTCCGCCGCGCGCCGGGCGCTGGACCTCGATAGACTCCGGGACTGCGCGCACCACTTCGCGCCACCCCCCGAACCATGCCCCAGAACATCGTTTTCACGCAGCTCGGCGAAGAACTCGCCGCCAAGGCCCGCCACATCGCCGACACGATCGTCCGCCCCGGCGCGGCGAAGCACGACAAGGCGCAGGAGTACAACTACGAGGCGGCGCGCGCGGTCGCGCAGGCGGGGCTCTTCCGGACGTTCATCCCGGTCGAGTACGGCGGCCTCGGCGCGGGGATCCTGGCGCTGGCGCGCGTGACGGAGGAACTGGCCAAGGCCGACTCCGGTTTCGGCGTGGCGTTCGCGGTCAACGCGCTGGGCTCCTTCCCGATCCTGGTCGGCGGGACCGAGGCGCAGAAGCAGCGCTGGCTGCCCCAGATCGCGCGCGGCGAGAAGTTCGTCGCCTTCTGCCTGTCCGAGAAGTTCGCCGGTTCCGACGCGGGCGGCCTGGCGGTCACGGCCGTCGAGGACGGCGATCACTACGTCATCTGCGGCGAGAAGAAGTGGACGACCAACGGCGGCGTCGCCGACATCTACTCCGTGTTCTGCGTGACCGACCCGACCAGCAAGTCGCGTCGGATCAGCGCCATCGTCGTCGAGAAGGGCACGCCCGGGTTCACGATCAAGAAGGTCGAGGACAAGATGGGCATCCGCACGGTGCCCGTCGTCGAGACGCACTTCGACAACGTCCGCGTGCCGAAGTCCAACCTGATCGGCGAGCGCCCGGGAATGGGCTTCAAGCACGCGATGATGACCCTCGACCTCGCGCGCCCGGGCGTGGCCGCCCAGGCGGTCGGCGCGGCGCAGGGCGCTCTGGACCTGGCCAACGTCTATGCGCAGCGCCGACAGCAGTTCGGCGTGCCCATCAGCAACCACCAGATGGTCCAGAAGATGCTGGCGGACATGGCGATGAAGACGGAGGCCGCGCGCTGGCTGGTCTACGCCTCCGCCGCGACGTCCGACGCGGCCGCGCCCGACGTGGGCAAGATGGCGGCGATGGCCAAGTGCTTCGCGACCGACGTGGCCATGGAAGTCGCCACCGACGCCGTGCAGGTCTTCGGGGGCTACGGCTTCATGGAGGACTACCCGATCGCGAAGTGCTTCCGCGACGCGAAGATCCTGCAGATCTACGAAGGCACGAACCAGATCCAGCGGATCGTGATCGCGCGCAGCCTCGTCCGCGACGCGGCTCAACTGGACCACCTGCAGCCCTACATCCCGCGCGAGACGCAGAAGAGCTACCGCGAAGGCGTCAAGGCGTAGACGCTCCGTCCGCGGCCTCGGGGCTCTCGGCCGGAGGCGTCGGCTCGCATCGACGCATCCGGGCCGCACGATCCGCGCGGATACCGAACTACCCGGTAACCGACCTACCCGGTCCTGTGCACGGATGCGACGCTGCGGCGTCCTCTCGATCCGGTGTTCGGTCCTGCGGTCCACGAGAGCCCCGAGTTCTCGATCGCGGCGCACGCGGACGTGGGCTGGGGTCCGTTGACGAGCGGGCGCGTGAGCGCGCGCTCACACGCCGAGGCCTGCTGCCGGTTCCCGCTCGGAAACCCACTGCGCGCGAGCGCTCTCGCGTTGGCGATTCCTGGACAGCGAGTGTCGTAATGACAGCGCCGCGCCCTCCGACGCAGGTTCCGTAGCTTCCGTTACGGAGGCGTTTCAAGGCTCGAAGTACGCCCGTTCCAGCATCTTCCGAGCTTTGCCCTGCGTACGCCCTCTGCGGTAGTCCGCATGGTGCGGACGTTGCAGGGTGGTGATCGTCATGAAGCGACGCAACGCAACGCAGCCTTTGCTCCGAGCAAAGAAAAAGGGGCGGCCCAAGGTCGCTGCCCCCCGTTCCGCGCGTAGTCAACAGCGCAAGAGCGTGTCCGTCCGTGGCAGGGCGACGCGCGTTCTCGAGGGTGGACAACCTTGGTGCGGTCTCTCCCGCCCGCATGTCGTCTCCGACCAGGGTTCCGATTCGATCGTGGTTCCCAGCACGCGACGCCGCGCTCCTCGCCAAGAGGCCGTGCGGCGCTCCGAGCAGGAGGGTTCATCCATGGTGGGTCTCGTCACGAAGCACGCTGAACTCGACGCCGTCCTCGACCGCCTCGCGGCGCATCCGGAGACGTTCGACGCCGAGATCGAAAAGCTGGCCGTCGAGTACGACGCGAAAAACGTCCAGCTCGAGATCACGGATCCGGCGACCTGGCACAAAGACGCCGTCGTGAGCCGCGTTTCCCGCGATGGGGCCCGGTTCTCGATCGAGAGCCAACTCCGCACGGAGATCGACGCGATCACGATCCTCGACCGCGAGAACGAGTCGCGGCTGGCGCGCCGCATCGAGTTCGCCCGCGCCCGCCTGAATCGGGCCCTGCGGGAAGCCGGGCTGACGCCCGCCGACCTCGAGGGCGGCGTGTCCGGCAACCCGTCGGCCTACGTCGGCGACCGCCAGGTCCACTGCACCCTGCCCCCGCGCGTCTGCCGGCGCTGGGCGGAGTTGCACGCGCTCCGGACCGAGATGGTCGAGCGCAACCTGTACCTCGCCCTGATCAACGTCGAGCGGTACGCGCACACGAGCGCGGGGCGCCTCGACCTGATCCAGGAGGGCTCGGCCGCGCTGTTCCGCGCGGTGGACGGCTTCGACTGGAAGCGCGGCCTCCTGTTCCGCACCTACGCGGTCCACTGGCTGAACCAGGCGTTCCGCAGCTATCTGTACAACTTCAGCAGCACGGTCCGGGTTCCCGTGTACCTCCAGAAGGCACTCCGGCACGTCAACATCGCCATCGAGAAGCTGCGCGATCCGAACGCCAGCGTGGAGTCGATCGCGGAGGCTTCGGGCCTCGAGCCGAACCTGGTGGAGCACGCACTGGGCGCCGCCCGGTCGACGCGCTCGATCGATGCGCCGATGTCCGACGACGCCGACTCGGGGGGCCTGCGGGACATCCTCACCCGCGGGGAACACGACCCGTACCGTCCGGAGTTCGAGGACACGTCGCTCGAGTCGGGCGTCAAGTCGGCGCTGGACCGGCTCAGCGAGCGCGAGCGCTACATCGTGGCGATGCGCTTCGGCCTGATGGGCGAGCGCGAGCACACGCTGGCCGAGGTGGCCGCGAAGCTGGGCGTCAGCCTGGAGCGCGTCCGCCAGATCCAGGTGCGCGCCATCGGCAAGATGCGGACGCCGCAACTCAAGAAGGCCGTGGAACCGTTCCTGAACTGACCCAGGATCTCGGTGGGGGACCGAGGAGTGTGACTCGGTGATTGGGGAGCCGGGCCGGCGCGAATGCAGCGCCGGCCCGGTGTGCATCCCGGCCTCCTGCGGGCCTCTGGAGCCGGGGGGCCTCGCGCAGACCCCGCTCGGGAAGCCTCGCTCCCGAGGTCCGGATGACGGCGCAGTTCCCCGCCCCGGACGACCATCCTTCCCGCGACGGATCCCCGACTGCGCGCTATCCTGACGGGCCTTGTCCCCACCCGGCATGGACCCCGAAACACCCCCTCTCGAGCCCCGTGCCGCCCGCCTCCCGGAGGCCTCCGGCTCCCCCGCGTCGCGGCGGAAGGACGGCTCCACTCCGAAACCTTCGTGGCTGAAGGTCCCGCTCCCGGGCGGTGAGGGCTACGCCCGCCTCAAGACCCTGACGCAGGAGCTCGGGCTCCACACGGTCTGCCAGGAGGCGCGCTGCCCGAACATCGGGGAGTGCTGGAAGGGCGACCACGCCACGATGACCCTGATGGTCCTCGGGGACGAGTGCACCCGCCGCTGCCGCTTCTGTGCGGTCAAGACCGTCGATCGCGCGGCCCCGCCGGACCCCGCCGAGCCCGAGCACGTGGGCACCGCCGTGGCGGCGATGAACCTGGGCTACGTCGTGATCACGAGCGTCGACCGGGACGATCTGCCCGACGGCGGCTCGGGACACTACGCGGAGTGCATCCGCTCCATCCGGGCCAGGGCTCCCCGGACGGTGGTCGAGACCCTGATCCCGGACTACCGCGGCACGGACCTCGCGACCTTGATGGCGGCGCGGCCGGACGTCCTGGCGCACAACGTCGAGGTCGTCGACCGGCTCCAGCGCAAGATCCGGGACCCGCGCTGCTCGTTCGCGCGCTCGCTCGAGACGCTGGCCGGAGCCAAGCAGCACGACCCGGACGTGTTCACGAAGTCTTCGCTCATGCTGGGCCTGGGCGAGACGCACGACGAGGTGGTCGACGCGCTGACGCGTTTGCGCGCCGCGGGCGTCGACTTCCTGACGCTGGGCCAGTACCTGCGGCCGACCAAGAACCATGCTCCCGTCCGCGAGTACGTGACGCCGGAGCGATTCGACGAACTCGAGCGCCTCGGGCGCGCGATGGGATTCCAGTACGTGGCCTCCGGGCCGCTGGTGCGTTCGAGCTACAAGGCCGGCGAGTTCTTCGCGGCCCGGCTCGTGCGCGAACGGCGGGCGAGGCGGAGCGAGGAGACACGATGACCGTGCAAGAGATGCTCTCGGTGATCGAGCCGGACGGCGGAATCAACGGCTACGACCCGAAGATGTCGAACGAGGAGTTGCTGCACTGCTACCGCACGATGATGCGAGTGCGCGCCTTCGACGACGTCGCGCTCAAGCTGCAGCGCGCGGGACGCATCGGCTTCTCGATCCCGAACCGTGGCGTCGAGGCGACGCAGATCGGCGCGGCCGCCGCGCTGAAGAAGACGGACTGGATCTTCCCGAGCTACCGCGACTTCGGGATGGCGCTGTACCACGGCGTTTCGCCCGTGGACATGATGCACAACATGTACGGCAACGCGGCGGACTCCGCCAAGGGCCGTCAGATGCCGGTGCACTTCTCGTTCCGGACGCCGATCCAGTTCTTCTCGATCAGCTCGCCGATCGGCACGCACATCATCCAGGCGGTCGGCGCGGCGTACGCGATGCAGCTCCGGAAGGAGCCGCACGTCGTGTTGTCCAGCTTCGGCGACGGCGGGACCTCGAGCCTCGGCTTCCACTCGGGCCTGAACTTTGCCGCGGTGTGGAAGTCGCCGGTCGTCTTCCTCTGCCAGAACAACCAGTGGGCGATCAGCTGCCCGAGCTCGCAGCAGACGGCCAGTGAAAGCTACGCGATCAAGGCCAGTGCGTACGGCATGCCCGGCATCAAGGTCGACGGCAACGACGTGCTCGCGGTGCGCCGCGTCGTCAGCGAAGCGGTCGAACGCGCGCGCAAGGGCGGCGGTCCGACGCTTGTCGAGGCGTACACGTTCCGGATGGGCGGCCACTCCACCAGCGACGACCCGACGCGCTACGTGCCGAAGGAAGAGCTCGCCAAGTGGGAGAAGAAGGACCCCGTCGCGAACTTCGAGCGCTTCCTCGCCAAGAAGAAGCTCTGGGATCCCGCGCTCGGCGCGAAGATCGCCGCCGACTCGTTCGCCGAGATCGACGCCGCCGCGAAGGTCGCCGAAGCGACGCCGCGCCCGGGCATCGAGACGATCTTCAGCGACGTGTACCGCGACGTCCCGCAGCACATCCGCCGGCAAGGCCAGGCCGCGTTCGACCTCGCGCACCGCAAGGGCGACGCGTCGGCCGGCGACGGCGCGTTCCCGCTCTGATCCACGACTTGGTCCCCCGAGAAGTCCGCGAGTCCCCACGATGGCGAACCTGACCCTGATCCAAGCCGTGAACGACGGCCTCAAAGTCGCGATGCGCACGGACCCGACGGTCCTCGTCTTCGGCGAGGACGTCGGCCCGAAGGGCGGCGTGTTCCTCGCGACGGAAGGCCTGACGAAGGAGTTCGGCGAGAGCCGCTGCTTCGACACGCCGCTCAGCGAGGACGGCATCGTCGGCGCCGCGATCGGCATGGCCGCGAACGGCCTCAAGCCGGTGTGCGAGATCCAGTTCCAGGACTTCATCTTCCCGGCGTTCGACCAGATCGTCAGCGAGGCCGCGAAGCTGCGCTACCGCTCGGGCGGCCAATACACGGCGCCGATGGTGATCCGCACGCCGTACGGCGGCGGCATCCGCGGCGGGCTGTACCACTCGCAGTCGGGCGAGGCGTACTTCTGCCACACGCCGGGCCTCAAGGTCGTGATCCCGAGCACGCCCTACGACGCGAAGGGCCTGCTGCTCGCGTCGATCGACGACCCCGATCCGGTGCTCTTCCTCGAGCCGAAGGCGCTGTACCGCACGCTCAAGGGCGAGGTGCCCGAGGGCAAGTACAAGGTCGACCTCTCCACGCTGCGCACGGCGCGCGAGGGCAAGAACGTGACGGTCTTCTGCTACGGCGCGATGGTGCCGGTGTGCATGAAGGCGGCCGAGCAGGCCGCCGAGAAGGGCATCGAGTGCCTCGTCGTCGACCTGCGCACGCTGCTCCCGCTCGACGAGGAGGGCGTGATCGAGGCCGCGAAGCAGACCGGCCGCGTCGTCGTCGTCCACGAGGCGCCGCGCTTCTGCGGCTTCGGCGGCGAGATCAGCGCGATCATCGCCGAGAACGCGATCGAGTACATGGAAGCGCCGATCGCGCGCGTGACGGGCTTCGACACGCCGTTCCCGAACACGCTCGAACACCACTACATGCCCGACGATCGGCGCGTCCTCGACGCGATCGAGCACGTCTGGAGCTACTGAAACAACTCGCCCGAGACTCCCAAGGATCACCGCACATGGCCGCGCTGGAATTCAAGCTGCCCGACATCGGGGAAGGCATCGCCGAAGGCGAGATCGTGAAGTGGCTCGTCAAGGTCGGCGACGTGGTGAAGGAACACCAGCCGGTCGTCGAGGTCATGACGGACAAGGCCACCGTGGAGATCCCGTCGCCCGCGGGCGGGACGATCACCGCGCTCAAGGCCAAGGAGGGCGCGACGGTCCCGGCTCCCGCCGCCGCTGCCAAGCACGCGTCGGCGCCTGCGCCGGTCGCCGCCTCGGGCAAGACGCTCGAGTTCAAGCTGCCCGACATCGGCGAGGGCATCGCCGAGGGCGAGATCGTCAAGTGGCTCGTGAAGGCCGGCGAATCCGTGAAGGAGCACCAGGCCGTCGTGGAGGTCATGACGGACAAGGCGACGGTCGAAGTGCCCTCGCCCGCGGCGGGCACGATCACCGCGCTGCTCGCGAAGGAAGGCGAGACGGTGCCCGTGGGCAAGGTCATCTTCACGCTCGCGATCGCCGGCGCCGTCGCGGCGCCCGCCGCACCGGCTCACGCTGCCGCCGCGCCGGCGCGCGCCGCCGCCCCCGTCGCACAGCCCGCGCTCGTCGGCGCGGCCAGCGCTCCGGCCCGCGTGTCGGCCGCCGACAGCAAGGTCCTCGCCGTCCCGAGCGCGCGTCGCGTCGCGCGCGACCTCGGTATCGATCTCGCGCGCGTTCCGGCCAGCGGCCGGGGCGGCATCGTCCGTCGCGCCGACGTCGAGGCGTTCGCGCAGTCGGGGGCCGCCGCGCCCGCGCAAGCCGCCCCGACGTCTGCCGCTCCGGCTCGTCCGGCCGCTCCCGCGGTCGCGATCCCGGCGGGCGAGCGCGAAACGCGCATCCCGTTCCGCGGCGTGCGTCGCAAGATCAGCGAGGCGATGGTGCGGTCGAAGTACACCGCGCCGCACTTCACGGTCGTCGAGGAACTCGACGTGACCGAGCTCGTCTCCCTGCGCGAGACCGCCAAGGCGCTCGGGCAGGAGCAGGGCGTCAAGGTCACCTACATGCCCTTCATCATGAAGGCGACCGCGCTCGCGCTGGCGAAGTTCCCGATGCTGAACGCGCACCTGGACGAAGCCAGCCAGGAGATCGTGCGCTACGGGTACGTGAACCTCGGCATCGCTATGGACACCGACAACGGCCTCATCGTGCCCGTCGTCAAGGACGTCGGCTCGAAGGGGATCCTCCAGATCGCGACGGAGCTCAACGAGCTCGCCGAGCGCACGAAACAGGGCAAGGTGAAGCCCGACGACCTCAAGGGCTCGACGTTCTCGATCACGAACGCCGGCAACATCGGCGGCATCCTGGCGACGCCGATCATCAACTTCCCCGACGTCGCGATCCTGGGCGTGCACCGCCTGATGAAGCGCCCGGGTGTCGTCGAGACGCCGCAGGGCGACAAGATCGAGGTGCGCCAGTACATGAACCTGTCGTGCTCGGTGGACCACCGCCTGGCCGACGGCGCCGACGGCGCGCGCTTCCTGGTGTACATGAAGCGCCTGCTCGAAAACCCCGGACTGCTGGCGCTCTGACCGCGGACGAACTCGGCACCCCGAGATGCCCACCGTCCTTCGAGTCGGACCCCATCGATTCTTCTTCTTCAGCAACGAAGGTCTCGAGCCACCTCACATCCACGTCCAGAACGGCTCCAAGCTCGCCAAGTACTGGCTCGACCCGGTCAGGCTGGCCTCCAGAACCGCCTTCAAGCCCCATGAAATCCGCACGATCGAGAAGCTCGTCCGCGAGAACCGCTCGCTCTTCCACCAAGCGTGGGACGCGTACTTCGGCGGCTAGGAGTCTTCCGGCGCGAGCCAAGGGGGTGCGCGCGACCCGCGACCAGCTCGTCGTCGACCTCGTCGATGGCCGGACGATCTCGGTGCCCCTGGCTTGGTTCCCGCGCCTTCGCGTCGCGTCGCGCAAGCACCTGCTGAACTTCGAGCTCCTCGGTCGCGGCCTCGGCATCCACTGGCCCGATCTCGACGAGGACCTGGGCGTCGCGGGCCTGCTCGCGGGGACGCCCGTCCCCGGCCGCTGAACGCCATGACACGGAAACGGCACCCTTGAGTTCCACCGCACGCAAGGCCGACGCCCAAGGGGACTCGCGTTCGGCGCAGGTCCCTGCTCGAGGGGAATTCCAGCGCGAGGAGTCCCTCGCGCTCTTCCGCCACATGCTGCGCGTGCGCGTTCTCGACGAGCGCATGCTCAAGTTGCAGCGCGCGGGGCGCGTCGGTTTCGTGGGCACGGCGAAGGGACTCGAGGCCGCGCTGATCGGCTCGGCGTACGCGCTGCGGCCGCACGACTGGCTGTGGTCGGGCTTGCGCGAGGGCGGCGCCGCGGTCATGCGCGGGCTGCCCCTGTCGGAGTACATCGCGCAGATGTACTGCAACAGCAACGACACGGCGAAGGGGCGCCAGATGTGCAACCACTTCCAGCACAAGGGGTCGAACTACCCCAGCTGGTCGTCGGTCATCGGCACGCAGATCCCGCACGGCGTCGGCGCGGCTTTCGCGGCCAAGCAGCGCGGGGTCGACGAGGTGCACGCGATCTACTTCGGCGACGGCGCGACCAGCTCGAACGGTTTCCACAGCGGCATGAACCTGGCCGCGGTGTGGAAGGTGCCCTGCTACTTCGTCTGCGTCGACAACGGCTGGGCGATCTCCGTCTGCTCGGCCAAGCAGACCGCGGCGAAGAGCTTCGCCGACAAGGCCGTTGCCTACGGCATGCCCGGTCGCGAGGTCGACGGCAACGACGTGCTCGCCACGCTCGCGGCCGCGCGCGAGGCGCACGCGTTGGCGCTCGGCGGGCAGCCTTCGCTGATCGTGCTCAAGACCTACCGCATGCTCGGTCACTCGAGCTCCGATGACCCGACGAAGTACCGCGACGACGCCGAGGTCGCCGCCTGGGCCGCGAAGGACCCGCTCGACCGCTTCGAGGCGCTCCTCTTGTCGCAGGGCGCCATCGAGAAGAACGAGCGCGCGCGCGTCGAGGGCGAACTGACCGCCGAGATCGACACCGAGATCCACGTCCAGGAAGCCGCGCCGAAGATGGCCCTCAAGACGCTCGTCGAGGACGTCTACGCCGATGTGCCCCTGCACCTGCGGCGGCAGTACAACCGCTTCATCGCGGTCGCCGAGCGGCTGGGGCACGCCACGCCCGGAGACGGCGCTTTCCCGCTCTGATCGGGGTGCGGATCCGGAGCACGGAGGCCGCGAGATCCGAAATCGCTTCCAGCAGGAGGCGGCCCGCGCTCGATAGGGCGTCGAGGACCCGCCATGACGCTTGGATCGCACGAACCGGAAGCCCCGCTCCCCGAGATCCTCACGCAGACGGGCTTCCGCAACCAGCTCGACGGTGCGCTGGATTTCCTGTCCGACGCACCCCGTGCTTCGGGGCCGAACGCGCATGCGGCGAAGTCGTCGTTCTCCGCGAAACCCGTCAGCCCCCAGGACGCGAGCCTCTTCGGCGACGGGCGCTCGATCCTGGTGGTCGAGATCATCGGGATGCTCTCGAACCTCGCCAAGTCGGGACTGCTGTGGGTCACGACGGCCCGCGAGCGCTTCCTCTTCCAGCTCGAGGATGGCCGCATCGTCTACGCGCAGAGCGACCGGCCGCCCCCGGGGTGCCGGTTGGGCGAGATGCTGATCGAGCGTGGCGCGCTCGACGCGCACGATCTGGCCGAAGCGCTCGCTGACGCGCGGCAGAATGGCCAGCCTCTGGGCGCCTGGCTCCTGGCCGCGAATCTGGTCGCGACCTCGGACCTGCACGCGGCGCTGCGCGACCAGGTCCAGCAGATCTTCAACCGCATGTTCGCGGCGCCCGGCTCGACCTACCAGTTCGAGGAGGGCAAGCGCCTGGGCCGCGCCGACGACGTCCGCATGAACGTCGTGCAGCTCCTGCTCGAGAGCGCGCGCATGCAGGACGAGCGCGTGCAGCTGCCGTTCCCGATCGGTGCTGCGCGCGAGGGCTGTACCGCGACGTAGCAGCGGGCCGGAGTCCGGCCCGCCCCGCGTTCCGCAGTTGCCGTGGGCCGGGAACTCGGCGCCGTGCTCGGGGACTACTTCCCGTCCTTGTAGACGTCGTGCCCGGCCTTCTTGACCGGCTTGACCTTCGCCTCGAGGGCCTTCTTGGCCTCGTCGACCTTGCCCTCGACCAGCGCCACCTCGACGTCCAGGAGCCCGCGCTCGAGCTCGATCAGCTTGAGCCGGTAGCCGGTCAGGAACTTGGCCTTCTCCTTCTCGTCCGTGATCTCGCCGGCCTTCTCGGGCGTGCCGAGCTTGGCCTCGTGGGCCGCCTTCTGCATGCCCACGACGAGCCCGAGGGCCTTGTCGACTTCCTTCTTCTCGAGAGCCTTGTCGAGGCCCTTCACCCCGGCCTGAAGCGCCTGCATCGCCTCTTCGAGGGGGCCCTCCTTGGCCTCGGGAACCGCCGCCTGGGGTGCGACGCGGGGCGGGCTGAGGAAGGCGGGGACGGCCAGAGCGGAGAGCGCCAAGGGCGCGAGGACGACGAGGCGGGTCGAGGACTTCATGGGCTCCAGAGTACCGACGAATCCGCAGTCGAACACGATCTGCTGGCTTGCAGGGACCGGCTCGGTCGTGGAGCATCGATCCATGGAGGTCGCCGCTCTACGACCGACGCGTCTGCTTCCGCTGCGGCTCGTGGCGGCCCTCCTGTTGCTGGCTTCGGGCCTCGGGATCACGAAGGCGGTCGTCGACCGGAACGAGCTCCTGGCCGTTTACCCCGGCCTGACTCAGAAGCTGATCGCGACGATGATCGCGCTGACCTTCGTGGGGGCCGTCGCGCTCGCGTTCCTGGCGTTCCTGCGGCAGCGATTCGGCTTGTGGATCGTCCTCGCTTGCGCGGCATCCGAACTCGCGCTCGAGACCTGGGCCGGGTTCTCTCCCGTGTACCTGGCGCGCATCCCGATCGCGGCCGGCCTCGTGTTCCTGGCCGCGCATCGGGCCTGGCCCGAGCTGCGCGGGCTGGCCGACGCTAGGTGAGTCGCCGGAAGTCGACCAGCTTGGCTCCGCGCGTGTAGGCGATGCCCGCATAGCCGTTCGAGAGCGGCTCGTAGGACGTGCCCTGGCCGGGCCAGAGGAACTCGCCCTCGGAACCGTCGTCGAAACGCAGGGTGAAGTAGTAGTTCGTGCCGCCCACTTCGGAGTCGGTCTCGCTGCGTCGGACGACGACCAGCGCCGGGCGGCGCATCATCGGCCGGGTCTCGGCGCGAGTTCGGAGGCCGCTGCGCGAGGCCAGGATCCCGATCCCGACGAGGGCCGGAACCGCCGCCGCGACCGCCCACGGGATCCACATCCCGCCGCGGGTGAGTGTCCAGGCCAGAGCCAGGGCCGGCGCCACGGCCACCAGCAGGACGAGCGTCCCGAGCGTCAGCCGCCGGCCGCGCACGACCTCGGCCTCGCGATCGAGCGGCGTGAACTCCATCGCCGCCGCGAAGCTCTTGTGCTCGCGCAGACGCTTCAGGCGCTGGATCGTCTCGTCGTCGACGCGGCCCGGCGCGTCCGCGATCGAGAGCGGGGTCGCGCAGTACGCGCACAGGGACAGGTCCGTCCGGTGCAGCTTCGCGCCGCACGTCGGGCAATGGGTCCGAATGGGCGACTGGGTCGTCATGGGGGTCGGGAAGACTACCCGATGGCTTCCCCGGTTGGACGGCCCGGAGGTCAGCGCAGGGACATCACCAGGGCTCGCCCCGTCGTGCCATCCTTGAAGGCCACGTACGGGGTGCCGTCGGGCGCGAGGTCCAGGGACAGGTAGTCCGCCGCGCCCGGGGTGAACCCGGGCTCGCCGAGCAGGCTCCACGCGCCGAGGAGGGGATCCCAACGCTTCACGACGGCCCGCCGGCCGAGGTTGGCGGCCTGGTAGGCGACGACGGGGCGGCCGGCGGCGTCGATCTCCAGGCCGAGCCACTGCCGCCAGCCCTCGGTCTCGACGGTCGGGACGTCCGGGCCGTCGACGCCGGGACCGACGGTAGGCCAGCCGACACCATTGAAGGCACGGACGACGATGCTCTGGTTCCAGACGTAGTACGCCACGTAGGCCGTGCCGTCGGGCGCGACCCGCAGGATCAGGTTGTTGGGCACGTCCGGAGTGAAGCCGGGCACGCCCAGCGACTCCCATGCGCCGGTCGACTCCGACCAGGCGGACACGGAGGCACGCCCCGCGAGAGCGCCATCGGTGTACCCCACGAGCAGGGTGCCGTCCGGGCGCAGGGCGAGGGACTGGTAGGCGCAGTAGCCGCCGCCCAATCCCGGTCCGGTGAGCGTGCGCCAGGGACCGCCGCTCGACTCGATCACGGCGGTACGGTCCTGCGGCGCGGAGCTGCGGTCCTGGAAGGTCGCGTAGATGCGGTCGTCCGGCCCGACGGCGATGTCGGTGTAGTGCGCCTCCCCGATGCTGGCGGGACCGCCGCTCACGGCCTCCCACGGCGCTCCGGGTCGGCGGCAGCGCCGGACGCTCAGCGCGCCCGCCACGCCGTAGTCGCGCGTGGCGACGAGCAGCGTGCCGTCGCTCTGGAGCGCCAGGCGGTTGTACCAGGCGTCCCCGGCGCTGCCTGAGCCCAGGGTCGTCAGTGGCGTCCAGGCTCCCTCGGCGAACCGGCGCACGCCGAGTCGATGCGAGGGCGCGGTGAAGTCCTGGTAGGCGAGGTGGGGGACGCCCGCGGGCGACACCAGGATCTGCGTGCAGAAGACGCCGCCGGGGCTGGCCGGACCGGTCCCGACGACCTGCCAGGTGGGGATCGAGACGTGCGCGGCGGCGTGCATCGTCCCCGCGGAGGCCCGGACGGTTCCTTCCGGAGCCCGCGGGATTCGAGCGTGCGCGCCGGTCGCGAGCACGGGAATGCTCAAAATGCCCGCTCGAAAGAGCCACTTCACGCGCAGGCGATCTCCGGACGGGGAGTCGTGCTTCATGTTCAGGACCAGGGGCGCGCAGGCAGGCGCAGCCCGTATGAGGACGCATCGCCGCGGGGAACGGTCCGCGGCGTCGCGACACTAGCGAGTCCAAGTCGCCGTTTGGAGGCGGGAGCGCGCCGTGGCCGCTAGAATCCCCCGCTTTCCCGCGCCTCGGAAAACCCCCAGAACCCACTCGTCATGCCCCGCAACGTCGTCGTCCTCGGTGCCGGTCCCGCCGGCTACGTCTGCGCCATCCGCCTGGCGCAACTCGGCGCCAAGGTCACCGTCGTCGAGAAGGAGTTCCTCGGCGGGACCTGCCTCAACGTCGGCTGCATCCCGTCCAAGGCGATGATCGCCGCGGGCAGCCTGCTCCATCGCCTGGGTGACATGGCCGCGATGGGGATCACGGCCAAGGACGTCCGCCTGGACGTCGCCAAGCTGGTCGAGTGGAAGGCCGGCATCGTCGGGAAGCTCACCGGCGGGATCGGCGTCCTGCTCAAGAATCACAAGGTCGACGTGGTCATGGGCACGGGTCGGATCCAGGACAAGACCACGGTCGTCGTGACCACCAAGGACGGCCCGAAGACCCTGAAGTGCGACGACATCGTCATCGCGACGGGCTCGATCCCGATCGAGATCCCGGGCTTCGCGTTCGACGAGGACAAGGTCTGGTCGTCGACCGGCGGCCTGCGTCCCAAGAAGATCCCCGAGCACCTGGTGGTCATCGGGGGCGGGTACATCGGGCTCGAGCTCGGGATGATGTTCCGGAAGCTCGGATCCAAGGTGACCGTGCTCGAGGCGACGGCGGGCGCCCTCCCCGGGCAGGAGCGCGACTGCGTCAAGGTCATCGAGAAGTCGCTCAAGAAGCTCGGGATCGAGCTCCTGACCGAGACGTTCGCCCAGGGCTACGAGCACAAGGGCGGCAAGAGCTACGTCCGGATCAAGACGAAGGCCGGCGAGGACACCGTCGTCTGCGACCAGATCCTCTCCACGGTCGGCCGCAAGCCGTACAGCGCGGGCCTCGGCCTCGAGTCTGTGGGCCTGGCCGTCGACGCGAAGGGGTTCCTCGCGGTCGACAAGCACATGCGCACGAAGGTCCCGAACATCTACGCGATCGGAGACATCGCCTGCCAGCCGATGCTGGCGCACAAGGCCAGCAAGGAGGGCCTCGTCGCCGCGGCCGTGATCACGGGCGGGAAGGACGAGTACGACGCGCGCTGCGTGCCGGCCGTGATCTTCACCGCGCCCGAGATGGCCTCCGTGGGCCTGACCGAGGACCAGGCCCGCGAGAAGGGGATCGCCGTCAAGACCGGCATGTTCCCGTTCGCCGCGTCGGGGCGCGCGATGAGCCTCATGGAGACCGAGGGCTTCGTGAAGGTCGTCGCCGATGCGAAGACGGACGAGGTGCTCGGGGTGCACATGGTCGGCCCCGAGGTCACGGAGCTGATCGCCGAGGCCACGCTCGCGATCGAGATGGGCGCCACGTGCGAGGACATCGCCCGCACGATCCACGCGCACCCGACGCTGCCCGAGGCGTTCATGGAGGCCGCGGAGGCCGTGCACGGGATGGCGGTGCACATCTACCAGCGCAAGTGAGCACGCCGCGCGTCCTGGAGGTGCGCCGGCTGGGCCGGACACGCTACGCGGACGCACACGCGCTCCAGCAGTCGCTGCTCGCCGAGCGCGTCGCCGGGACGATCGGCGACGTGCTCCTCCTCACCGAACACGATCCGGTGGTCACGGTCGGCCGCGGCGCCGGGCTCGAAGCCGCGGGATCGGTGCAGATCCCGATCGTCTCGGTCGAGCGCGGCGGCGAAGCGACGTACCACGGTCCGGGGCAGGTCGTGGGCTATCCGATCGTGCTGCTCGACGAGGGCCGGCGCGATCTCCACCGCTGGCTGCGGGACCTCGAGGAGGTCGTCATCGCGACCCTCGCCGACTTCGGCGTCGCGGGTCGGCGTGAAGATGGCTTCACCGGCGTCTGGATCGGGAACAAGAAGGTCTGCTCGATCGGCGTGGCGGTCCGCCGCTGGGTCACCTGGCATGGCTTCGCGCTGAACGTGCACACGGATCTCCGGGCTTTTCGGGCGTTCCAGCCGTGCGGGCTGGATCCCGACGTGATGACGCGCCTCGCCGATCACGTCGCGCGGCCCCTCGTCGCGGATGAGGTCGAGGAGGCGATCGTGCGCCACTCCCGGCGGATCCTGGGGTTCCAGGATCTCCCTGCGTGACCGACGGCGCGCCGCGACCGGCCCGGAATCGACGCTGGAATGGCGCCGCGAGACTCTAGGATCGCCGCCGAGGCACGGTCTCGCAGGCTCACGCGCAGCCCGGTTCCGTGCCGGTTTTCCGCTCCGTCGAATCGCCATGCGCCAACTCGTCGTTCCGGCCGCGTTCCTGGCTTCCCTCCTGTCCGCCTGCACCACTGGGGACGGTGATGTCACGCCGATCGGAGCCGCGGGCTCCGTGTCCGGTGCCCTGAGCTTCGTGCCGGAGACCGCTCCGCTCACTGAAGTCGAGCCGAACGACGCCGTCGACGAACCACAACGGATCGGCGATCTCGTGGCCGGCCGCGTGTTCACCATCCGCGGATCCATCGCCGAAGGCGAGGGGTTCGACGGCTTCGCTTTCGTCGCGCGCGAACGCCTGAACGTCGAGGCCGATCTGCGTTTCGTCGCCCAGGCCGGGCGGCGCGTCGAACTCGGCGTCTACGATCCGCTGGCGATGGGCGTCGTCGCGCGAGGCGGTGCGGAGGGCAAGGCCGCGATCACGGCGAGCGGGCCGTTCGACCTCGTCGTGCGGGCCGCGCAGGGTGCGGGCGAGTACGAGCTCGTCGTGCGCGCCGTCGCCGCGCCGCCGACGATCGCGCGAGCGGGGTGGGTCGGCGCCCTGTCCACCGGCGACCGGCTGCGCGTCGGCTCGGAGGTCGCCGCGCGGTACGAACTGACGGCCACCGAGGCGTTGGACCTGCGCATCACCTCCGGCGGGCCGGGCGAAAGCGGCGTCCGCGCGCTCACCGTGAGCGAGGCCGGCGACGGTCCGGCGACGAGTCTCGCGTCCGGCGCCCCGGCCACGCTGGCGCTCCAGCCGCTCGAGAGGATCGCGATCGAGGTCCCGGCCGGCTCGCAGGCGACGATCGAGGCGCTCCCGCGCTCGGGCACGGCCCCCCTCGTCTGGCGGACCGACCGGCTGCTCGCGAGCGAGCGGGAACGCGCCTCATTCGGGCTGGCGACCGGGGACGTGCTCTATGGACGGGCTCCGTCGAACGCCCGGGCCGGCGACGTGCTCGTGAAGGTGCGTGCGGGCGCCGACCTGAGCCAGGAACTGATGCAGCGCGGGCTCGCGCGCACCGGGCAGATCGGAGAAGAGGTGCTGCAAGTCGCCGCGGATCTCGGCGGGATCGCCGACGAAGCCGTGCGCGCACGGACGACGGTCGCCCTGGCGCGCTCGCTCGCCGCGAGTCCGCGCGTCGAGTACGCCGAACTGAACCGCGTGCGGCGCGCATTCGGCGGGACGACCCCGTTCGTGCCGGACGACGATTTCTACGGCCTGCAGTGGCACTACCCGCTGATCCGCCTGCCCGAAGCCTGGGGAGAGGTGCGCAACTTCATCACGGGCCCGGGCCCGGACGTGGTGGTCGCGGTGATCGACACGGGGCGTCGGTCGCACCCGGATCTCGACGCGAACCTCCTCACTTCCATCGAGTACGACTTCATCACCGACCCCGCGAGCGCGGACGACGGCGACGGTCCCGACGCGAACGCGCTCGACGAGGGCGACGGCGAGGGCTTCGTGCCCTCGAGCTTCCACGGCACCCACGTGGCTGGGACGATCGCCGCGGTCTCGAACAACGCGACCGGAGTCGCGGGCGTCGGCAGCGTCCCGGTCGGGACCCCGACCGCCACGAGCCGTGTGAAGGTCGTGCACCTGCGGGTGCTCGGGAAAGGCGGCGGCACGGATGCGGACATCGCGCGCGCGATCCGCTACGCGGCGGGGCTCACGAATACCGGGATCCCCACGCTGCTCCAGCAGGCCGACATCATCAACATGAGCCTCGGAGGTCCGGGCTCGAGCGCCACCGTCCAGAACGAGGTGACGGCGGCTCACAACCGCGGTGTGACGATCTTCGCCGCGGCGGGCAACGAGAACTCGAGCTCGCCGTCCTATCCCGCCGCATACGCGAACGTGATCTCCGTGGCGGCGGTCGACCAGAACTCGGTGCGAGCGCCCTACTCGAACTTCCACCCGACGGTGGATCTGTGCGCGCCGGGTGGCGACACGTCCGTGAACACGAACCCGGGGACCGGCCCGGGCCAGGATTCGTACGTCGACGGCGTGCTGTCGACCCTCGTCGACGAGGGGGGCAGCACCCCGATCTACGTCTTCTACCAGGGCACCTCCATGGCCTGCCCGCACGCCGCGGGACTCGCCGCGCTGATGAAGGTGGTGACTCCGACGCTCTCGCCGGCGGAGATCGAGGCGGACCTCACGCAGACCGCGACGGATCTCGGAGCGACGGGCCGCGACAACCTCTACGGGTTCGGGCTGATCAATGCGCAGCGCGCGGTCCAGGTCGCCGGTACCGGCGCACCCGGGACCCCGGTCTTCGCCGTGAGCCCGACCGCGCTGAACTTCGCCCCGTACACGTCGCAGATCCAGCTGTCGCTGTTGAACATCGGAGGCGGTTCCCTGGACGTCCAGACCTTCACGAGCGATCAGCCCTGGCTGACGCTCGTGAACGGCGGCGCCGGGGCGGGCATCGACATCGGCCGACTGACCGTGAACGTCGACCGTTCCGACACGGCGCTGGCGGCGGACGGGACCTACACCGCGACGATCTCGATCACGACCAACGTGAACGACCTCACCGTGCCCGTCGCGGTCGAGGTGAGCACGCCCGTCTTCCCCGACATCGATCTCATCGTGCTCGCGGTGGACCTCTCGGTCGATCCGCCGGTCACCGTAGCCGAGACGGTCGTGAACCCATCGATCGTCGGATTCGCGTACGTGCTCGACGAGCTGTCGACGGTCGATGGGCAGCTGCTCCCCGCCGGGGACTACCTGATCGCGTGCGGCACGGACGAGAGCGGCAACAACGCGATCTGCGGCGTCGGCGACGTGTACTGCGGCCTGTATCCGACGTTGAACGACCCGGCGCTCGTCACGGTGAACGGAACGGTGAACGGCATCAACTTCGTCGTCGCGCCGATAGACTCCGGGACGACCCTCACTGCGTTCCAGGGGTATCCACGGTTGCGGCGCTGACGCCCGGCCGCGATCGGCCGGTCAGCGGGGCTCGAGCCGGAACGGCGCCGTCGTGATCGGCGTCGCGATCATGTGGTACGGCCGCGTCAGGACCATGGGCACGATGGCGTCGCCGGAGGGTTTCGTCTCCCGTGCGCCGAGGACCATCGCCTTGCCGTCGAAGTGGGCGTCGAGCACCTCGATGCCGTAGCCCCCGGTCGGCTTCGAACCGGACAGCACGCAGACGACCATCTCTTTCGCGAAGTCGATGCGCGGCGCGGCCGGTCGCGGGATCTGGGTGCTCGTGTGCTCGCGCCACATCTCGGACCACTCCGCGTCGTTGCGCGCGAGGCGCAGCGTCCCGCTCGCGATCCCGGTCTGGTAGCCGATCGCGATGGTGCGGAACCCGTCGCCTCCCGACGGCGCGCTGCGGCACGCGGTGACGGTCACGAGGGCGGCGAGGACGGCGAGGAAGAGGATGCGCGGCATGGGAAGACCTCCGAGGCCGCGCACTCTACCCCTCGCGAGGCGCTTCCGGGCGCCGGTCCGCGGAAGGTCGATTCGAGAGCCAGCAGCGACACGAGCCGTCAAGCCTTCGTCAGCCGGGACGACCGGCTACCCCGGCGATCGGCCGGTCCCGTATCCTGCCGGCCCGCACGCACCCGAAAGGCCGCGCCCGAAGGAACCATGAAGCCCATCCCGTCCCTCGCCATCGCGGCCGTCGCCGCACTCACCCTCCTCAGCCCCCGGAGCCGCGCCGACGAAGGCATGTGGCTCTTCAACAAGCCGCCGACGAAGCAGATCCAGGCCAAGTACGGCTTCGAGCTGACGCCGCAGTGGCTCGAGCACGTGCAGAAGTCGTGCGTACGCATCAGCACCGGCGGCTCGGGGTCCATCGTCAGCCCGAACGGCCTCGTGATGACGAACCACCACGTCGGTTCGGACATGCTCGAGAAGCTCTCGACGGGCGACAAGGACTACATCAAGGACGGATTCTACGCGCGTTCGTACGCCGAAGAGGTGCCTTGCCCGGACCTCGAGATCAACGTGCTGTGGACCATCGAGGACGTCACCGAGCGCGTCAACAAGGCGGTCCCGGCGACGGCTTCCCTCGCGGAGCAGAACTCGGCTCGTCGCAAGGAGCTGTCCGCCATCGAGGCCCAGTCGCTGAAGGAGACGGGCCTGAAGAGCGAGGTGGTGACCCTGTACCAGGGCGGTCGCTACCACCTGTACCGCTACAAGCGCTACGAGGACGTGCGCCTCGTCATGGCGCCCGAGAAGGACATCGCGTTCTTCGGTGGCGACCCGGACAACTTCGAGTTCCCGCGGTTCGACCTCGATATGTGCTTCTTCCGCATCTACGAGGGCGGAAAGCCGCTCGCGGCCGAGCACTACCTGAAGTGGTCGCGCAACGGGGCGACGGACAACGAACTCGTCTTCGTGACGGGGCACCCGGGGCGCACCGAGCGCCTGAACACGCACGCGCACCTCGAGTTCATGCGCGACACGCAGTACCCGCTGCAGATGCGCAACATGTGGCGGCGCGAGGTGCAGCTCGCGACCTTCATGGGGCGCAGCGAGGAGTTCCGCCGCATCGCCGAGGGCGACTTCTTCGGGATCCAGAACACGCGCAAGGCGCGCACCGGCATCCTCGCCGGGCTGCAGGATCCGGCCCTGATGGCCCAGAAGCTCGCGGCCGAGACGGAACTGCGCAAGGCGGTGGCCGCGAACCCGCAGTGGGAGAAGGACTGGGGCGATGCGTGGTCCCAAGTCGAGGCCGCGAAGCGCGTGCACAGCGAGCTCCTCGTCCGGCTGTCCGCGTTCGGCGGACCGGGCATGGCTCTCGGCGGGACGATGTTCGGGGCGGCCAAGGACCTCGTGCGGCTGGCCGACGAGTCCGCCAAGTCGGACGGCGAGCGCCTGCGCGAGTACCGCGAGTCGAACAAGGCCTCGTTCGAGTTCGGGCTCTACTCGCCTGCGCCGGTCTACCCCGACCTCGAGGTGGAGAAGCTCGCCGCCAGCCTGCAGCTCATGGTCGAACTGCTGGGCGGCAAGGATCCGGCCGTCGTCCAGGCTCTCGCCGGCAAGGCGCCGCGCGAGCGCGCCGAGGAGTTGATCCGGGGCTCGGGCCTAGCCGACGTCGCCGTGCGCAAGCGCGTGGCCGCCGGTGGCAAGGACGCGATCACGTCGTCCTCGGATCCGCTCATCCAGATGGTGCGGTCGCTCGACGGCGAGAACCGTGCGCTCCGCAAGCGCTACGAGGAGGAAGTCGACGCGCGCGAAAAGGCCGCCTACGCCAAGATCGCGGCAGCGAAGTTCGCCAAGTACGGCGAGGACCAGTATCCGGACGCGACGTTCACGTTGCGGCTCTCGTACGGAGCCGTGAAGGGCTACCCGCAGGGCGGCAAGCAGATCGTGCCCTTCACGAACTTCGCCGGCCTGTACGCCCGAGCGGAGGAACGCGGCAACGTCTATCCGTTCGAGGTCCCGAAGCGCTGGCTGGCGGCGAAGTCCAAGCTGAACCTGAACACGCCGTTCAACTTCGTCTCCTCGTGCGACATCATCGGCGGCAACTCCGGCTCGCCGACGATCAACCGGGCCGGCGAGGTCGTCGGTCTCATCTTCGACGGCAACATCCAGAGCCTCGTCGGGAACCTGATGTTCGACGAGACGTACAACCGGGCGGTCTCCGTCGATTCCCGCGCGATGATCGAGGCGCTGCGGACCGTGTACGGGATGGAAAGACTTGCCGACGAGATCGTCGGCGCCGGCACCTGACGGAAGTCTCTTCCGGCGGAAGTGGCGGGTGCCCGGACGCGTGGTCCGGGCACCCGCTTCCCGTTTCGGGCTTCGCCAGAAGGTGGGCCGCCCCGGTCTCCGATGGAGTCCCCACACGGGAACCCTCGCCCGACGCCACCGGTGGCGTGCACGCGAGGGGGTCGCGTGGTTCCCCATCGAAGGACCTACCAGGTGAACGGCTCCAACCAGACCGGCGCGGACGCCTCGGGCGTCCTCGACATGCAAGTCATCGAAGGGCTGCGCGAGCTCGGCGGTGAAGACGAACCTGGCCTCCTGCTGGAGGTGATCGGGATGTTCCTCGAGGACGCGCCCACCCGCATCCGCGAGATCGAGCAGGGCTTCGCCAGCGGCGACATCAAGTTGCTGGAACGTGCAGCCCACTCGCTGAAGTCGGCCAGCGCGAACGTGGGTGCCATGCAGTTGTCCTCCGTCTGCAAGCGGATCGAGGAGATCGCACGCCAGCAGAAGCGCGACGGCATCGCCGAGCTCCTTCCCGAGTCCAGCAAGGCCTGGAACGAAGCCTCCAACGCACTGCGCTCGATTCAGGGCTGATCGTCGTCCCTCCCGTTCCGATGACGATCAACCCGCTCACTCCCGCGAATCCGACGACGCGCCTCACCGGCTGCGCCGCTCTGCTCGTCGAGCTCGACCCGACGAGCGAGAACGCTTGCGCCGAGCTCGCGGCCGCGATTCGAATCGACCCGCACTTCGCCCAGATGGTGTTGAGCCTCGTGCGCGAAGAAGGCGGAGCAGGTCCGGCCACCTCCATCGAGGAGGCGACTCTACGCCTGGGCACTGCGACGGTACGTGCGCTCGCGATCGCGTTGGACCTGTGCGTCACGGAGTGCCGGGATGACGCCGGAGCCCTGCGCTGGAGTCGCCCGCTCGCGCAGGCCTTCGCCTCCCGCGCGATCTCCCGTCAGATCCGTGTCGGCGTCCCGATCGATGCGTTCACTCTCGGTCTCGTCTATCGATTCGGCCCCGAGACGCTCTCGGCCTGGAGGATGCCCGGTCAGCTCGTTCAGGTTGCTGCTCCAGGCGCCTCGGCCGAGGCTGGTTTCGATCCGAACGAGGACGAGGCTGCCGGCCTGGCGCGGATCCTGGGCCAGGCATCGCTGATCGCCGAGGCGCTCCACGGGGACCCGGCGCAGAGCAGCATCGACTGGGCTCGTGCGTCGAGCGGCCTCGATGCGATGCGTGAGATCCTGGAGATCGACCGGCCGGCGTTCCAGGCGCTGTTCGAGCGCGTGGGCCAGCAGTGGTCCGAGTGGCATGCCTCGCTCGGCCTCCCGATGCCGCACGTGCCCACCCTCGATGAGGTGCACCGTCGTGCCGGGGAGATCCTGCCCGACGATGATGTGGTTCGCGCGCTCGAGTCGGGATCCACGACGCCACTGAAGGGCCTGCGCATCCTGGCGGTCGACGACGAACCCAGCTCGCTGAAGATCCTCGAGCGTGCCCTGCGCAAGGCTGGCCACGATGTGATCACCGCGGTGAACGGCAGCGACGCCCTGCGTCTTGCGCTGGAACTGCACCCGCACGCCGTGATCGCCGACTGGATGATGCCCGAGATGGACGGCATCGACCTGTGCAAGGCACTGCGTCGCAGCGAGCTCGGTCGGAGCGTCTTCTTCCTCCTGCTCACGGGCCGCGGCGAAGAAGACCGCATCGTCGAAGCCTTCGACGCCGGCGTCGACGACTACGTGACCAAGCCGTTCAACGCGAAGATCCTCCTCGCCCGCCTGAAGGGTGGGCAGCGGGTGATCGAGCTGCAGGAGCGGGTCGAGGCGAATCGTCGCGTCGTCATGAAGCAGGTCGCCGAGATGGGGCTGCTCACCCGGAAGCTGCGCAACGCGGCCCACACGGATCCGCTGACCGAGTTGCCGAACCGTCGGTACGCGATGGCGCGGCTCGAGGCGGAGTGGGAGACCTCGCACCCTGGCGGCGGCCGGCCCCTGTCCGCGATCCTGATCGACATCGATCACTTCAAGAAGGTCAATGACACCTACGGACACGACGTCGGGGACCTCGTCCTGAAGGCTGTCGCCGTCGCCCTGCGCACGAACACGCGCCAGGGCGAGGAGGCGGCGCGGTTGGGCGGGGAGGAGTTCTTCGTGGTGTGCGCCAACACGAACGAGGAGCAGGCTCTCATCGCCGGCGAACGCCTGCGATCTGCGATCGAAACCCAGGTCATCCACGGTCTCGGCTTCCAGGGCAGCGTGACCATCAGCGTGGGCGTCGCCCAGCGGACGCCGGACATGACGAACCAGGACGCGCTGATCAAGGCGTCGGACCATGCCGTCTATGCAGCGAAGGCCGCTGGCCGCAATCGCGTCGTCGCGTTCTCCGGGATCGGGAGTCTCGCGCAGTCGGCATGAGGTACCGCTGATGATCCAGAAGCGCTTCGAGGAACTGCGCTACTGCGGGACTCTGCCTTCGTCGGCCGGCGTCGGCCTCGCGATCCTGCGCATGACGCAACGCGAGGACACGCCCGCGAGCGAGATCGCCAACGTCCTGCGCTGCGACCCGGCTCTGGCGGGCAAGGTCCTGCGGCTGGCGAACATCGCACGCCCAGCCGGAGCCCCGGTAGCCGGAAACCTCGAGCGGGCCGTCCTCAGCCTTGGCGCCAGCACCCTGCGCAGCACCGCACTGAGCTTCTCGCTGCTCCCTGCCGGACGCGCTGGTGTCTGTGGTCACTTCGATCACGACACCTACTGGTCTCACGCGATCGCCTGCGCGGAGGCCGCCGAGGCCGTGGCCCGCGAGCAGGGCGACGTCGACCCGGGTGACGCGTTCACGTGCGCCCTGCTGGCGCGGATCGGGATGCTGGCGCTCGCGACCGTCCATGCCGAGGTCTACGAGCGGATCCTCTCCGAGGCGCGTGGTCGCGCTCCCGAGCAGCTCCTGGTCGAGGAGCTGCGCCAGTTCGACATCCAGCATTGGGAAGTCACCGCGGCGATGTTCGTCGAGTGGGGCCTGCCGGACACGTTCGTCCACGCGGTCCTTTCGCTCGGCCTGCCGAAGCGGGAGCCCGGCCTGGAGGATCCGGCGAGCACGCCTCTGGCGCAGGTGCTTCGCTCGGCGTCCTTCGTCGCGCACCGACTGCTCGAGGGCGTCGGCACGCAAGGGGCTCTCGGCGACGGTTGGCTCAGCCTGCTCTCGCCCGTCGGCGGCGGATGGATCGGCCGGGATCGGCTCGTCGCGCTCTGCGCACGGGTCGCGCCGACGTGGCGTTCGACGTGCGAGTCCCTGCGCCTGCCCACGGCCACGCTGGGCGAAGCCGGGCTCGAGTCGGATGACCTCGAGATCTCCGAAGCAGAGACCCACTCTGGGACTCCAACCCAGACTCAGATCCGGGACGAGGAGGCGGACGCGCCCGCAAACCTCTTCCCGGACGGCCTGCACGTGCTGGCCGTCGACGACGAGCCGAGCGCCTTGCGGCTGCTCGAGCGCCACCTCGTGGCCGGCGGCTACCGGGTGACGACCGCCCGGGACGCCGAGACCGCGTTGCGCGTCGTGGCCGAGGATGCGCCACACCTCCTCCTCACGGACTGGCTGATGCCGGGCATGACCGGCGGCGATCTCCTGCGCGCCATGCGCGCGACGGAAGTCGGGCGCCAGGTGTACGGGATCGTCCTCACCGCGCGTGACGACGAAGCCCAGGTCGTCGCGGCGTTCGACGCGGGGGCCGACGACTTCGTGGCCAAGCCCTACAACCCGCGCGTCCTGATGGCCCGGGTCGCCGCGGGACGACGGATGCTCGAGTTGCAACACCGGATCCGCCTCGACCGCGAGCGGCGCGCCACGCAGGTCGCGGAACTCGGGATCATGTCGCGCAAGCTCCATGCGGCGGCTCACCTCGACGTGCTGACCGGACTCCCGAATCGCCGCTACGCCATGCGGCGTCTCGAGCAGGAGTGGGCGGACGCCGTTCGCCTCGATCGTCCGCTCGCCGTGCTCGTGGTCGACATCGATCATTTCAAGCAGGTCAACGACCGCCATGGACACGACGTCGGTGACGACGTGCTGCGCTCGACGGCTGCGATGCTGCGCGCTCGCACCCGCCGGGCCGATGTCGTGTGCCGACTCGGCGGCGAGGAGTTCCTGGTCATCAACGTGGACAGCGACCGGGTCGGTGCCGGAATGTGCGCCGAGCGGCTGCGGAGCTCCATCGAGGCGAACGTCGTCAAGTCGCACGCTTTCGAGGGGCGCGTGACGATCAGCATCGGATTGGCGACGCGCGGGGATGGCGTGTCGTCCGTCCACGAGCTGCTCAAGGCTGCGGATGACGCGGTGTACGCGGCGAAAGCCGCGGGCCGCAACACCATCCGTACGAACCGTCGGTGGATACCCGAGAGCGCCTGAGTCGCGCATGCGCGCCAGCGCAGGAGACGGTGCGGCCCCGGGCCGACCCGATTCGATCCGCGACCTCGCGCGTGGGCGGCCAAGAGCCGGCTGCGGCGCGGAACGACCCGCGCGGAGCACGCGCTGCACGGGCCTCGTCGAGGCGCGGGTGGATTGCAGACAGGGAACAGGAGTACGACATGGCTGGCGGGACGCATCGGGAGGTCGGAGCGGATCGCGAGGCCGGCCTCGTGGAACTCGTGAGGCTCTTCGTCGAGGACCTGGAGCAGTCCACCGGGGCCATGCGCGAGGCGCTCGCTGCGCGGGACCTGGAGCAGCTTTCGCTGCTGGCGCACCGGCTGAGGGGGGCCGCCGGGAGCTACCGTTTCCCCGAGATCACGCGCCAGGCGGCACTCGTCGAGGCCGCGGTGCACGCCGGCGCCGCCTCGGACGCGGTCTCCTGCGAGCTGGCCTCCCTCGAGGCGATCTGCGCCATTGCCCATTCTCCCCCGGAATCCGGGGCGCGCTCGGACGTAGAGTAGGTCGACGTGGGGGATCGGCCCCCGTCGGAAGGACCCCCTCCGTGCAGAACGAGTTCCAGACCCTCCTCGGCGTCCTGGCGGGCATCGGCCTCGCCGCGGCGTGCGGCTTCCGCGTGTTCGTCCCGATGCTCGTGGCCGGCATCGCCATCCGATCGGGTGCGCTCCACGCGGCGGATGGGTTCCAGTGGCTGGGCTCGACTCCGGCCCTGATCGCGCTCTCGGTCGCGACCGTGCTCGAGGTCGGCGGGTACTACATCCCCGGCCTGGATCACCTGCTCGACACGATCGCGAGCCCCGCGGCCGTCGTGGCGGGCACGCTCGTCACCGCGAGCTTCGTCACGGACGTGGAGCCCTGGTTCCGCTGGACGCTCGCCGCCGTGGCGGGTGGTGGAGCGGCGGCGCTCGTGCAGGGCGCCACGGTCGTGGCACGCGGGGCATCCGGGCTCTTCACCTTCGGCCTGGCCAATCCGCTGGTCGCGACCGCCGAGTTCGTCGGAGCGACGGTCGCCTCCGTGCTGTCGCTCGTGGCGCCGGTGGTCGTCATCGCGGGCCTCCTCGTGCTGGTCGCGCTGCTCGTCCACCGCCTCGTACGCCGCTACAACCGTCGCCGGTCGACGGTCCCGGCCTGATCGCCTCGCGACGACGTCCTCGATCCGGGGCGTGGATCGGGCTCGTCCGCATCGCGCATTCCGCCTGCTGCCGCTAAGCTCCCCCGGCCCAACAAGGAGGAGCACATGGATCTGCGCGGCCACAAGGATTTCGTCGACAGCACCTGGGATCGCTCGATCGTCCCGGCGTTGCAGGAGTACATCCGCATCCCGAACAAGTCGCCCGCGTTCGACCCGCAGTGGCGCGAGCACGGCCACATGGACCGCGCGGTCAAGCTGATCGAGGCCTGGTGTCGCGCGCGCGCGATCGAGGGCATGCAGATCGAGGTGATCCGACTGAAGGGCGACGACGGCAAGGACCGGACGCCGGTGATCCTGATCGAGATCCCGGGCACGGCGGCGACCAAGGAGACAGTGATGCTCTACGGTCACCTCGACAAGCAGCCGGAGTTCGCGGGCTGGAACGCCGGACTCGGGCCGTGGGAACCGGTGCTGCGCGACGGGAAGCTCTACGGCCGCGGCGGCGCCGACGACGGCTATGCGGCGTTCGCTTCGCTGACTGCGATCGAGGCGCTGCGCCGCGACAAGGTCCCGCACGCGCGCTGCGTCGTGATCATCGAGGCCTGCGAGGAGAGCGGCAGCTACGACCTGCCGGCGTACATCGACCACCTCGCGCCGCGCATCGGCGACGTGTCGCTCGTCGTGTGCCTCGACTCGGGCTGCGGCGACTACGACCGCTTGTGGAGCACGACCAGCCTGCGCGGACTCGTCGGCGGAAACCTCGTCGTCGAGACGCTGCGCGAGGGCGTGCACTCGGGCGACGCGAGCGGCATCGTGCCGTCGACGTTCCGTGTGCTGCGCAAGGTGCTGTCGCGCCTCGAGGACGAGGACACCGGCAAGATCCTCCCGAAGGACCTGTGGGTGAAGATCCCGAAGCAGCGCCAGCAGCAGACGAAGGCGACCGCGAAGATCCTCAAGAAGGACGTGTACGCCAAGTTCCCGTGGCAGGACGGCGTGAAGCCCGTGTCGAAGGACCTGGTCGAGCTGATGCTGAACCGCACGTGGCGGCCCGCGCTGTCGATCACCGGCGCGCGCGGGATGCCCGACATCGACGCGGCCGGAAACGTGCTGCGTCCGCTGACCGCCGTGAAGATCTCGCTGCGCGTGCCGCCGACGCTCGACCCGAAGAAGGCCTCGAAGAAGCTGAAGAAGCTGCTCGAGAAGGACCCGCCCTACGGCGCCAAGGTCCGCTTCGACGCCGACAAGGCCAGCGAGGGCTGGAACGCGCCTGCGCTCGCGCCGTGGCTCGAGGAATCGCTCGCCCGCGCCAGCAAGCAGCACTTCGGCAAGCCCGCGGCCTACATGGGCGAGGGCGGCTCGATCCCGTTCATGGGGATGCTCGGGAAGAAGTTCCCGAAGGCGCAGTTCTGCATCACGGGCGTGCTCGGGCCGCACAGCAATGCGCACGGCCCCAATGAGTTCCTGCACGTCGCGACGGGGAAGCGGCTGACGGCCTGTGTCGCGCAGGTCGTCGCGGACCACGCGGCGCGCTG
>JAPLOF010000011.1 GCA_026692665.1 Planctomycetota bacterium
CGCCGTTCTCCCGGCGACCCGCAGGCGCGCGCCGCGCGCCTGCGGGTCGCCGGGAAAACGGCGGAGTTGTGCCTGGCTCCGTACCACCGCCCACCGCAACCGCCCGAACCCGCTCAGCAGCCGATCCCGTAGTACGTGAACCCGAGCCGCTCGAGCGTCGCCCGCGGGTAGATGTTCCGGCCGTCGAACACGACCGGCGTCTTGAGCGCGCTCTTCACCGCCTCGAAGTCCGGTCGCCGGAACTCGTTCCACTCCGTGACCAGGACGAGCGCGTCGGCGCCCTGGAGCGCGGCCATCGGCACGTCGGCGTAGTCGATGCGGTCGCTCAGGTGGTGCTTCTTGCACTCGGCCATCGCCTCGGGGTCGTAGGCCGTGACCTTGGCACCGGCCGCGAGCAGGCCCTCGATCACGACGACCGAGGGTGCTTCGCGCATGTCGTCGGTGTTCGGCTTGAAGGCGAGGCCCCAGACGGCGAAGCGCTTGCCCTTCAGGTCCTTGCCGAAGTGCGCCTGGACCATCTCGACGAGGAGGTGCTTCTGGCGCTCGTTCACGGCCTCGACGGCTTGCAGGATCCGGAAGTCGTAGCCCAGGTCGGCCGCCGTCCGCACGATGGCCTGCACGTCCTTCGGGAAGCACGACCCGCCGTAGCCGACGCCGGAGAACAGGAACCGCGAGCCGATCCGCGCGTCCGACCCGATGCCCTTGCGGACGTGGTCGATGCTGGCGCCGACCTTCATGCAGATGTTCGCGATCTCGTTCATGAACGAGATGCGGGTCGCGAGCATGGCGTTGGCGGCGTACTTCGTGAGTTCCGCCGACGCCACGTCCATGTGCAGGATCGGATTGCCGGTCCGCACGAAGGGGGCGTAGAGCTCTTCCATGACCTCGGCGGCGCGCTTCGACTCCGCGCCGATCACCACCCGGTCGGGCTTCAGGAAGTCGTCGATCGCCGCGCCTTCCTTCAGGAACTCGGGGTTGCTGACCACGTCGAAGGGCTGCTTGGTGGTCTCGCGGATCGCGGCCGTGACCTTCTTGGCGGTGCCGACCGGCACGGTCGACTTGTCCACGACGACCGCGTAGCCGGTGAGGTGGCGGCCGATCTCGCGCGCGGCGCTCAGCACGTACTTCAGGTCGGCGCTGCCGTCCTCGCCCGGAGGCGTGCCGACGGCGATGAAGACGACCTCGGCCCGCGGGATGCCCTCGGCGTAGCTGGTCGTGAAGGACAGGCGCCCGTCCCGGACGTTGCGCTCCAGGAGCTCCTCGAGGCCGGGCTCGTAGATCGGCACGATGCCGCGCTTGAGGCCGTCCACCTTGGCCTGGTCGATGTCGATGCAAACGACGGAATTTCCGCTCTCGGCGAAGCAAGTACCCGCGACGAGGCCGACATAGCCCGTTCCGACGACGGCGATGCGCATGGAGGAGGTGTTTCGAGTAGGGTCCGAGGTGAGGGGCGAGCTGGCCGGGAAACCTGGGTCTCGCCGGCATCGGTCGGGCGCGGCAGGATAGCGGGCCGACGCGCGCGTTGCTCCGGGCGATTGACTCAGCGGCAGAGTGCCTCCCTTACAAGGAGGAAGTCGGGGGTTCGAATCCCTCATCGCCCACCAGCGCGCCTCTCCGGGACGGCGCCGCGGGTCTCGCGCGCTCCTTCGAGGTCGCATTTGGCGCGCCCCGCGCGCGGACCGAGGTGCTTCTCAGTTCGCACGTCCGGGAGTAGTCTCGCGCCGCGGAGGGCGCGTGCTCCGTCGTCGCTTCCCGACGCACCGCCATCGTTCGCGACGTGCACGCCCGCTGCGCGTCCGCTCTCGAGGAATCGCACATGGGTCGCTTGCTCGTCATCGACGAGGACTCGGGTCGTCGCCTGATCCTTCGCAGCCGGCTGTCGGAAGCCGGATACGAGCTCGTGCTCGCGGAGAACGGTGCCCGTGGTCTGATCGAGGCGCGCAACGGTGATTTCGACGCCATCCTCGTGGATGCGCGTCTCGCGACGGGGGTCGACGGCTGCGAGGTCTGTCGCCGCCTGAAGGCGATTCCCGAACGGACCCTCGTGCCGGTGGTGATCTACGTCGAGGATTCGTCGGGCGCCGACGAGATGGTGCGCGCCTACGAGGCCGGCTGCGACGCCTTCGTTACGCGGCAGGACCTGCCCGCCCTCGAGCACGTCCTGCGCGGGCTCGCCCGGCAACGGGCCCGCCTGGTCGAGCTGCACGAACTCGTGCAGGCGCTGACGACGTCGAAGCCGGCGACGACGGCCCCGGTCGCCGCCGCCTCGCGTGCCGCTCCCGAGTCGCCGCGGCGCGATCGGCCCGAGACCGAGCTGGCCCTCGCGGCGGAGCACGTCACGGCGCTGCGCGAGCTGGCCAGCGGCCGCCCCGACGGGGTGCTCGTCGTCGACGCGGAGGGCCTCGTGCGCCACGCGGATCGCGGCGCCTGCGAACTGCTCGGGAGCCGCATCGAGGGCTCGCACCTCGGAAGCCTGATCCCGGCCAGCGGCCTCGAGGCCTTCGTGCGCGACGCGCGCGTCGAGGCCCGCGAAGGCCTGCGCTTCGACCTGCCCGCGCGGCGCGGCCGTCCGGCGCGCCCCATGGTCGCGGTGGTCGTGCCGCTCCTGGCCCAGGTGCGCGACAGCGGGCCGCCGCTGCGCGTCGTCCAACTGCACGACGGGCTGCGGCGCCGCCTCGCCGCCGAGTCCCTGCGCGTCCACGAGCCCGCCCTGTCGCGGGCCGAGGCCGGCCCGATCGTCGAGGCGGCACGCGAGGCGTTCCGGCCCTGCGGCCTGCTCGGGACGAGCGCCCTGGCCGCGAAGCTGCGCGCGGACGCCGCGCGCGCCGCCGCGCACCACGAGCCGTTGCTCCTGCGCGGGGAGCGGGGCTCGGGGCGCGGCCGGCTGGCGCGCACGATCCACTGGTCGGGGACTTCGATCGGCCCGCTCATCGAGTTGCGCTGCGGAGCGCACACGGAGGAGCACCTGGAAGCCGAGCTCTTCGGCTCCGCGCGCACCGCCTCCGCGCTCGAGCGACCCGGCCTCTTCCACCTGGCGCAGGACGGGACGCTCTTCCTCGAGGAGATCGGCGAGCTCCCGCTCGCGCTGCAGGCCCGCGTCCTGCGTTTCCTCGAGACCGGTCTCGTCGAGCGGCGCGGGTCGGCGCGGGGCGAGCGCCTGGAGGTCCGGCTGATCGCCTCGACGAGTGGCGTCCTGGAGGGGGGCGTGGCCGAGGGGCGGTTCCGGGCCGACCTGCTCGAGCGGCTGGGCCGCAACGAGATCGACGTCCCCCGGCTGGCCGACCGGCTCGAGGATCTGGAGGCGCTCGCGCTGGCGTTCGCGCGCCGTTTCGGCGGCGCTCGCGGGGTCGAGTCCATCAGCCCAGCGGCCCTGGCTGTGATGCAGACCCACCCCTGGCCGGGGAACCTGGTGGAGCTCGAGTCCTGCCTGGAACGCGCGTGCGCACGGGCGCGGGCTCCGGTCCTCGTGCTCGACGATCTCCCGCGCACGATCCGCGATCACGCCAGCCCGGGCCTCCGCGACGAGCTCACGCCGCAGGCGGCGCCGCGTCGGGAGCCGGCCGCGGGAACGCACACGGCCGCGGGGTTGCCCGCGCGCGAGATCGCGCCGGTCGCGCGTCCGTACGGTTCCGTTCCCTCGCAGCCCTGGGACGTCCCGCCGCACGAGCCGGTGAGTCTGGAGCTGTACGAGCGGCTCGCCCTCCTGCGCGCCATCGCGCAGTGCGACGGGGACAAGCTCGCCGCCGCGAAGATCCTGAAGCTCGGGAAGAGCACGATGTACCGCAAGTTGAAGCGGTACGGGATCGCCTGAACAGCTCTGAACTGTGCCTGGCTAACTTCCCGCGAGTTGGCCCGAATTCGGGCCAACTCGCGGGAAGTTAGCCAGGCACAGTTCAGAGCTGTTCG
>JAPLOF010000012.1 GCA_026692665.1 Planctomycetota bacterium
CCGCAGCGCGATTCCCCACTTCCCAGTCCAGGCGAAGTTAGCCAGGCACCGGACGCAGCGACTCAGTCCTCGTCTTCCTGGTCGATCCCGAGCATCTTGCGGCCTTCCTCGGAGATCTTCTGGGGGCTCCAGGCGGGTTCCCAGACGATTTGGATCTGCGTGCCGGACACGCCGGGGAGCGCATTGACGCGGCGCTTCATGACCTCGGGGATGGTCCGTGCCTCGGGGCAGCTCTGCGAGGTGAGGGTCATCGTGATCGTGCAGGCACCCGCGTCGTCGACCTTCACGTCGTACACGAGGCCCAGGTCGACGATGTTCACCGGGATCTCCGGGTCGAAAACCTGCTTCAGTTCCTTGTAGACGTCTTCGGTCGTGGGCATGGTCGCTCTCTCGGGTCCTTCGGGATCGGGGCGAACAGTCTAGTCCCCGGCGGGGGATCCCGGGAGGGCTGCTCGGTTCCTAGCGCGCGTTGGCGGCTTCGGACCGGAGGTCGAGCAGGTCGTCGGTCAGCGGGGCCTCGATTTCGAGGCGCCCGCCCGTGAACGGCGAGTCGAACGCGAGCCGCCAGGCGTGAAGGGCGACGCGACGGCTGGGCGCGCGCAACTTCTGGTCGCGCCCGCGTCCATACCTGCGGTCCCCGATCAGCGCGTGTCCGCCGTGCGCGAAGTGCACGCGGATCTGGTTCCGCCGTCCGGTGACGAGGTCGATCTCCATCTCGGTCGCGACGGTGTAGCGCCCGATCACCTTCCAGCGCGTCTCCGACGGCTTGCCACGTCGCTCGTCGACACGCACATCGGGGCCATCTTCGACGATCGGCCAGCGGTAGACGCCCTGGGACTCCTGGTAACGGCCCTGCGCCATCGCCCAGTAGGTCTTCTTCACCGCGCGTTCGCGGAACAGGGCCTCGAGCGCGAGTCGTGCTTCGTCGTCCAGCGCGAAGATCACCGCGCCCGAGACGTCGAGGTCGAGGCGATGCACGGGCTGGGCCGCGATGCCCTGCTCGGCGAGCACCTCGACGAGCGACCGCGCCGCGCCCCCGCGCTCCGGCGCGGACAGCAGTCCCGGCGGCTTCAGCGCGACGAGCAGCCGTTCGTCGCGATGGAGGATCGGAATCGGCCTGCTCACGTCGCGGTCGGTCCCTGGAATCCGCCGGCGCGGAGCGTGATCACCAGCGTGTCACGATGCCCAGGCTGCGCCGGATCGAGCGGCTGGATCGGCGTGCTCTCGTGCACCACGCGCTCGTCGTCGAGCAGCAGCACGCTCCACGGTTCCAGCAGGGTGAAGCGCACGCCTTGCGTGCCGTGCGCGTCGAACACGCGCGTCTCGCCCCCCTTGATCGCGTGGCGCGCCACGAGCACGACCGCGACGAGATCCACGCCGTCGCGGTGCGCGCCCTCGGGCGTGGGCCGGCCGATGCCGTTCGCGGTGTCGATGCGGAACGGGTGCGCCTCGACGAACCATGCACGCTCGCCGCGCATCCGCGAGGCGACGCGCGCGAGCCCGACGAGGAGCGCGGACCACGCTGGATCCGCGACCAACTCGGGGTCGAGCGGCTCGAACCAGCGCTCGAAGCCACCATGGAGCGCGTTGTACTCCACGGGCTGCCAGTGGGCGCGGCGGGCGACGGCACGGACCGCACCCCCCTCGACGACGAACGATCCGTGGCGGCGGAATCGGTAGCGACCGCCGTCGCGCAGGTACTCGTCCCGCGGCAGGGCTTCCCAGCCAGGTGACCAGCGCGCGAACGCGGCGGGCGCCAGCCCGCACAGAGCGCCGAGCGCCGCCGCGTCGAGCACCGCGAAGCCCGCATCCCGGAGGCGCCCGTCGAGTTCGGCGAGGGGGGTGAACGGGGGAGGGATGGTCATGGCGGATCGTGGGACATCCCACCGGATGGCGGGGCAGGCGTCACGCTGCAGATGCCCGACCTCGGAGGGGCGGGGGACTTCCGGGAGGGTGCCCGGCTCGGGGGCGCGGAACCGGGTGAGCGGGCCGGATTCGTGAGCCCCCGCGCGCGGACATCCTAAGTGTCTGTAGTGTAAGGACTTGGGGAGGCCTCGCGGGCGCACGGCCTGGGCCGCCCGACTGAAGCCGCGACTTGACAGGCGCCGATCCACTCGCCAACCGTGGAGTGCAGATGAGCAAACCCCTCGTGATCGTCGAGTCTCCGGCCAAGGCCAAGACCATCGCCAAGTTCCTCGGCCGGAACTGGACCGTGGAGGCTTCGATCGGGCACGTCCGCGACCTGCCTTCCAACGCGTCGGAGATCCCGGCCGCGATCAAGAAGGAGACGTGGGGGCGGATGGGCGTCGACGTCACGAAGGACTTCGAGCCGCACTACATCGTCCCGGGCGAGAAGAAGAAGCGGATCGCCGAGCTGCGGGCGAAGTTGAAGGACGCGACCGAGCTCTACCTCGCGACCGACGAAGACCGCGAGGGCGAGGCCATCTCCTGGCACCTCCTGGAGCTCCTGAAGCCCAAGGTGCCGGTCAAGCGGATGGTGTTCCACGAGATCACCCAGAAGGCGATCGACGCGGCGCTGCTGAACTGCCGCGAGATCGACACGGCGCTCGTCGACGCCCAGGAGTCGCGGCGCATCCTCGACCGTCTCTACGGGTACGAGGTCTCGCCGGTCATGTGGAAGAAGATCGGCCCGGGCACCTCGGCCGGCCGGGTGCAGAGCGTCGCGACGCGCCTCATCGTCGAGAAGGAGCGCGAGCGCATGGCGTTCCGCTCGGCGAGCTGGTGGGACGCGAACGTGGAATTGCAGCGCGGTTCGACGCGCTTCCCGGCCTCCGTCGTGAACGTCGACGGCAAGACGCTGGCCCAGGGCCGCGACTTCGGGTCCGACGGCAAGCTGACCGGCGGCCGCAACGTGCTCGTCCTCGACGAAGCTGGCGCGACGAAGCTCGCGACCGGCCTGCGCGGCGCCGAAGCGCGCGTCCGGCGCGTCGAGGAGAAGGAGTTCAAGAGCGAGCCCAAGGCGCCGTTCACGACGTCCACGATGCAGCAGGAAGCCGGGCGCAAGCTCGGCATGACGGCCAAGCGCGCGATGTCCGCGGCGCAGGCCCTCTACCAGAACGGCTACATCACCTACATGCGTACGGACAGCATCGCGCTCTCCGACCAGGCCATCGCGGCGGCGCGCAGCCACGTCGAGCGCGAGTACGGCCGCGAGTACCTGCCCAGTTCTCCGCGTGTTTTTCGCGGGAAGTCGAAGAACGCGCAAGAGGCGCACGAGGCCATCCGCCCGGCCGGCGAGGTGTTCCGCACGCCGCGCGAGGTCGAGGGCGAGGTCGGTTCGGACGAAGCGCGCCTCTACGACCTGATCTGGAAGCGCACGGTCGCGTGCCAGATGGTGGACGCGCGCATGAAGAGCGTCGCCGCGACGTTCGACGTCACGACGAAGGACGGCCAGAAGGTCGAGCTCGTCTCGCGCGGCCGCACCGTGCTGTTCGACGGTTTCCTGCGCGCCTACGTCGAAGGCCAGGACGTCAGCGACGCGGTCGACGGCGAGAAGGACGAGGCCGTGCTGCCGGCACTGAAGCAGGGCGACACGGCTCAGGTCGCGAAGGCCGACGCCGCGGGGCACGCGACGAAGCCGCCCGCACGTTACACGGAAGCCGGGCTCGTGCAGAAGATGGAGGAGCTCGGGATCGGGCGTCCGTCCACGTACGCCAGCATCATCGCGACGATCCAGGACCGCGAGTACGTCGAGAAGCGCGGCACGGCGCTCGTCCCGCGCCCGTTGGCGTTCGCGATCGTCCAGCTCATGGAGGCGCTCGCCCCGACGCTCGTGGACTACTCGTTCACGGCCGAGATGGAGGAGGAGCTCGACCAGATCGCGCGCGGCGAGCTCGGGCGGCAGAAGTTCCTCATCGCCTTCTATCGCGGCGATCAACCCGGTCTGCACAAGATCGTCACGGAGCACGTCGCTTCGATCGACCCGAAGAAGATCTGCACGATTCCACTCGGGCTGAAGGACGGCGACCCGGTCGACCTGCGCGTCGGACGCTACGGCCCGTACCTCGAGTACCGCGGCAAGCGCGCCACGCTGCCGGACGGCATCGCGCCCGACGAGATCAGCGTCGATCGTGCCATCGAGATCATCGAGACGGCGAAGGCCGCCGACGAGCCGATGGGTCACGACGCGAACGGGATCCCCGTGTACCTCAAGACGGGCCGATTCGGGCCCTACGTGCAACTCGGCGACGATCCCAAGCCGCCGCCGGAAGACGCGGAAACCGCTGCGAAGAACGCGGAGCTCGCCGCGAAAGTCGCGGACGGCAAGGCGAAGCCGAAGCGGAAGACCAAGGCCAAGAAGGTCGACCTCGGACCGAAGCCGCGCCGCGCGTCGCTGCTCAAGTCGATGAGCCCGAAGACGCTGACGCTCGAGCAGGCTCTCCAGCTGTTGACGCTTCCGCGTCAGCTCGGCGACGACGTCGACGGCAACCCGATCGTCGCGGCGCTCGGTCGTTTCGGTCCGTACTTGATGAAGACGATCCCGGGCGCGGAGAAGCCCGACTACCGGAACCTGAAGACGGAGGACCAGCTTTTCTCCGTCACGCTCGACGAGGCGCGCGCGATCTACGCGCAGCCGAAGCGCGGTCGCGGTCGCGCCGCGGCGCCGCCGCCGCTCAAGGAGCTCGGCGTCGATCCGGCTTCGGGCACGCCGATCCTCCTGAAGGACGGCAAGTACGGCCTCTACGTCACGGACGGCGAGACGAACGCGACCCTGCCGAAGGGCACGCCCCCCGAGGAGGTCACGCTCGAGTCCGCGGCACGCCTCCTGGCCGAGCGTCGCGCTGCTGGACCGTCGAAGAAGAAGACGTCGCGTCGCAAGGCGACGTCGCGGTCCTGACGGGCCGCGGGAACGGATTCGCGCCGTGATCCGCTACGAGGGCACGCTGTACCGCCCGCCGTCCGAGGCGGAGAGCCTGATCCTCCAGGCCACGATCGGGTGCTCGTACAACCGCTGCACGTTCTGCGCGATGTACCGCGACAAACGGTTCCGCGTGCGGCCGATCGACGAACTGCGCGCGGAGATCGCGTGGGCCGCGCGCTCGCTGCCCCCGGTGCGCAAGGTGTTCCTCGCGGACGGCGACGCGTTGATCGCAAAGACCGCGTTCCTCCTGCAACTCCTGGGCGAGCTGCGCGAGGCGTTCCCCGACCTGCGCCGCGTGTCCTGCTACGCGTCGCCGCAGGCGCTGCAGGTGCGCAGCATCGAGGAGATGCGCACACTGCGCGAGGCCGGGCTCGACCTGTACTACCTGGGCGTCGAGAGCGGCGACGACCGCGTGCTCACGCGACTCGAGAAGGGCGTCGACGCCGCCGAGATGATCCGTGTCGCGGCGAAGGCGACCGAGGCCGGCGTCGCGCTCTCGACCATGATCCTGCTGGGCGCCGGCGGTCGGGCCGGCTCGCTCGAGCACGCCCGAGCCTCGGCGCGCGTCATCAGCGTGATCCGACCGCGGTTCGTCTCGACCCTCGTCATGACCCCGGTCGAGGGGACTCCCCTGTGGGAAGAGGCGGCCCGCGGCGAGGTCGACGACCTCGACCCCCTCGAGCTGACGCTCGAGCTGCGCGAGTTCGTGGCCGGTCTCGAGCTGACGGGCTCGGTCTTCCGGTCCAACCACGCCAGCAACTTCCTCCCGCTGGCTGGGACCCTGCCCAAGGACAAGGCGCGCATCCTGGCCCAGCTCGACGAGGTGCTCGCGCGCCCCGAAGCGGCCCGCTTCGTTCCCGACTGGATGCGCGGCCTGTAGCATCGGACGGATGCTGTTCCACCTCGCGGCGGCGGGCCTCGCGCTCGCCGCGTCGGGTCCGGCGCATTCACCGCCGCCGGTGCTGATCACGAACGTCCGTCTCTCGGCTGCCCTCGACGCGAAGGCTGCGTCGATCCTCGTGCGTGCAGGCCGCATCGAGCGCATCGAGGAGGGCACGGTCGATGCGCCGGTCGACGCGCGCACGATCGATGGCAAGGCGGCCCTCGTCCTGCCCGCGTTCCTCGATGCCTACACCTTCGGCGGTTGCGCGACGCCGGAGCCGAAAGCCGAGCGCGATCAGCCGGCGAAGACCTCGACCGACGTCCTCGTGGACATGCGCGAGGCGAATCGCCGGGGCATACAACCGGCCTTCCGCGCCGCGGACGTGTTCGAAGGAGGCGAGGCGCTGGAGGCCTGGCGCGCGAGCGGATTCGGCGCGCTGCTTTCGGCTCCCAGCGGTCAGCTCCTGGCCGGGCAGAGCGCGCTCGTCGCGACCCGTGCCGCCGCCGCGCGCGATGCGATCGTGCGTCCGAGCGTCTTCGATCACGCGAGCTTCCGCAGTTCCGGCTCGGGCTATCCGAGCACCCTGATGGGCTCGATCGCGCAGTTGCGTCAGTTCTTCCTCGACGCGCGCCATCAAGGCGAGATCCTGGCGCGGCGCGCCCAGGGAAAGATCGGGGAGCGGCCGCCCTTCGACGCGGACCTGCAGGCCGCGCAGGAGTGCCTCGCGAAGCGCCGGGTCGTCTGCTGCGCCGTCGACGAGGCGGACGACATCGAGAGGTTCCTGGCGCTCGCGGATCAACACGGATTCTCGATCGCCATCGCCGGGGGACGCGAGGCGTGGAAGCGCGCGCGATTGCTGGCGGAACGCGGCATCCCGGTGATCCTCACCCCCGAGGGAGGGGACGAGCCCGAGGATCCCGATGCGAAGGACGCGAAGAAGGCCAAGGAACCGCAGCCCGAGGACGTGCCCTGGACCTACGTCGAGCCCGTGGGGGCCAAGCGGGACAAGCACCAGCAGTGGGCCGAACAACGCGACGGCGCCCGCGTCCTGGCGGAAGCTGGAGTGCGAATCGCGTTCGGCACGGGGAAGGACAAGCCCAAGGACCTCGTCGAGCGGGTGAGGAAGCTCGTGGCGGCTGGACTGCCGCGTGAGACGGCCTTGCGCGCGCTCACGGAAGGCTCGGCCGAGATCCTGGGGGCTGCGCCGGCGCTCGGACGTCTCGCTGCCGGTTCGGATGGGACTTTTGCGCTCTGGACGAAGGACCCCCTCACCGACAAGGACGCCGCCGTGACCTGGCTCTTCGTCGACGGCCGGCCGCACGAGTTCGAGGTGAAAGCGAAGTCCTCGGGTGGCAAGGACGGGCCCGACGACGGCGTCGACGCGACCGGCACCTGGAGCATCGCCTACGACGTGCCGCAGGTGCCGAGCGGCGAGCTCGAGATCAAGATGGAGAAGGACGGGTCCGTCGAGGGCACGCTGCGCGGCAAGAGCCCGGGCGGAGCAGCGGTCGAAGCCGCGGTGAGCGGCCGGGTTCGCGGAAAGACCCTCCAGGTGAGCGGGACCCTGGCCGTCGAGGACATGCGCATGCTGCTCGAGCTCGAGGGCGACCTCGACGGGGATACGTGGAAGGGGACGCTCAGCGGGGTCATGCCTGTCGAGATCGGATTCACGGCGCAGCGTACGCCGAAGGATGGTGGGCGATGATCTCCCTGCTCCTGATGCTGCTCGCGCAGCCGATCGTCGGCGATCACCCGATCGAGACGGATCTCGACCGCAGGCCGCGACTCGTGCTCGACGGTTCCGCGCTGATCCGTGGCGCCACCATCCACACCGCGGTCGGGCCGGCATTCCAGGGCGACGTGCTCGTCCGCGACGGCAAGATCGCGGCGGTCGGACGCGTGGACGCGCCGAGCGGGATCCCCGTGATCGAAGCCGCGGGCATGCACCTCGCGCCGGGTGTCGTCGACTGTCACTCGCACATCGCGATCGACGGCGGTGTCAACGAGGCCACGGTCTCGATCAGTGCCGACGTCACGATCGCGGACGTGGTCGATCCCGAGGACATCTCGATCTACCGGGCGGCCGCCGGCGGCGTCACGACGGCGCGCCTGCTGCACGGCTCTGCGAACGCGATCGGCGGACGCGACGCGGTGATCAAGACCAAGTGGAAGCGCACGGCCGACGAGATCCGGTTTCCCGGCGCGCCGGAGGGCATCAAATTCGCGCTGGGGGAGAACCCGAAGCGCTCGAACGGCGGCGGGCGCGGAGACCGATTTCCGGCGAGCCGCATGGGCGTCGAAGCCGTGCTCCTCCGGGCGTTCGAGCGCGCCCAGGACTACCGCGAGGAGTGGGCGGCGTACGACGCCGCGACCGCGCGCGGCGAAGACCGCGACCCGCCGCGTCGTGACGTGCGGCTCGAGGCGCTCGCGGGCGTGCTCGCGCAGAAGATCCTCGTGCACAGCCACTGCTACCGTCAGGACGAGATCCTGATGTTGCTCGAGGCTTCCCAGCGCTTCGGCTTCCGGATCGCCACGCTGCAGCACGTGCTCGAGGGCTACAAGGTCGCGCGCGAGATGGCCGCGCTCGGCGTGGGCGGATCGACGTTCGCGGACTGGTGGGCGTACAAGGTCGAGGCCTACGACGGGATCCCGCAGAACGCGGCGATGATGGACCAGGCCGGCGTCCTGTCGTCCCTGAACTCGGACTCGGACGAGATGATGCGCCGCCTCTACGTCGAAGCGGCGAAATCCGTCCGGTACGCCGGCATGGATCGCGTGCGCGCGCTCGGACTCGTGACCCTGTTCCCCGCCCAGCAGCTCGGGATCGGCGATCGCGTCGGCTCGATCGAGGTCGGGAAGGACGCCGACCTCGTCCTCCTCACCGGCGATCCGCTGTCCTCCCTCTCCATCGTGCGTTGGACCATGATCGACGGCCGCATCGAGTTCGAGCGGCGCGACGCATTCGGGCTGGAATCGGATCGGCCGAAGGTCGTCGCGCTCGAGGAGCCCGTTCGCGGCCCGGCACCGACGGAAGGCGACGTGTTCGCGATCACGGGTGCGACGCTGCACCCGATCACGAGCCCCGACGTCGAGGACGGCGTGCTCGTCGTGCGTGGGGGACGCATCGCGGCGCTCGGAAAAGGACTCGCGATCCCGGCCGGAGCCCGCGTGATCGACGGGAAGGGCAAGCACGTGTATCCCGGGTTGATCCAGCCCGGCACGAACGTAGGCCTGCTGGAGATCGGGGCCATCGCCTCGACCGACGACCAGGGAGAATCGCAGGGCAACCAGCCCGACCTGCGCGCGGCAGCGTCCGTGCACTCGGAATCCGCGCACATCGGGGTCACGCGCACGAACGGCATCACGCGCGTCCAGACGGCCCCGCAACGCGGCGGCCCGATGCGCGGACAGTCGGCGGTCCTGCGCCTCTCCGGCGACACCTGGCAGGAGATGCTGCAGATCGACCGCGACATGTTGCACGTCGCATTTCCAGGTCGTCCGAACGTGCGCGCCAAGGATGCCGGCGACGAACCGCGCAAGAAGGAAGTCGAAACGCTCGCGCGGATGTTCGCCGATGCCAAGGAGTATGGCCGGGTGGGAGACGCGGCGAAGCGCGGCGAATGCCCGGCGCCCGCGTTCGACCCGCGCCTGGACGCGCTCGTGCCCTACGCGCGGGGCGAGAAGCCGGTCGCGCTGCACGCCGACAACGCGCAGACGATCCTCGACGCACTGCGCTTCGCGAAGGACAACGCGTTGAAAGCGGTCCTGTTCGGCGCGAACGAGGGCTGGAAGGTCGTGGACGCGCTCGCTCGCGAGCAGGTCCCGGTCGTCGTCGGGCCCGTGCTCGCGCTGCCGAGGGATCGCCTCGATCCGTACGACGCCGCGTACGCGAACGCGGCCGTGCTGGCGCGCGCCGGCGTGCCGTTCGCGATCATGACGGCCGACGAGGAGAACGCGCGCAACCAGGCCGGCCATGCGGCGATGGCGTGCGCGTTCGGCCTGCCGCACGAGGAGGCTCTGCGCGCGATCACCTACTATCCCGCGCGCATCCTCGGGATCGAGAAGGACCTCGGCAGCCTCGCGGTCGGGAAGATCGCCGACGTGATCGTGACCGACGGCGACCTGCTCGAGACCACGTCGCGCGTCGAGTCGATGTGGATCGACGGGAAGTCCGTGGACCTCTCGAACCGCCAGACGGAACTCTACGAGCGCTACCTGCCGCGCTGCGCACCGGGCAGGTAGCGATCGTTCACCCCTTGGACGGGTGCAGGCTGGAGACCCACTGCCGGAAGCTCGCTTCCCAGCGCGTCACGGTCGGCAGGGGACCCATGAGCTTCGCGTAGTAGGGGCCCGTCGGAGTCTCGACGATCGCGGCCAGCATGCGCCAGTTCTCGCGGCGCGTGCGATCGCCCTGGCCCGGCATCATCTCGGCATCGAACGTGCCCGTGATCGACGCCTCGGTCACGTTCATGCCGTTCACGGTGCGCGTCGAGGTCACGAGCACCTCTTGCGACGAGCGGCCGTCGGGCTGCACGAACTGGCCGGCCCAGCGCTTCAGGTTGTCGTCCTTCGAGCCACCCTCTCCGCCGAAGTAGTAGAGGATCAGCTGAGCGTCGTCGGGCTCGTTCGCCGCCTTGGGCAACTGGAACTGCGCCTTGCGCATGGCCGAGGTGGGCGTCTGGACGATCCAGCCTTCGGGGACCGTGAACTGCAGCGATCCGCCCGGTTTCGACTGCGATCCGGCGGCGCCAAGGGCGCCGGCGTGCGGATCGCCGGTCATCGCGCTCGGGCGCGCGGTCGCCGCGTTCCCACCGGCGTTCGCGTTCGCGGCGGCCGCCTGGCCGGGGGTCAGCTTGACGGGCTCGTTGCCTGAGCTGCATCCGAAGCCGATGAGCAGCGTCGCGGCGAGCAGCGGAACGAGCGCAGAGGGGGTCCCGGACCCATGGAATCGAGGGCTGTACATGCCCCTCAGAGTAGGGAGGACGCGGCCTCGGAGCGAGTCCTCCCCGATGCGCACCTCACGTGCGCGGCAGGGTTCCGAAGCCTTCGAGGGAAGGGACGCCCGTGCTCGTCATCGCAGGTACTCGCGGGTGGGGTCAGTGGTTCCCGAAGGTCCACAAGACGAGGAAGAGCCCGACCCACAGCAGGATGCCGAGGAGACGCTGCGGCAATTCGCGGTCTCGGACCTGGTAGGCCGGCGGGAGCGGGGCGCCGGATTGTTCTTGGTCGTGCATGGCGAGCTTGGTTCTCGATCCCTAGGTCGGACCCCGGGTTGGGTTACTTCCGACTTGGTCTCTCTGTAGAGAACGTCCAAAGGACGTACCATCCCCGCACAAAGTTCCGAAAACCGTGCCGGGCCGACGTTCCGTGCCGCAGGAGGGAAGGGTGAGTGGGAAAGAGATCGAGGTCACGTGTCCCTGCTGCCAGAGCCGCCTGTCGATCGACGTCCTGACGGCCAAGGTGCTGCGCCACGAGCGCGCCGGGGCCGAGGGCGCGGCGGGAGACCGGTGGGCTTCCGCCCAGGACAAGGTGCGCGGGCGCACCTCGAGTGGAACGGAAAAGCTCGATCGTGCGCTCGATTCCGAACGCGGGAAGAAGGACCGGCTCGACGACCTGTTCCGTAAGGCGCAGGAAAAGCTGAAGAAGCCGGACGAGGACTGATCCGCCGCGGCGTGGCGGGTCTCGAAACCGGGACGGCTAGGATGCCGGCGCCCACCCGTCCCTCCAGCCAGGCGGCGATCGTGACGATGGTGGCCGTTCCCCGATCCCCCGCTCGCCCCGCCGACGATGACCGAGAGCCGCTACCGGGCCGTGAAGGCCTACGAGAACCAGGAGTTCCTGGGATCCAAGGACGCGCGACCGCTGCGCATCCTGTCCGAGTACCTGGAGCCCGAGTCGCGGTTCGAGGAGCTGCGCGTCCGCGACACGATCGTGTTCTTCGGGTCCGCGCGGATCCTGTCGCGCGAGGTCGCGACGGCCCAGCTCGAAGCCGCGCGGAAGGACGGCGGCGACGTGCAGCGCGCCGAGATGAAGCTCCTGATGTCGCGCTACTACGAGGACACGCGCGAGCTCGCGCGGCGCCTGACGCTGTGGTCGAAGAGCCTCGAGGGCACCGACCGCCGCTTCGTGATCTGCTCCGGCGGAGGCCCCGGGATCATGGAGGCCGCGAACCGCGGCGCGAGCGAAGCCAAGGGCGAGAACATCGGCCTGAACATCTCGCTGCCGTTCGAGCAGACCGACAACCCGTACATCACGAAGCGCCTCGCGTTCGAGTTCCACTACTTCTTCATGCGCAAGTACTGGTTCACGTACTTGTCGAAGGCGATCGTCGTGATGCCCGGCGGCTTCGGGACGTTCGACGAGTTCATGGAAGTCGTGACGCTCGTCCAGACGCTCAAGATCAAGAAGCACCTGCCGATCGTGCTGTTCGGCACGGAGTACTGGAACGAGGTGCTGAACCTCGAGCCCATGGTCAAGTACGGCACGATCAGCCCCGAGGACGTGAACCTGTTCTACCGGACCGATTCGGTGGACGAGGCGTACACCTACCTCGTGAACGAGCTCGAGACGCACGCGCTGAAGAAGCCGGTGAACACGGGCTACTTGACGGGTTGAGACGTCCGTGAGCTCGGCGCTCGTCCCAGCTCACGAGAGCGATCGGGCCAGCGTGCTCTTGCCGGTCTGTCGGGAGCCGCTGAGGACGACCACCGGTGAAGTCCGGAGCGCCTTGGCGAGGACGGTCGACATGGCCCGCGGCAGGGGATGGGAATCAGTCATGGCGTGAATGATAATCACTCACGACGTGAATGGATGTCCAGGACGGAGGATCCCTAGGGCCCTGCATCAGCCGTCCACGCTCGTGTGGTCGTGCACGATGCGCCAGACGCCGTTGATCCGACGCAGGACGAGCGTGAACAGCCCGCCGACGTCCTTCTTCGCGGCGTAGTCGAGGTCCCAGCGGCCGCGGGCCATCGCGACCCCGTCCGCCAGCGGGACGACGTCGAGCTGCGTGAACGCGAGCGTGCCGCGCTCCTTGCCCGCGCCCTCGTAGTTCCTGCGGTAGCGCGCGAGCATCTCGTCGTATCCGCGCGAGACCTCGCCGCCGGAGAAGAAGGTCAGGTCGGGCGATTGCCAGTAGCCGATGGCCATGAACGCGGCCAGGTCGCCGCGGTTCCAAGCCGCCTCCTGGGCGCGCATGAGGATGGGGAACTGGACGCTCGCCTCGGGCTGGGCGTTCGTCGCGCTCGTCGAGGCTGGCGCCCTGCAGGCCGCGAACAGCGTGAGGATGGCCAGGCCGGCGAGGGCCGCAGTCCCTTTGCGCCTCACGTCACTTGCCGCCGCCCGCGTAGCCGAGCGAGTCGAGCTTCTTGAGGGCTTCGGGCGTCGCTTCCCTGTTCGCCGCCGCGACGACCGCGTCGTGGGTCGCCTTCATCTTCGCGGAGGTCGGGAATCGCTTGTTGCCCGCGTCCATCACGTCGATCGCGTCCAGCGTGAAGCCGCCCTGCAGCATCGCCGAGCAGACCAGGCCGTAGTCGCCCTCGCCCACCTTGGCGGGCAGCTTCTTGGCGAGGTCGAGGAAGGCCGCCTTGGCTCCCGCCCCGTCCGTCCGCGCCAGCGCCTCGCAACGGCCGAGGGACGCTCGCAGGTACTCGGGGTGCGTCGCCTCCAAACCCTGGAGGGCCGCGTCGAACTTGGTCAGCGCGCTCTTCGCGTCGCCCTTTCCGAGCGCGGCGTAACCCTCGCTCGAGAGGGACTTGGGATCGGAACCGCCGCACGCGGCGAGGAAGAGGAGGGCGATGGAGAGGATGGAGCGCATGGTCGTCCTGTGGGCCGGTCCTAGGTGTACCCCGGCCGGCCCCGGGGGCCACGGATACGCTTCGGAGCGTCCGATCGTTGGCGCGAGGCACGCCCAAGTGCCTGACCCGAAAGGAGATCGGTCCTGGGGCCCGGGCGGGCCACTTGGGCTCAGGGACACTCCTCGGGGAGTACGATTGGAGTGTCGAGCCCCGCCATGCGCGAGACCAAGGTCACGATCAAGATCCCGCGCCCGCTCTACCGCAAGGTCGAGCAGGTCGTCGAAGGGTCGGGATTCAATTCGCCGACGGACTTCATCGTCTACGTGCTCCGCGACCTGATGGGCGAGGCGGAGACGCGCGCCACCACGGATCTGGGCGCGGCGGAGCTCGAAGCGCTCAAGCAGAAGCTCAAGAAGCTCGGCTACCTCTGACTCCGGATCACGACCCCGAAAGGCCACGACGTTGGGACTGTTCGACTTCCTGAAGCCCAAGCCGCCCGCGAAACCCGCTGGGCGTCCGATGCCGCGTCCGGGCGGGCCCTTCGCCGGCGAGCGTCCCGCGCCGAAGGGGGAGAACCACTTCGTCGTGATCACGCTCGACTCGTGCCGCTACGACACCTTCATGAAGGCGGCGCCGAAGAACATCCTGAAGCTCGGACCCGTGGAGCGGCGCTGGAGCTACGCGAGCTGGACCGGGCCGTCGCACTACAACCTGCTGACGGGCCTCTTGCCGCACACGAGCCCGCCCAACGTGTACGCCTCGGAGTACTACAAGGAGGACTTCTACAACTTCAACAAGCGCCTTGGAGCCAAGGACGTCGAGTTCGCGAAGATGGTGCCGGGTCTGTGGCTGCCGGGGTTCCTGAAGAACACGCTTGGCTACGAGACGCACGCGCGTGTGTCGCTGCCCGTGCTGAATCCGCGCACCGGCGTGAACCGCGACTTCGACTCGTTCCAGCTGATGGACAAGCACAACGACATGCGGTCGATGCTCTCCACGCTGAAATTCCCGAAGGATCGGCCCGGTTTCTTCCTGATGAACGTGGGGGAGACGCACTACCCGTACGCCAAGCCCGACGAGGACAGCTCGATGTGGCCGCGCATCAGCGGCGTGAACGGCGTCTTCAAGAAGCTCGACAGCCAGATCGACGCGTCCGGGAACCTGATCCACGAGAGCCAAGTCGAGCCGTTCTTCGACCAGGACAAGCTGGACCAGCTGAAGGAGCGCCAGGTCGACACCGTGCGCTACCTCGACGGCGTGTTCGAGGAGCTGTGGGACATCTGCCCGAAGAACACGTACGTCGTCGTGACCGCCGACCACGGCGAACTCTTCGGCGAGGGCGGCTATTTCGGCCACGGACCGATCATGCACGAGAAGTGCTTCGAGGTTCCGTTCCTCGAAGGCAAGATCCGCTGATGAAGGACGGCGGGTTCATCCTCTGGTTCACGGGACTGTCGGGTGCGGGCAAGAGCACTCTGGCCAATCACGTGGCGCCGATCCTGGCGGCGCGCGGCGTGGCGGTCGAGATCCTCGACGGCGACGAAGTGCGGGAGAATCTCAGCAAGGGCCTGTCCTTCTCGAAGGAGGACCGCGACATCAACGTGCGCCGCATCGCGTTCGTCGCGAACCTGCTCGGCCGCAACGGCGTGTGCGCGATCACCGCCGCGATCTCGCCCTACCGCGCGATCCGCGAGGAATGCCGCGCGAAAGCGCAGGTTCCGTTCGTCGAGGTCTTCGTCGACGCGCCGCTCGCCGTGACAGAAGCGCGCGATGTGAAAGGTCTCTATGCGAAAGCGCGCGCCGGCCAGATCCCGCACTTCACGGGCGTGACGGACCCGTACGAGCCGCCGAGCTCGCCCGAGGTCGTCGTGAAGACCGGCGAGGAGACGCTGGAGCAGTCGGCCGCGAAGGTGATCGAGTACCTGAAGCGGCGCGGGCTCGTGCGCTGATCCGAACGGCTCAGCGCGATTCCGGTTTGGCCAGTGTCACCGTCACGGCGGCCGCCTTGTCGCCCGCCCCGCGTCGCAGCTCGAGCCGCATCTCGCCCTTCGCCGCCTCGAACGCCACCGACACCTCCGCCTTCGTCTTCACGGCCTTGCCGTCCACGGCGGTGATGACGTCGCCGCGCGCGACCCCGGCCTTCTCGGCCAGCTCGTCGCTCGTCACGCGCTGGACCTCGAGATCGTCGCCGACGCGCATCCCATAGCGTCGGATCGGCGCATCGAGGTCCACCGGGAACTCGATCGCGAACTCCACCGTCTCGGGGCCGCGCAGCACGACGACCTTCGACTTCACCGGAGAATCCTGCATGGCCGTGCGCAGTTCGGTCGTGTCGGAGACCTGCGTGTCGCCGATCTTCACGACCTTGTCGCCGACGAGCAGGCCGACCTTCGCGGCGAGGCCGTCGTCGACGACCTCGGTGATCTTCATGTCCTCGTCGAGCTGCACGCCGAGTCGCCGGCCACCCATCCCGCCGCCCGTGGCGCGCAGTCCGTCCCGCGGAAGCAGATCGGGCAGGTTCGCGATGCCCAGGGCACCGACCGCGATGACGATGGCCGAGTTGCGCTGGTACTCCGGCACGGCCTCCTCGTACGTGTCGAACTGCGTGTGGTGAACGTGGTTGTAGTTCGACTTGCCGTGCTGGTCCCAGAAGAGGCCCGGCACACCCACCGCGAGGAAGGCGTCGCTGTCGCTGCCGACGGGCGAGACGCCCTTCGTCGTCCGCACCTTGAACGGATGCTCCGGATCGAGGTCCTTGACGGGCGCGAAGATCGACTCGAAGAGCGGAGCCATCGAGACCGTCGATGGGATGCCACCGCAGTAGTTCGTGCCGCCGTCGTGCACGAGGACGGCGGAAATGCGCGCCAATTCGGCCTTGTTCTGCTCGATCCAGGCGCGCGAGCCGAGCAAGCCCTGCTCCTCGCCGCCCCACAGCATGAAGCGGATCGTGCGCTTCGGCTTCGCGCCCGCGGCGACGAGGAGCCTGGCCGCCTCGAGCGTGGTCGCGACGCCGGTGCCGTTGTCGAGCGCACCCGTCGCACCGTCCCACGAATCCAGGTGTCCGCCGACGATCACGTACTCGTCGGGCTTCTCCGTGCCCGGGATCTCCGCGATCACGTTCGAGATCTGGATGGGGCCGCGTTCGAACCAGTTGCGGATGTCGAACTCGAGGCGGACTTCGGCGCCCTTCTCGATCTGCTCGACGATCGCCGCGTGGTCGTCCGCGACCATCTGGATCGACGGGCGTTTCGGCAGCGCGTTCCAGTCCACCTTCTGCGAGCCGCCGGTCAGGACCAGCTCGCCGCGGACGGCGCGGATCGTGCCCGCGATGCCGGCGTCGTCGTAGGCCTTGTCCCGCGCCTCGCGAAATGCGCGGTCCGCGCCTGCGGGGCGGCGCTCGGCGCCGCGCGCGGGGGTCGGCGCGCTCTTCACCACGATCCACGCGCCGCCGAGCTTCGGCCGGATCGCCTCGAGCTCGGCCTCGTTCGTGGGCGCGAGGACCGCTGCGCCGGCGACCCGACCCTGGGTGCCCGCTGTCCAGGCGTTGGTGCCGAAGCGCAGCTCGCGCGCGACGGGTGCGAGCATGCGGCCCGAGGACGGACCGCGATTGAATCCCACGGGGAACTCGCCCCAGCGTTCCAACCGCGCGTTCGCGAGTCCCAGCGCCTCGAACTCGTCGCGGGCCCAATGACAGGCGTTCTCGTAGCCGTCGGAACCCGTGAGGCGTGGACCGATCCGGTTCGTGACGTGGTCGAGGAAGCGCATGACCTGCGACTCCGTGCGGCCGAGCTCGACGATCCGGCCAACGGTGTCGGCGGGAGCCGTCGCGGCCTGCATCGCCGATCCGTGGGCTTCGAGGAGGGCGCAGGCCGAGAGGAGCAGGAACGACGGGGACAATCGCTTCATGGGGGGGGATTCCAGCGCGGACTGCACGCACTCTAGCGGAATCGAGCCGCCGGTGAGCGCAGGTGCACGGAACGCTCGTGCCCAAGAACGCAGATCGAACCGAGTGTCCCGTCTTGCGCGGGAGAGTCGTTCCGCCTCAACCGTCCACCACCTGGCCGCTGCTCGTCCCGCGTGTCGGCGCGAGCCAGTCGCGCAGCCGCTCGAGCACGTGCTCGACCCGGATGTCCTCCGTCCGCAGATCGCGATCCCGTTCGAGCCCCGCGGGCGATCCGTCCGGTCGGCGCCGCACGACGTTCTGGAGCTGACCATGGGGCCCCGTCCGGCGCGGTTCTCCCGGTCCGAACAGCGCGACGACGCGCGCGCCACAGGCGACCGCGATGTGCATCGGCCCCGTGTCGCACGTCACGACGGCGAGGCAGCGACGTTGCAGCGCGGCGAGCTGCAGCAGCGAAGTCTGGCCCGTCAGGTCGATCCACCCGCCTCCGGCCGAGGCTTCGACGGACCGCGCGCGCTCCCGGGCCCGTGCCGCGAAAGGGGTGTCCTGCGCGGAGCCGGTGAAGGCGATCGGGACGCCGAATGCGCGCTCGACGGCCAGGGCCAGTTCGCCGAATCGTTCGGCGGGCCAGAGCTTGCGTGGCTTGCTCGCGCCGAGGTTGAGCAGCACGGGCGAGCCGTGCTCCCGCACCCAGGAGTCGGCCCACTGTTCGCTCGCCGGGTCGTGCGGCAGCGACAGCTCCACCCGCGCGTCGCCGAGCCCGAGGTGGTGCGCGAACTCGAGGTACTGATCGACCATGTGCGCGCTGCGATCCGCGGGCCGGATGCGCTCGCGGGTCAGGAGGAAACTCGCCTCCTTCGTTCGCGCGCGGTCGAACCCCAGGATGCGCGGAGCTCGCGAAGCCCGCGCCAGGAACGCGCTCTTGGCGAGTCGCTGGAGGTCGATCGCCAACTCGTATCGCTCGGCGCGCAGCTCGGCAGAGATGCGCCGCAGTTCCGGCAGACCGCCGCCGCGCGCCCACACGTGCACGCGGTCGACGGACGGATGGCCCTGGACGAGCGGCCGCGACAGCGGGTGCACGGCCCAGCCGACGACGACGGCCGGATCGGCCCGCCGGATCGCATTGGCCAGGACGAGCGCGTTGACGACGTCGCCGATCGCGCCCAGGCGGACGATCAGGATGCGGCGCGGCAGATCGACGACCATGCGTCGATCGTGCCAAACGCGCTCGTGATTCCAACACTCGTTCGCCGGGGAAGTCGTCCGTCGGCCCGGTCTCCAGGGCCCCGCGTGGAGCCACTCACCGGCTCCGGGTACTGTCGGGCGCATGTTGAGCCGCGATGCCGCCTGGACGCACCTGTGCGAGTGGACGAAGACCGACGCCCTGCGCAAGCACGCGCGCGCCGTCGAGGTCGTGATGCGCGCGGCGGCGCTGCGCTACGGCACGGGGGCGGGCGACGTCGAGCGCTTCGGTCTCGCCGGGATGCTGCACGACGCCGACTACGAAGCCTGGCCCGAGGACCACCCGCGTCGCATCGTCGCGTGGCTCGAGGAGCGCGGAGAGCGCGAGGTCGCGCACGCCGTCGCGGCGCACTACACGAAGTGGGGCGTGCCGTACGAGAGCGCGCTCGACAAGACGCTGCTCGCCTGCGACGAGCTGACGGGGTTCGTGGGCGCGTGCGCGCTCGTGAGGCCCGAGGGGATCGCGACGCTGGAGGCGAAGAGCGTGCTCAAGAAGCTCAAGGACAAGGGCTTCGCCGCCAAGGTCGAGCGCGAGGAGGTCAGCGCCGGCGCGTCGATGCTGGGTGTCGATCTGGCCGACCACGTCACGTTCGTGATCGAGGCCCTGAAGCCGCACGCGGCGGCGCTCGGACTCGCGAAGAGCACTGCGAGTTCCTGATCGCTCGAGAGTCGCGCGCCGCGAAGGCATGGCCGCCTGCTCGATCCGAAATCGACCCGGATCCTCGCCGAGCACGCTACTCTTCGTGCTCCACCCCGAGATCCGAAGCCCATGCGACGACTGCCCTTCTTCCTGCTCTGCTCGATCTCCGCGTCCTCCGCGTGCGTGAGCCCGGCACAGCTGGAGAAAGGCCCGAGTCCCTCGTGGTCCGCGCCGTCGCTGGAGCACGTCGTCTCCGTCCGCGACGGCCGCACTGGCGAGCGCATCGGCTTCGAGGAGATGCTCGACCGGCTCAGCGAGGCCGACGCGGTGTTCCTGGGCGAGACGCACATCGACGAGACGACGCACCGTGTCGAGCTGGCGACGTACGAGGGCCTCCTGGCGCGACGCGACGGGCGCGTCGTGCTGGCGATGGAGATGTTCGAGCGCGACGTGCAACCGGCGCTCGACGCCTACCTGAGCGGCTCGATCGACGAGCCCGCTTTCCTGTCGCAGGCGCGGCCCTGGTCGAACTACCGCACCGCGTACCGGCCGCTCATCGAGCTCGCGAAGGCCCGGCAACGGCCCGTCGTCGCCTCGAACTTCCCGTCCACGCTGCGTCGCACCGTCTCCAGCGAGGGATTGGCCGCGCTGGATCCCAAGGTGCGCGCGCTGGCGCCGGCCGAGCTGCTGGCGAACACGCCCGCGTACTGGCGCCGCGTCGACAACGCGGTCCGCGGCCACGCGTCGATGATGGGACCTCCGCCCGCGGCCGGCGATCCGCGCCTGACCGACACGCAGTCCCTCTGGGACAACTCGATGGGGGAATCGTGCGCCCTCGCGCTGCGTGCGCACCAAGGTCACGCCGTCCTGCACGTCAACGGTGGATTCCACAGCGAGTACTGGGACGGGACCGCGCGCCAGTTCCAGTTGCGCGCGCCCGATGCGCGCATCGCGACCGTGGCCGTGATCCCGGCGGCGAACCCGACCGCCGAGGAGATCGGCGGTGCGCCGGTCGCGGACTTCGTCGTGTTCGCCGAGGAGCGCGCTCAGGACGTGAACGAGGGCCAATACGCCGTCTTCGTGCCGCGCAAGCTCGAGTACAAGCTGCACGTGCCGCCGCAGGCGACGGCGAGCGCGCCCGTGCCGCTCCTGATCTGGCTGGCCGACGAGGGCGAGACCGTGGACGACGCGTTCGCGCTGTGGAAGGCCCGCTTGGGCGACCTGTGCGCGATCGCCGTGATCGAGGCTCCGTACCGCGAGCTGCAGGACGACCTCGTCGCCGGCGGGCGCTGGTACTGGCCGGGATCGTTTCCCGAGGACATCTCCGCGTTGCGTGAGGGCATCGAGCGTGCATGGGCATTCGTGCTGCGCCACCAGCCCGTCGATCCGGCGCGTGTCTGCCTGGCGGGCGAAGGCACGGGCGCCACGGTGGCCTCCGCCGTGGCGCTGCTCAGCTCCCAGCTCGAGGCGCGAGCCTTGGCGTTCGATCCGAGGCGCTTCGCTTCGATCAAGGACTTCCCGCTGCCTCTCCCCGAGTCGCGGGGCGATCAGCCCGCGCCGAAGAAGTCCTTGCGCGTCAGCGTGAGAGAAGCGGACGCGGCCTGGTGGTCGGGCGAGCTGGCCGAGTACCGCGGCGTCGGCTTCGACGCCGACCTCGCTCCGCGCGCGGGTGACGCGTGGAGCGCGGAGATCGACCGCGAGAACGCGGTGCGCGCCGCGCTGGGACTCGCGTCCCGCGACGTGGCGACGGACGCTCCGCGCGCGCACGTGCGCGTCGACGGTCCGCGCGCGAAGAGCTGGGCGAGGCGGCTCGTGGATGCGCGCTCGCGTCGCGACGGGTCGCGCGTCGCACTGCTCGAGGGATCGACGGACGCGGCCGGTTCGACCGAGATCGCGCTGGCCGTGCGAGCCTCCGACTTCGCCCAGGCTGGCCGTCTGCCGCAGTGCCCGGGCTCGTTCGGCGGGACGACGATCGTCGTGCTGCCGGGGGATCTCGCGCCCGAAGAGGCCGAGGCCTGGCGCGCGCTCGAGAAGGCCGACCCCCTGTCGAAGGCGAGCCGCTTCCACCGACTCGTCCTCGCCGAGGCGAGCGGCGAGCGGACTCTGCCCGTCGTCCTGGCCGAGCTCGTCGCGAAGAAGCGGACGAACGTGCTCGTCGTGCCCGCGACCTGGTGCGCCGACGGCCCCACGATGCGCGCGCTCCAGCGCTCGGCCCGCGAGTTCGAGGACCGGATGACGCTGCAGTGGCGGCCGGGACTGGGCGGACTCGAGGGACCGTGACGGCGACCCGGCGCGTGTCGATCGCGAAGTCGACGAGCCGAAGATCCGTTAGCGCGCCGAGCCCAGGCACCCGCTTCGTCTCCGGTCCGGGTGCCTCGCCAGATTGTGCGGAACCGTGGCCGCGCAGACCTGTTCCCCGTCCGCAAGCTCCTCGGGCGCACTCCGCCTCCAGTCCAACCAACCCCACCTCCATGACCTGCACGTCGATCCGCGCGCTCACCCTCCTCCTCGTCCTGCCCCTTTCTGGCTGGTTCGTCGTGTCCTCGATGACGCCGGCGAGCGTCCAGGACCCCAAACCCGCCCCGGAGGCCAAGGGCGAGCCGCGCGAGGGCCAGCGACCCGAGGGTCGTCGCCAGGGCCGCGGCCCGGGAGGCGGGCCCAGCCTGCACGGCGCGATGGAGCAGATGGGGAACGAGATGAAGCGCGTGTCCGAGTCGATCGCGGACCCGGCCAAGAACGAGGCCACGCTCCAGGGGCTGGGCCGCATGCTCATGGCCGCCGGTGCCTCGCAGAATGGCGAACCGAAGAACCTGGCCGAGATCCCGGCGGACAAGCAGGCCGCGCACAAGCTCGCGTTCCGGCGCGCGCTGGTCGTGCTGGCGCGGGACATCGCCGACATCGAGTTGCTCGTGCTGGACGGCAAGAACGCCGCGGCGGCCGAGATGCTCGAGTCGAAGGTCGTCGCCGGGCGTGACTCCAGCCACGAGAAGTTCGGCGGTGACGAGGACAAGGAGCACTGATCCTCGCGCCGGCTACCGCCTGAATAGCGCTGGCCGCGAGACCTCCCGTCTCGCGGCCAGCTTCGTTCGCGCGCTCGGAACGGTCCCGCCGCGCGCGCTATCGACTCCGGATCACGGAGCCCAGGCGATGCGGTATCCGTTCGTCAGGTTCCACGTCGAGGGCGTGCAGAAGGTCGCGGCATTGCGGTACCAGACCTGGTAGTTGCGCACTCCCGGCGTCGTGACGCCGCCAGCGACGGCGACGGGCAGGTCGCCGGGCACGTTCTTCCCGAACTCGCGGTTCCCGCACAGGGTCGGCTGCTTGTAGAGGCGGATCACGTTCTGCTGCACGCAGCGCAGACCGTCGCCGAACACCGCACCGTTACCCGCGTTGACGACGCCCGTGCCCTGGTAGAGCAGCGCGGTCACGCTTCCCGGCAGGCCCGACACGGTGAAGTGGACCGAGTCGTTCGAGATCGAGGCGAAGCCGTTGGCCCACAGGAGACCGCCGACCGGGTTCACGCTGTTCGCGCAGCCGCGGCCGGGGAATCCGAAGTTCCCGCACGGGCAGGCCGTGCCGCTGCCGTCGCCGAAGCAGAAGCGCGTGCCAGGCTCGGGCTCCTGGAGGATGTCGAGCGCGTCCATGTCGTCGCTGATGACGCCCGCGGTGGAACGCATCGTCATGAGGCCCAGCGTCTCGGCCGAGACCCAGATGCCCGGGGGCGAACCGATGCCGCCCGTCGGGACCAGGACGTCGCCCGGCTCGATCGGCGCGCCGAAGAACGCGTCGGGCGTGCCGATGAGCGCGGAGCCGCGACGGACCGAGAAGAACAGCATGTCCGACGCGCCGGTCACCCAGTCGTACGGAGTCGTCGAGCGCTGGTAGCCGGGGATGCCGTTCTCGCGCAGCGCGAGCGCGTCGAGGTCGTCCGTGTCGGGGCCCCCGAAGTCGAGGCCGAGCTGGAGCGCGCTGGCGTACACCGCCGGCGCGCAGCTCGGGCACGACACGAGCACGTCGCCACCGACGAATCCGTTCGCCACCGCGCTGCCCGAGTTGGGCACCAGGAAGACGGGATCGAGGAAGCCCGAGTCGAGCGAGAAGTACGTGCACGTCGAGCGCGGCAGCCACTGGTCCGGCACGTCGTCGTCGAGCGCGTCGAGGTTGTCGCCCGGGAACGTCGGCTCGATGAGGCCGAGGCCCGGGTACACGCTCGTCCCGCAGGCGTTCACGAGGCCGTTGCCGTCGATGTAGCCGTAGTTGCCGATCGTCGGACCAGGACCGACGGGACCGCACGGCACGAAGATGCCGGCGAAGACGTCGGCGGTCTCGTCGACGCACGCGGACTCGCTGGCCAGGTCCGGCGGGAAGCCAGGGACGCCGAGGCCGCGGTACGACACCGAGAACACCCACGTCGGGTTCGGCGTGCCGGGCAGCGAGCTGCAGTTGATCATGCGGTCCATCGCGTGGCTGAGGGCGTCGACCTCGACCGCGCACGGCGTTCCGGCCGGGTGGCCGACGCACGGGAAGTGGAGGGGCAGCCCCAGGCCGACCGGTGCGATGCTCCCGCCGCTCTCGACGATGCCCGGCGGCGGCAGGGGCCCGAAGGCCGGCACGAGCCCCTGGGGCATGAGGAGGTCGCCCTCGGTGATCGGCGTGGCCGTGAAGGAATCGGGCGTCGAGACGGTGGCGCTGCGCCAGTCGATCGAGAAGGTGGGGAGGCCGGGGCTCTGGGCCGCGGCTGCGGCGGCCAGGGCCAGGGGCGTGGCACGGAGGATGGGGCGGAGGATGGTCATCGGAGTGACTCGTGGCGTGGGAGGTGGGGGCGGCGTGCCCCTCTAGTCTCCCGTGACCCGGTGGGGGGGGCGGTGGACAAGCACTTGGGGAACCCGTCCGGGGTTCGTCCCAGCCAGTGCTGGCTAGCGGCTTGCGCCGGCCGCGCCGGGCCTCCCGGCCCCCAGGAGCCGTCGCGTCGCGAACACCATCGCCTCCAGCTCCGGCCGCCCGATCCGCGGGTCCACGCGGAAGCCGATGCCGTTGCGGCACAGGCGGTCGGCCACGGGGAAGTCGCCCGCGCCGCCGAACACCGCGTAGGACGGCAGCGCCTTGTTCGACCACAGGCGGTAGTCGACGCGCTCGGCGGCCAGGCCGGCGAGCAACTCGCCGCGCGAAAGGCTCGCGTCACCCTGCACCTCGAACGGGAACGTGTAGTAGCAGGGGTCGCAGCCGGGCGTGACCTCCTGCGGCTTCAGGCCCGGGATGCGCGCGAGGTGTTCGCGCAGGTAGGCGCCGCTCGTCGAGCGTGCTCTACGGATCGCGTCGAAGCGCGCGAGCTGTCCGAGCCCGATCGCGGCCTGCGCGGTACTCATACGGTAGTTCCAGCCGACCATGACGTAGTCGAGGCGCGTCTCGGGCTCGAAGAAGATCAGATCGAGAGACGGCTGGCCCTCGGGCGTGCACTCGCCGAGGTTCATCGCCATGCGTGCACGCCGGTAGAGCTCGGGATCGTCCGTCAGCAGCGCGCCGCCCTCGCCCGTCGTGATCGACTTTGGGCTGCCGAAGCTGAAGCAGCCGATGTCGCCGATCGTGCCGAGCGACTGGCCGTTCCAAGTCGACCCGTGCGCGTGCGCGGCGTCCTCGACGACCCACAGGTCGTGCTTCGCCGCGATCGCGAGGATCGCCGTCATGCCGCACGCGACGCCGCCGATGTGAACGGGGATGACGGCCTTCGTGCGCGGCGTGATGGCCGCTTCTAGCAGGTGCGGGTCGATGTTCCAGTTCGATGGATCGGCGTCGACGAACACGGGTTTCGCGCCGGCCTGCATCACCGCGAGCGCGGTCGCGACGTAGGTGAGCGCGGGCACGATCACCTCGTCGCCCGGCCCGATGCCGCAGGCCATCATCGCCGTGTGCAGCGATGCGGTGCCCGACGACAGCGCCAGCGCGTGTCGCGAACCCCAGCGCGCCGCGAGCTCGGCCTCGAAGCGACGGACCGACGCGCCGTCGAAGAACGAGGTGCTCTGCGAGCTCGCCGCGCGGCGGAGCTCGCGGCGCTCGTGGCGCGTGAAGGGCTGCGGCGGCGGGAAGGGCACGAGGCGCACCGGCCATCCGCCCGCGACTGCCGGTCGGTGGTCGTTCGGGCGAGCACGGCGGACGAGCTCGTATCCGGCTTGCGCCAGGTCGAGCGCCTGGCGGAGCGGGATCGCGTTCTGGTTCCGCTTCACCCAGGGTGCAATGTGCCTGCGGAGCATCTCGTTCGCCGGGTGCGGCGGCGCCCGGGGCCTGGACAGGTTACGTCCATCCGGGATGCGCCGCCCGGGGTCCTTCGAGGCGAATCGGCGCCATGGAGCGAGGTTGGCAGGGCAATTGCCCGTCGGGAGAGGAGCGATCCGGACGGTCGCCTGGAACTCTCCTTGGGCATCGCCAACGACCTGGACCTCTACGAACGCGAAGCCCACCAGTGGTGGGACGCGTGCTCGCACCCGTTCCGCTCCCTGCACGCGGTGAACGAGTACAGGAAGGGCATCCTCACGGAGTGGTTCGGCAACTGGCACCCGGGACGGAGCGTGATCGACCTCGGCTGCGGGGGCGGGCTCCTGTCGAAGTTCTTCGTCGATGGCGGAGCGCGCGTTGCCGGGCTCGACGTCAGCCGCGCGAGCGTGCGCGTGGCGAAGGGCCGTCTTGCGGCCGGATTCGCTCAAGGCGACGTGCAGCGCGCGCCGTTCGCCGATGGATGCGCGGACATCGTGCTCCTCTCCGACGTGCTCGAGCACGTCGCGCGACCGGCGGTGGCGCTATCGGAATGCGCGCGCATCTTGCGGCCGGGCGGCATGTGCTTCGTCAGCACGCTGAACCGCACTCTGCGGGCGCGGATGCTCGGTGTCTGGCTGGCCGAGGGAATCGGGCTCGTCCCACGGGGGACCCACGATGCGGACATGTTCGTGAAACCGGCGGAACTCTACGGCTGGGGCAGCGACTGCGGCCTCGCGCTCGAGGAACTGCGTGGAGAGTCCATCGACATCGCGCGCACGATTCGCCGCTGGACGGTCTCGGTGCGGCGCGGGAACGACTGCTCGATCACGTACAGCGCGCTGCTGCGCAAGCGCTGACGGGCGACGAGTTCTACAAACGCCGCGCGACGGCCTCGATGGCCCGGCTGCGACGTCCCTCAGCCCCGCACGATCCGACTGCGACCCGTCACGAGCGACACGACGATCAACGTGACGAACCCGAGGGGGATCGTCACCAGCGCCGGTTGGCTGAACGGCACGATCGTCTTCGCGGCGGCCTCGGCGGCGGTGAAGCCGTAGACCTTCTCAAGTGCGTCGGGCGACAAGAGCACCCAGCCCAGCGACGTCGCGAGTCCGACCAGGATCGCGGCGACGATGCCCTGGCGCGTCGTGCGACGCCAGAAGAGCAGCATCACGAGCGCGGGCAGGTTCGCGCTGGCCGCGATGTTGAAAGCCCAACCGACGAGGAAACTGACGTTGAGCTGTGCGAAGAGCACGCCCAGTGCCATCGCGCCGGCGCCGAGCGCGACGGTTGCGATCTTCGCGACCTTCACCTTCGCCGCGTCGTCCTTCACGACGCCCAGCACGTTGCCGAGCAGATCGTGCGCGACCGCGCCCGCGCCGGCGAGCACGAGACCGCTGACGGTGCCGAGCACCGTGGTGAACGCGATGGCCGAGATGACGGCGAACAGCGGCTCCGAGAAGCTGCGCGCGAGCAGCGGCGCCGACATGTTCGAGTCCGTCGGGTCCAGGGCGCCGCTCGTCATCGCGCCCAGGCCCAGGTACAGCGTGAGGACGTAGAAGCACGCGATCGCCACGATGCCGACGACCGTGCTCTTCCGCGCCGCGGCTGCGTCCTTGACCGTGTAGTAGCGGATCAGGATGTGCGGCAGGCTCGCGGTGCCGCAGAAGAGCGCGAGCATCAGCGACAGGATGTCGAGCTTCTTCGACGTGTCCTCGCCGCGCAGGCCGCGGAACGTGGGGCTCGCGCCGGGAAGCAGCAGATCCTCGCCGCGGCGCACGACCGGCTCGTACGTCGTGACCGGCTCGGGGACCTCGGGCGGGCGGCGGTCCTTGCGCTGCCACGTGACGATCTCGCTGTCGGTGACCGTCGCGACGAACTCGACGGGGCCGAGCGGTCCGGTCTCGCGCACGCCGCCCGGCAGCGAGGCGACGGTGCCGAAGCGCACGCCCTCCGCGCGCGCGGCGTCGAGCTGCGACTTCGCGATGGTGCGCGGCGCCGGCCCCGTATCGACGGCGAGTCCGCGGTGCAGGATCAGCGCGACGAGCACCGTGCAGAACACGACGAGCAGCGAGCCCTTGATGAACTGCACCCATGTCGTGGACACCATGCCCGCCGTGACGACGATCGTGGTCACGACGACGCCGACCAGCAGCACGCCGGCCCAGTGGGGGAGTCCGAGCAGCGGCTGGACGAGCACCCCCGCGCCCACCATCTGCGGGATCAGGTAGAAGACGCTGACGACGAGCGTCGAGACCGCCGCCGCGACCTGGATGCCCTTGCTCTGGAAGCGCGCGTTCAGCGCGTCGGCGAACGTGTACTTCCCCAGGCGCCGGATCGGCTCGGCGATGACGAACAGCGCGACGATCCAGCCGGCCAGGTACCCGATCGAGTAGAGGAATCCGTCGTAGCCGTGGAACGCGATCATCCCGCAGATGCCGAGGAAGCTCGCCGCGCTGAGGTAGTCGCCCGCGAACGCGATGCCGTTCACGAACCAGCCGACCTGTCCGTGGGCAACGAAGTAGCCGCTGGCCGACTTGGCCTTGCGCCCGAGCCAGAACGAGAGGCCCAGGACGCCCAGGACGAGCAGCGTGAAGACGACGAGCGCGATCCCGCTGGTCGCGTGCGTCATCCGCGAGCCTTTCGCCGGTGCAGGTACGTCGAGACGGCCGCCAGCACGACGGCCGCGAGGATCAGCCCCATGCCGTACGCGACCGCCAGGTTCACACCACCGAGGACGCGCGTCGCTAGCACGTCCGGCGCGAACGCGACCAGCACCATGAACCCGGCGTAGAGGACGCAGTAGACCGCGAACAGCGCGAAGTCCGCGCGGTGCGTGCCGTTCGAGGCACCGTCCTCGTCCTCGCGTCGCGGGGCGTCCATGCGGCGGACTATGGCAGACGGGTTCGCGGGACTTCAATGCTCGTGGCCCGGGAGTCGCCCACGCCGCCGCGCGGGCCGCTATCCTCGGGCACGTGGACTGGCTCCCTGACAACGTCGGCGGGCTCGAGCTCGCGCTCGTCCTCCTTGCGGCGCTAACGCTCTTCGCCGGCGAGATCGAGGATTTCGTGCGCCGGTTGCCGCGCGAGTTCCGGGGCCGCTGACGAGCCGTCCCGCGTTCGGGCGCGCGCTTTCGGAGATTCGCGCCCAGGATCCGGCCTCGGCGGGAGGGGTACGGGGTACGGTGCCAGGAACGACCTCGAGACATTCACTTCCGCCCGAAGCGCGGACGGAAGCGAATGTCT
>JAPLOF010000013.1 GCA_026692665.1 Planctomycetota bacterium
GGCTCCGTACCGCCGACCGCCTACCGACGACCTGCTTCGACCGCACCATGCCGTCAGCCCGCAGGCCTCACCCTCAACGGGAGGAGAACAGGTAGTCGCTCTCCTGCGACCACGCCATGAACCGGTACAGCGGCAGGAGCCGCAGCATCTCCTCCACCACCAGCGCCGGCGTGTCCGCGCCCAGCAACGCCGCGCGCTGACCCTGCGGCGCCGGCCAGCGCCGTTCGACGGCCATGAGGTGCTCCGCCGGCTTGTAGAACTTCAGGAACTCCTCGAGCTGCTCCCGGCCGAGCTTCCCGCAGGGCCACTCGCCCTTCCAGTCGTGGAGGCGCAGCCGGAAGCCGGGCAGCTCGTTGAGCCGTGCCTTCCAGCCCTCGGTGCCCTCCTTCTTCACGCGCGACACGACGTTCTGGCCGTCGAACCAGGCGTCGGCGTGGATGCGCAGCGAGACCTCCAGCGCGTCGTGCTCCAGCGCGCAGCACACGTAGGCGTTGCGGTACGCGGCGTCGAGGTCCTTGGCCAGGTCCGCACCCAGGACGCCCTTGAGGCGCTTCTTCTCGGCCTTCGCTCGGGCCGCGTAGCACCACAGGCGCTTGACTTGGTTGTGGTTGAAGGTCGAGGGCGCGTGGAGGCTCGTCCGTACGTCGAGCTCGACGCCTGCCGCCTTGGCCCGCTCGGCGTAGACCTTGGCCAGCGACAGGAGCTTCCGGCGCGTGGCCAGGCGCCGGTCGTTGTACTGCGGGTCCCGGCACAGCCCCGGAGACAGCGCATGGAAGTCCGCGTCCTCGAACGCGATCAGTTCGGGCTTCGCGGCGGGGTCGCGCTCGGCGGGGTCGATCGTGGCCATCGTGCCTGGATGCCATCCCCGGGACGTTCTTTCCAGTCCGCTGGTCCCGCGGGGCGGATCCTGGTGTGCAACTCCCCCTCCCGATGCCGATAGGATGCGGTTGCGGGCCCCATCCGCCCACGATCCCCGGCATGCCCGAAGCGCAGTTCGCCCACTTCCGGTTCGACCCCGTCGCGCACAAGCTCGGGGAGGGTCCCTTGTCGGAAGTCTACCGGGCCCTGGACACCGTCCTGGAGCGGACCGTCGCCCTGAAGATCCTGCGCAACAACGCGGAGATCGACCCCAAGGCCGACACGCGCTTCGAGCGCGAGGCGCGCCACGCGAGCCGCGTCAGCCACCCGAACATCACGACGATCTACGAGTACGGCAAGGCGCAGAACACGTCGTACATCGCGATGGAGTTCCTCGAGGGCCGCACGCTCGACAAGATCCTGAAGCAGCAGAGCCTGGGCTACGAGGAGGGCGTGCGCATCGCGCTGCAGGTCAGCGACGCGCTCTCGGCGCTGCACAAGCACGGGATGATCCACCGCGACCTGAAGCCGGCGAACATCATGCTGTTGCCGGACGGGACGGCGAAGCTGCTCGACTTCGGCATCGTGCGCGTCAAGGGCGACACGAAGAACATCACGCTCGACGGCGTGCTGGTCGGCACGGTGCTCTACATGTCGCCCGAGCAGGTCCGCGGCGTCGAGCTCGACCTGCGCTCCGACGTGTTCGCCTTCGGCTCGGTCTTCTACCACGCCTTGACGGGCTCCTTGCCGTTCCCGGGGCGGAGCTTCCCCGAAGTCTGCATGTCGATCCTCGACGGGAAGCCGCGCCGCCCGTCGGAAGTGCGCATGGGATTCCCGCAGAAGCTCGAGGACTTCCTCATGCGCTGCCTCGACCCGGACCCCGCGCGTCGCTACGCCGATGCGGGCGAGGTGCACGTGGCCCTGCTGTCGATCGCCGAGGCGGTCGCCCCGGTCAACGGCAACGTTTCCGCGGCCATTTCGGGCCGCATCCTGCTCCCGCCGGTCTCCTGCGGCGGGCCGAACCCACACGCCTGCAGCCTGATCGCGGGCTCCATGCGCAAGAGCCTCGCGGGCGAGCTGAACCGCATCAAGGGCCTCGACGTCGAGCTGCTCGAGGGGCACGGGCTGCCCGAGGACAAGGAGTTCGACTACGTCCTGCGACTCGAGTTGCAGACCGCGAGCCACAAGGGCGGCCTCGAGCTGTTCCTGGAGAAATTCGACAAGAAGAAGGACCCGCGCGCGCCGCGCCTGCTCGACATGTGGAAGGACCACGTCGAGTACGAGGGCAGCGACGATTTCGACCTCGAGGCCGGACTCGTGCGCGGGACCGTGCGCGTCGTCCGCAAGCGCCTGACCGAGATCGCCCTGCGCCCCGTCGAGACCGCGCGCCGCGACACGGAAGCGAGCCGCAACCACGCGAAGCACGCGCACGAGACGCTGCACAAGGGCACGACGAAGAACCTCCTGGCCGCGATCAGCTCGTTCCGGCGCGCGATCGACGCCGACGAGTTCTGCGCGATCGCCTACGCCGGCCTGGCCGAGGCCATGGCGCGCAAATTCCTCTACTGGGACGGTGATTCCGCGTTCCTCGACGAGGCGCGAGAGAACGCCGCGCGCGCGCTCGCGCTCGACCCCGACTGCGCCGAAGCGCACACTTCGCTGGGCTACGCCTGGCAGGTCAGCGGTCACTTCACGGACGCGCAGCGCGAGTACCAGCAGGCGATCCAGCTCGACAACGACGAGTGGCTGGCCCACCGCCTGCTCGGCGGTCTGCGCGCGCGCGCCGGGAACTTCAAGAACGCGGCCGGCCTCCTGCTGCGCGCGATCGCGTTGAAGCCGACGCAGATCGGCTCCTACGACCACCTGTACGGCGTGTACCAGCGCCTGAACCGCTACGAAGAGGCGATCGAGACCGCCGACCGCGGGATCGCCGCCGCGAAGGGCCATCTCGCCACCGTCGTCGACAACCAGGAGGCGCGCCTGCACATGGCGATGCTGCAAGCGCGGCTCGGCCTGGCCGACGAGGCCCGCGCCCAGGTCACCAAGGCGCGCGAGACCGCGCCGAAGGACGGCTACACCTCGTTCCACTCGGCCTGCGTGCACGCGATCCTGGGCGACCTGCCCGAGGCGATGGACCTTCTGGGCAAGGCGCAGGAGCGCGGCTACTACATCCAGAGCGAGTTGGGCCGCAACTCGGACCTGGACGTGCTGCGCGGCCTGAAGGAATACCAACGGCTCGTGGGCTGACGGTCCGCCCCAGGAACCCACGTGCTGCGCAGGATCGGCATCGCCCTCGTCGTACTCGGCCTGCTCGCCGCGGGAGTGCGCATGCTCGTCCTGAAGCTCGCGTCCGACGCGACCAAGATCCGTTGGGCGATCCAGGACGCCGCCGAGGGCTTCAGCGAGGCGCGCATGGATCCGGTCCTCGCCGTCCTCGCGCGCGAGTTCCGCGACGAGACGAGCGGCTTCGGCCGCGAGGACCTGCGCGGCGCCCTGGCCGGCGCGTTCTTCGGCGAAAAGGACCCGGAAACGAAGGGCTTCCCCTACCGCTGCGAGATCGCGGACGAGGCGATCCAGATCGAGGTCGTGAAGGGCGAACCCGACCGCGCGACGGTGTCCTTCCCGGGAAAGCTCGTGGACGCCCGCGGAGGCACGCGCCGCGAGGCCTGGTCCTTCCAGGTCGAAGGCCGCATGGAGGAGCGCCCGGAAGGCTGGTGCTTCATGACGACGACGCACGAGACGCTCGAGGGGTCGTTCCGCCTGCGGGCGCGGTGACTCGCGACGAAGTCGCAACCGAGAAGTGGCACTGAGGCGCGCTGCGGAGGGATCGGCGGCGACTCGAAGTTGTGTTGGAACCGGGGTCTTGGGCCTCGTCGTGGTCTCGGAACACGGCGTTGGAACTGAGGACTCCTGCGCGAGCTGACCCTGAGGCAGCAGAAGCGATTCCGAACCTGTCGCCAGAGCCAGCCGTTCTCCCCGGAGAGGAACGGGCAGCGCACGCTGCGCAGCGATCGGGGTTGCGACTCAGAAAGACCAGACGACCTGCAGGCCGTTGGTCAGGTTGAAGGTGCTCACGGTGCAGAAGTTGGCCGGGTTGCGATACCAGCAGTGATAGTAGCGAGTACCCGGATTCGTGATCTGGCCCTTGATGGCGACAGGCAAGTCCCCGATGTCCGGGTACCGCGACGAGTTGCCCACGTTCGTCTTGGTACCGAGCCGAAGGACACTGCCGGCAGCGCAACGAAGTCCATCTCCAAAAGTCGCGCCAGCTCCATTGTTGGCTGCGGTCGTCCCCTGCGCATACAGGGCAGACAGATTGGGCATCCCGCTCCCGCGCAGAACGAAGTCGTTCGCGCCGATTCTCGGGCGCCCCTCTCCACGCAACGTGCCCGCCAGGCCGAGCGAGTTCAGGCATCCAGCTCGCGCCGCTACGGGGCTGGTGTTTCCGCACGGGCATGCCGTACCTTGGCCGTCGCCTTCACAGAGGGTGAAGCCGGTCTTCTGGCAGTTCCAGAGGATCTTGACGATCTTGTGTTGAGACGAAAGGAGAGCCACATCCGGGTCACCGTCATCGTCGAGGTCGCCGACTTTCACTTGGTCGCCGACTGCACCCGACACGAAACCGACGGGACTGGCAAGCACTCCCCCACCTAGGTTCCTGAAGAAGAGGACGGCGTACTGAGGCGACAGCGTGCATAGTATGACATCAGGCCAGCCATCCTGGTCCATGTCGGCGATCGCGGGCTGATCATTGAAATTAGAATTGGCCGGCAAGGGAATACTGACTGGCGCCCCAAGAGCCCCAGCCACGCTCAGTCGAATCTCAAGAGCATTTGGCGCACTGAGCACTGCAAGCAGGTCCGCTCTTCCGTCACCAGAGATGTCCCCTATGCCGATGCCGTTATACGCGCCACCGAACGAGATTTGCGTGGCACTTCCATAGCTGAACCCCGGCGCAGCAAGACGGAGTTCGGCGCCCACCGCACTCGTAACAACCGCAAGATCGACGAGGCCATCACCGTTGACATCTCCGCAGGCGAGACCGATCCCTCCAGCCGAGAAGGGCGTCGATACGGGTCCAGAGAACACCCCGCCACCGGAATTCGGAAACACGAGAGGCGCACCCTGCTCCTGGAGTAGCACGATGTCGACGTCCGAATCCCCATCGAGATCCTGCAGAATGAAATTGCGCGGACCACCGCTCAAGGAAAGCGGCAACCAGTCGGCGAATGCTGGAGCGCCCGGCGTCCCTACGTTTCGAAGCACGCGAAAGTACGGCGCAATACTTGGATGGCAGTAGGCGATGTCCGTCTTGCCGTCACCATCCAGATCCGCCGCCCTCGTTCGGATTGGACTGAAGTTGCCGATTGGAGCCAAGCTCTGTGCCACTAGGCTGGGCGCCGACCGATTGAACAGTGCGGTGAAGGTTCCGCCAGTGACCACGCCGATATCCAGCTTCTGATCCAAGTCCAGATCCGCCAGGATCATGTCGCCTTGCGTCGTCCCAGTGTAGTTGGGGATAGAAACACCCAGCTGCCCACCCGGCTGCCCGCGCGTGATCCAGATGGCGTCAGAACTCTCGCTGATCACCGCGACGTCGCTCAACAGATCAGCGTCGAACTGGCCGACGATCACTCCCCGGGGAGACGGGCCCGTGCCCACCATGGTCAACACGGACGGCCCCGTGGCTCCCCCGCTCCAAAGGCCAACCGCCGCGGCCGCTGTCGAGGAGTAGGCGACAGCAACGATATCGAGACCTGGAGCCGCGTCGAAGTTACCCACCGACACATCGCGGACCAGGCCCCCGCCTACATTCACCGTGACCGCCTGGGCCGAATTGAACGTCCCAGGAGAGGACTGCCGCACGAAAGTCACGTTCGCGTCGATCGCCAACGCCAACTCGTTGCCAGCCGTGGAGGCATCCAAGTCCGCGATCTCGATCGAGCGGACGGGGGCGGGAGGCGGGAATGCCAACGCGTTCGTCGTCGTGAAGCCACCACCGGGGATCCTCGTATGGAAGTAGAGCCCGTCACCCAGCGTTCCCGACACGATGTCTGGGAGGCCATCCTGGTTGATATCGCCGATGGCGATGCTCGACGGATACTGGCCAGCCGACAGCACAACGGGCGCTGCGAATCCGCCGCCCGGAAAACTCGAAAGCACCGTCACAGAAGAGGAGTTCGAGTTCACGACCGCAAGGTCGAGGGGGGGCACGCCATCGAGATCACCCACGGCGAGGCCGACCGGACTGAAACCGGTCCCGGTGACGACGTGCGGCAGGAAGGTCCCGTTGCCGGCGTTCTTCAGGACCGACACATTGTTGGAACTGCGGTTCACCACCGCGATGTCCGCGAGCCCGTCGCCCGTCACATCCCCAGTCACCACGGCCACAGGGGTGGAGCCAACGGGGTATGCGACGGGAGCGGCGTAGGTACCGCCCGGAGCACCGAGCAGAACGGACACCGTGTTCGCGTCGAAGTTGGCGACGACGAAGTCGAGACGCCCGTCGCTGTTGAAGTCCGCCGACGCAATCGCCACGGGACGGTCGCCAGCGGGCAGGATCGTCTGCGTCGCCTGCTGGCTTGCACCCGGGTTCCGGATGAGGAGCACCGACGCAGAGTCACCGGTCGACAGCGAGATGAGGTCGGGTCGCGTGTCGCCGTCCAGATTGGCGCCTTCCCCGTAGGAGTACGGAAGCGGCTCGCCCGGTTGTCCCGCTGCGAACACTCCGCTGCCCGTGTTGAGCAGGAGCAACAGGTTGCTTCGCTCCGTCGATTTCGTAGCGACATCGAGAGCCCCGTTGCCATCGAAGTCCCGGAGAATCAGGAAGGTGGCGTCCAATCCTCCGCCATAGTCCAGCGGATTGGGGAACTGCCCGGTGCCGTCATTCAAGAAGACGAAGATCCCTGCCGACGTGCCCGCAACGAGATCTGGCCAGGAATCGCCGTTGAGGTTCCCCGCCCGGATGCTGCTGGCACCGGGTCCAGGTCCATACTCATACATTGGACCGAACGCGCCGGCTCCCAGATTCCGGAGCACCCTGACGGTCGCGATGGAAGCGTCGACCATGGCAAGATCAGGCAGACCGTCCTGGTCGATGTCCGCACAGGCCATGGGAGTATTGGTTGGCGACGCGATCATCGAGACTACATCCGCGCCAAACAATCCACCGCCCTGTCCCTTCAAGACGTGGATGGCAGGCGCCGGCAAGTCGGTTGAGATCAGCACATCGACGATACTGTCAGCATCGATGTCACAGGCCGCGATGGCGTAAGCTCGCAGCGCAGTAGTCGGGACGTAGAAAGGTGTGTCGAGGGTACCGGCCCCAAGATTGCGGAACACCATTACGTAGGGCTGTGAGGAGGCCCCGACGATCACGTCGAGTCCCGATGTGCCGTCTACATCCGCCACTGTGAACGCGTAGGCTTCTGCCGGTGAAGGATAGATGGTTGAGGCCCCGTAGCTCGCGGGCGCGTTCTGCGAAAGGACCACCGTGAGGGCCGTCGCCATCCCGGTCGTGCTCAGCGTGAGGATGTCGTCGTAGCCATCACCATTCAGATCCGCCGCGAGCAGCGCGTTCGGATTCGCCGCCACGGCCACCGCGGACTGCTCCTCCAGGCACAGACCTTGGGCGGGAGCGGACCTGGCTACCCCCACGAACGACAGCACGCACGCTGCAGCCCAAGATCCGCGGAGACTTGGAGAACGCCGGTGAGGTTGTCGCTGCTCGGGGCCTGGAAGGGCAGGCGTGGCGTGGACGGTGCGCAAGATCAGGGCTGCCATGTGACCGTCACTCCATTCGTGAGGTTGAACGTCGAGGGGAGACAGAATGCAGCCGCGTTCCGGTACCAGAGCTGGTACGTCCGAGCCCCGCCCACAGAGGGGATCGCACCGCGGACCGAGATCGAAGCGTCGCCAGCGTCCGGATACTGGGAAGCTCCACCGGAGTTGAGCTTGGTTGCAAGTCGGAGCACGGAGCCGCTCGCGCAGCGCAGTCCATCCCCGAACACGGACCCAGCGCCGCCGTTCTGCACCCCGGTACCCTGGAAGTAGAGCGCGGAGCTGTTCGGCATCTGCGTGCCGCGCAGGAGGAAGTTGTCGTAGGTCACTCGGGCGATACCCTCGACCCGGACCCGACCGGCGACCCCGAGCGAGTTGAGGCATCCCTCGGCCGTCCCCATCGGGCTCGAGTTCCCGCAGGGGCAGGGCGTGTTGCTGCCATCGCCGGCACAGGGCAAGGTGACGTTCATCAGCAGCGCAGTGCACTCGTCTGGAATGCCATCCGCATTCGTGTCCTGTGAAGTAGCGCTCGCGATGTCACAGACGTCGGGGACGAAGTTGCCGTTGCAGTCGACCTGGCACTCGTCCGGGATCAGGTTGCCGTCGCAGTCGTTCGAAAACAGGTCGCATTCGTCCGGCGACTGATTCCCGTTGCAGTCTTGACTCGTACCGTTCGTCAGATCGCACGTGTCCAGGACGCCATTGTCGTTGCAGTCGCGGCTCGGATCCAAGGCGATCTGCGTGCCGTCCCCCACCCCGTTGTTGTCGCAGTCCCTCGCGCTGCCCACCTTCTTCTCCGTCATCGAATTCCCGGGAAGAGCGATCCACCGCGAGTGCGGAAAGTATGGGTTCCGCACGTCGATCCGGAGTCGCCAATGGTAGTTCCGGTCGGCCGTGAGGCCGTTCACCGGCTGTGTCAAGCGAAGGAGCGGCCCGGTGACGACTCCGGTGTCTTGCCAGGTGGGCCCGCTCGCCGTCGCCGAGGCCGTGAAGCTCACACCCAGTTCCTGGATCTCCCACGTGAGACGCACGTCTTCGCGGCCGGCAACTGTGCCTGGCAGGGGTGGGCTCGACCCGTCGTGCGATGTGGCGAACATCGAGGCGCCGAATCCGGCGACCTCGGAACTGCGCCCCAGCAGGTTCAAGGCCTGGGCGTCGTTGTACTGCCGCTGGTTGTCGCTTGTGACGCGCGATGCCGTGACGCCAGAACCACCGTAGAAGAGGTCCCACTCGCCATCGCCCGTCATGCTCCCGGGACTGCCGACGACGATGTCCCCGAAGCCGTGTCCCTTGACGTCCGCTCCACCCGCCAGCGCGGCGCCCGCGTGCTCGTTCGCGACGACGGACGAGGAACCGAGGCTCACCGCGTAGATGGAGACCGGCGCGGCCACAGGGCCGAGAGTGCTCACGCCCAGGAGTCCTGTCCCCGAACCGAGGAAGAGCAGAGCGACTCCGCTGTCCGTGGATCCGAAGTCAGCCAGAGGCGCGCCGACGAGGACGTCACCGTACCCGTCGCCATTGGGATCCCCAGCGAAGGCCAAGGCTTCGCCCAGTCGCGCTCCGGCGTTGTCCACGACGATGGAAGCGGAACTCGCGCCGGCGATGATGGGTTGGCCCGCCAGATTCTGGCCCATGTAGAGGAACGCGAGGCCACCGCGAGTCCCGGCGAGGAAGCCGGGCGCCCCCACGAGCAGGTCGGAGCGGCTGTCTCCGTTGACGTCGCCGGCACTCGACAACGCGAAACCGAGCTCGGCTCCTGTCTCGTTGCCTTCGACGATCCGGTTCGGGGTCGGGACGAGACCGATCAACTGCGCACCGCGGTAGACGAGGAAGCGACCTTCCTGCGTCTGCCCACCGGAATAGAGCGGCGCGCCGATGGCGAGATCGCTCAGGCCGTCGGCATCGAAGTCACCGCCACCGCTGACCGCGTGACCGAATCGCTCGCCGGGTTGCGTCCCCTGGAGTGTCGAGACCAGGGAGAGGTAGACGGGGCCGATCTTCCGCCCCAGGAACACGTAGGCGCGGCCCGCACCGCCGCCCGAGGGACTTGTGGGCGCGCCGATCACGGCGTCCGATCGGCCGTCGCCGTCGAGGTCGCCGGCGGAGGACATGCTGGCCCCGAAGGCTGCACCGACCTCGTTGAGTTGGAGCACCTGCGAGATCGTCGTCAGCCCGGCGCCCGATCCGAGGAAGAGGTAGGCCTTGCCTTCGCCGGCCTGGCCGTCGGAAGCACCGGGTGCCCCGACGAGCACGTCGCCACGACCGTCGTCGTTGACGTCACCCAGGTAGGCGACCGATGCGCCCATGCGCGAGCCGATCTCGTCCACGAGCGGAGTGGAGGTCCACGATGGCGTGGCGGAGATTCCAAATGCAGAGCCCATGAAGAGCCGGACTCGGCCCGAGTTCCCGGAGCCATTCGACCAATTGGGCTCTCCTACGACGAGATCCGCGTATCCGTCCTGGTCGATGTCACCGAGGGCGAGCGCGGAGCCGGAGGCGGACTGCGTGTCACCGAAGGTAGGTACGGCACTCGAGGTGGGCACGCTGTCCTTCGGGCCTCCGTAGTAGAGGCGTGCGCGACCCTCGCTCTGCTGATCATCCGTGAACTGTGGTGCACCGACGATCACGTCCGAGAACCCGTCGCCGTTTACATCTCCTGCCGTGCAAACGGAAGCACCGAAAGCGTCAGCGCCTAGTCCGCCGGTGAGCATGGTGTCCACGATCTGAAAGAACCCGCCGGAGCGGACAATTGCATATCCTGCGGCCTGCGGGCTGGATCCCAATCGCGGCGCCCCCACGACGATGTCGGCAATGCCGTCCCCGTCGACGTCTCCGGCTGGACCGAGAGAGGTTCCAAGGTAGTCCCCAGCGCTCGCACCGGTGACCGAATTCGAAGAGCCCGGGTTCAAACCAGAAGGTGAGCCAAGGTAGACGTCAGCCCTCCCTCTTTGCCCAACAGCGGATTGACTACCCAGCCAGACGTCCGAGTACCCATCGCCGTTGAGATCCCCACCGACCGCTACAGAAATGCCAAAACCATCGTTCTGCGTTGCATTCGGCGACGGAAGCGTGGCCGCAAACACGGGGGTTCCGGAAGCGGACCCCTTGAAGTACCACACTTCTCCGGAAGCGGTCGGAGAACCAGCCTGAGGTGCTCCAATGACAATGTCATCGAACCCGTCCGCATCAGTATCGCCGGCCGTCGAGACGCTGTATCCAAGAAATGAAGACGAAACGTTGCTCTCGAATGCCCAGGCTGGAACCGTCCCTAAGTTGCCGCTAACCGTCCCGAGAAACAGCTCGACCCGGCCTTCATTGGTTTCGGGTGAGGACACGAACGGGGAGCCAATCAAGACGTCGTCGCGTCCATCACCGTTTACGTCACCGGCTGTGCGGACGCTGTAGCCGTAGCTGTCGTTGGCGACAGCACCATCTCGAATCCAAGCAGGAGAGGCCAGCAGGCCAGCTGGTGAGCCCAAGTACAGATAGACTCGGCCTTCTGCCGTTGCGGTCGGCGAGTAGCTGTACGCGCCGATGATCACGTCACCAAACCCGTCCCCATTCACATCGCCGGCGGGCGCGGCTGCGGTGCCGAACTGCGCGTTGGCCAGATTGCCTTCCGCTGTCCACGCCGCGGGTGATTGGATGCCCCCTGCGGAGCCCAAGAACAAGCTAGCCCGCCCCTCCTGAATTTGGCCGTTGCTGTAAGCCGGCGCAGTGATCAGGACATCGCTGAACCCATCGCCATTCACGTCACCAGCGGTGCAGGTGACTGTCCCGAAAGCCGAGTAGTCTTGATCTCCATCCCAGAACCAGACCGGCCCCTGCAGCAAGGGATCGATCGTGATCGGGTACGCAGAACCCTCGTCCTTCACGTGCACCCCGATCCCGCGCGAGTTCGTCGCGAAGGTGGCCTCGACCGGCGCCCCATTCGCATCCCACGCCTTCAGCCCCTCGTACCGCATCCGCAGCTGCGCCCGGGAGTCGAGCAGCCAGATCGTCCTCGCGTCACCGAGGATCCGCGCTCCCAGATCCCCGCTGAACTCGATGTAGACCCAGACCGGGTCCTCGCCCTTCCCGCTGGGCCGCTCCGCGATCGTCCAGCCGTGCTCGAGCCCGCGCTTCGTCGGCCGGTACCACTCCTCCACGCCCGCCAGGGAGCGCGACACGTTCTCTCCCGAACGATGCGCGGGTGCGGCTTCCGCGGCGCGAAAGTCGGCGCCGCGCCCGATGCCTACCGTGCGCAGCCTGACGCCAAACGTCCGCTGACCGGCATCGATCTCGGCGCGCAAGCCTCCAGCGTCCACCTGCGTCCGCAGGCCGCCTTCGAAGGCCGGCAGCGCATGAGTACCTGCGCTGGCTCCTGCGGCCCACTCGGGCAGTCCGACGGGGGACACGGGGGCCGGGGCGGTTGCTCCGGACTGGGAGAGGCCGGGAGACACGAAGACGCTCAGCAAGAGCGACAAGTGGAGCGAGAGCATGGGTGGACCCTGGGGTCAGGTGGGCGACGCGCACCGGGGAAGCTCGGTCTCGACCTGACCCGCGCCAAGCTACCCGCAGCGGGTGCATCTCGCAGCCCCAGGTCCGTGGAATCGGCCGATCGCCTGCGTGCCGCATTCCACGGAGGCGGCACTGGACCCGGACGCCCCGACTCCAGGGCCGCCTCGCTCCCCCCGCCACGAGAAGTCGCGTGGATTGCTGCTGGACCCGAGCTGGCGCGGGACAGACACCCAGCCCACACGCCCCCCCCGATGCACAGGCTCACTTGCTCACTCTCTTCCTTGCCGCTTCCCTCACAGGCAGCACAGGCCGCGTGCCGGAGCACCTCGTGGTTCCGCTCCGTCGCGCACCGGATCCCAACGCGATTGCTTGCGACGAGGAATGCACCGGTCGACTTCGTTCGCCCCCCCTGTGCCCGTCAAGACAACCACCTGTGGGGCGGGCGAGCCCGTGGCCAGTCAGCCGCGCTGCTGGGTGTCGAGCGAGCGAGACCTTTCCCCCTTCCTCGCACCGCTAGAACCCACGCGCGGTACGTGACCAGTCCGGCATCGGGCGCCACACTGGCCCGCCCGTGACCCGCCCCATCGTCGCCTTCGACACCGAGACCGCCACATCGCGCGGCGCGCCGCACCTGATCGAGATCGCCGCCGTCCGCGCCGTCGGCGGTGAGATCGTGGATCGCTTCGAAGCGTTCGTGCGGCCCGAGGTCCCGATCGAGGCGGCCGTCACGGAGGTCCACGGGCTCGTCGACGACGACGTGCGCGACGCGGAGACGGCTGGCGTCGTGCTGGCACGTTTCACGCAGTGGGCCGGCGAGGACTGGCTCGTCGCGCACAACGCGAGCTTCGACGCCGCGGTGCTGGCGTTCGAGGCGGAGCGGTACGGCGTCGAACTCTCCACGGCGCCGATCCTGGACAGCCTGAAACTCGCGCGGCGGTTCATCGCGGACTCGCCCGATCACAAGCTCGGGACCCTCGTCGAGCACCTCGAGCTCGACGTCGGGCGTTCGCACCGCGCTCTGCCCGACGCGGTGGCGTGCTGGCTCGTCTTCGAGGAGTGCCGTGCGCGATCGGGACTCGACGAGACCACCTGGTGGGGCGAAGCGGTCGGTCGCGGTGGCCGGACCACATTTCGGGGATCGCGGCCGCGCATGCCGCGCTTGACCCAGCGCCTGCGCGGTCTCGAGGCGGCCTGCCGCGAGCGGGTGCGTGTCACCGTCGTCTACGGCGACGGCGAGAACGCGCCGGCACGCCTGGCGATCGTGCCGAGGCTCTTCTTCGAGAGCGGCGAGCGCTCGTACCTGGAGGCGGAGTGCGTGCGCTCGGGGCTCTTGAAGACCTACCGCCTGGACCGCATCCAGCGCGTGGAAGCGGGCTGAACGGAAGAGGGGGCCGCGCTCCTGTTGCCGCCTGGACGGCTTGCGAGTACCTTCTTTCGCCCAGATTTCCGGGAGCAGGCCCCCCGGAGTCGAGACACGAGCGCCCTATGCCGTCCAGGAAACAGATCCGCAACATCGCCATCGTCGCCCACGTCGACCATGGCAAGACCACGCTCGTCGACACGATGTTCCGGTTCGCGGGCACGTTCCGGAAGAACCAGGTCGTGCAGGAGCGCGCGATGGACAGCGACGCGCAGGAGCGCGAGCGCGGCATCACGATCCTCGCCAAGAACACGGCGATCGACTACCACGGCTACCGCATCAACATCGTCGACACGCCGGGCCACGCCGACTTCGGCGGCCAGGTCGAGCGCACCTTGCGCATGGCCGACGCGGTCCTCCTGCTGGTGGACGCGGCCGAAGGGCCGATGCCGCAGACGCGCTTCGTGCTCAAGAAGGCGTTCGAGAACGGCCTGCGCGCGCTGGTCCTGATCAACAAGATCGACCGCCCCGACGCGCGCGTGAACGAGGTCCTCGACCTCGTGTTCGAGCTCTTCATCGAGCTCGGGGCGCACGACGAGCAGCTCGACTTCCCGGTCGTCTACGGCTCGGGCCGCGACGGCTACGCGATGCACGACATGAAGGACGAGAAGAAGGACCTCGAGCCCCTCTTCGACATGATCCTGAAGCACGCGCCCGCGCCGCCGCAGGACGACGCGGAACCGGTCCAGTTCCAGGCCGCGACCCTCGACCACGACGACTTCTTGGGGCGCATCGCCATCGGCCGCGTGCGCCGCGGAGTCCTCAAGAACGGCATGCGCGTGGCCGTGTGCCACCCGGACCGCTCGAAGGCGGTCGTGGTGCCCATCAAGGGCCTCTTCCGTTACGAGGGTCTGCAGCGCGTCGCCACCGAGATCGTGCACGCCGGCGACATCGCCGTCGTCGCGGGCATCGAGGACATGAAGATCGGCGACACCCTGTGTCCGCCGGAGTTCCAGGAGTCGCTGCCGGCGATCCTGATGGACGAGCCCACGATCTCGATGGAGTTCTACGTCTCGAGCTCCCCCTTCGCGGGCCAGGAAGGCCAGTACGTCACGAGCCGCCAGATCCTGACGCGCCTCGAGCGCGCGGCGCTGCGCGACGTCGCGTTGCAACTGAACGAGAAGGGCACCGACGACGGCTACGAGCTCAAGGGCCGCGGCGTCATGCACCTCGGCGTGTTGATCGAGAACATGCGTCGCGAGGGCTTCGAGTTCTCGGTCGGCAAGCCGCGCGTCGTGCTCAAGGAGATCGACGGCCACAAGCACGAACCGTACGAGCGCACCGTCGTCGAGCTCCCGAACGAGCACGCCGGCAAGATCATCGAGTACTTCGGCAAGCGCCGCGGCGAGATGACGCACATGGAGCCGATGCCCGCCGGCACGCGGATCGAGTTCCTCGTGCCCTCGCGCGGCCTGATCGGCGCGCGCACCGCGCTGATGACGCTCAGCCAGTGCATGGCGATCCTGAGCCACGTCTTCGAGGAATGGCGCCGCGACGGCGGCCCGCTGCCGATGCGCCAGAACGGCGTGCTGATCGCCGACCGCACCGGCGAGTCGGTGCCCTACGGCATGTTCGGCCTCCTCGACCGTGGCACGTTCTTCGTCGCGCCCGGCACGCCCGTCTACGAGGGCATGATCATCGGCGAGAACAACAAGGACAACGACCTCGGGGTCAACGTCTGCCGCGAGAAGAAGCTCACGAACATCCGCTCGGCCGGCAAGGACGACAACGTGAAGCTGCCCCCGCCGCACGTCATGTCGCTGGAAGAGGCGCTCGAGTACCTCGAGGACGATGAACTGCTCGAGGTGACGCCGAAGACGCTGCGCCTGCGCAAGCGCATCCTGACCGAGATGGAGCGCAAGAAGCAGACGCGCAAGGACGTCAAGGCGCGCGTCTAGTCCAGTCCGGCGCGCTTGCGTAGTCCGGCACGCCCGCGTGCCGGACCACCAGGATTGGTTCCTCTACCGTGACACCTCCCGGTGGTCCGGCCTCGACGCCGGCCACCGGTCCGCTCGCCCCTCCCCTTCTCCCTCGATGACCGACGACCTCGAGTACGTGATGGAAGGCACGCGCGGCGAGCTCGCGCGCTTCGTCGACGCCCTGAAGCGCGCCGGGATCACCGGCTACGTGCGCCCCAAGAACGGCTGCCCGCCGACTTCGTGAAAGCCCTACGTGGAGCTCGCGGTCGCGAGCTCGGATCACGCGCGCGCCGTCGAGGTCGTGATGCGCGCCCTGTGACGGCTCGTACCGGGCCGGTGGCGGACTGAGGCGCCCACCGCACCGCGTTCGCCCCCCACGATCGGGGCCGCGGCCCGCGTCACCGCCACCGCTCGACGCCGGGAAATCGCTCGAGCCATTCGGCGGAGCGCTCGGGCCGCACGCCGAACGCCTTGGCCAGCGCATCCGCCGTGGTGCCGTCCGCGGCCGTGATCGTGACGACACTGCGCGTCGTGAGGCCGAGTCCGGTCCGCGGATCGACCACGTGGCTGTAGCGGACGCCGTCGATCTCGACGTGCTGCTCGGTGTCGCCCGACGTCGCGACGGCGCGGTCGTGGACGAGGCGCACCGCGCCGCCCACGTCGACTTCCCAGCCCTCGCGGCCGTGGGGCGGCGCACCACACACGATGTCGCCGCCCATCTGCACGAGGGCGCACGGGAACCCCTGGCGCGCGAGCAGGTCCACGGCGCGCTGGCACGCGAAGCCCTTGCCGATCCCGCCCAGGTCGAGCCGCATGCCGGCCTTCGCCAGGGCGATGGTGCGACGGTCCGGGTCGAGTTCGACGAGGCGCCATCCGACGAGCGCGCGGGCACGCTCGATCTCGAGGGCCGCGGGCAAGAGCTTCGTGCGCCGCGCCTCACGCCACAACTGGACCAGCGGCCCGACCGTGACGTCGAAGGCGCCGTCCGTGGCCACCGACATCGCGCTTGCGGCCCGCAGGATCTCGAACAGGTCGTCCGAAACCGGCACGGGGCCCGAGCCGGCACGTTCCGAGAGCTGCGAGAGCTCGCTGTCCGGCCGCCAGTCGCTGAAGGCCTGCTCCAGCCGCTCGATCTCCGCGAATGCGGCGTCGGCGGCGTCCGCGGCGATCTCCACGGACGGGGCCTGGAGTACGATGCGCGCCTCGACGCCCATCGCGAGGCGTGAGAACTCGAACCTCGACTCCGCTTCCGGCGGAGCTCTGCACCCGATGAGGCACAAGACGACGCTCACGGCGAGGAACACGGCCTTCCTCGCGCTCGCCGCGGCCTGTGTGACCGCCTGCGAGACCCAGCCCGCGAAGGACGAGTCGGCGGCGCGCGCCGTCGAGGCGCCCGCCAACCCGAGCCGTGACGCCCGCGCTCCCGTGGCGGCGGGGCCGGTGCCGCCCGGCGCGGCTCTGACCCCAGCCCCGGTCGAGCGCGCGGGCCCGACGCCTCCCGGGCCGCAGGTCGCCGCACCGGCGGCTCCGACCCAGGGCATGCTCGCGGGATTCGAGATCCTCGTGCCCGGGACGACCGCGAAGCTCGTGCTCGCGCCGATCCCCGCGGCCGAGGTGCAGGCCGCTGACGGGACACGTGCCTCCGTCGCGCCGTTCCTCGCCGCGACGACCGAGATCACCTGGGACATGTACGACGCCTTCGTGTTCGCGATGGAGCGCGCGGAGACCGAGAAGGACCCGCCCGACGCGTTCGCGCGTCCGAGCAAGCCCTACATCCTGATGGACCGCGGCTTCGGTCACGCAGGGTACCCCGTGATCTCGGTCTCGTTCCGGGGCGCGACCCAGTTCTGCCGCTGGCTGTCGAACCGCACCGGGAAGCACTTCCGACTGCCGACCGAGGCCGAGTGGACGCATGCGGCCCGAGGCGGGATCGCCACCGATCCCGATGCCGCGGCGCTCGACGCGAGCACCTGGTACCAGCCCAACTCGAAGACGCGGGGTCGCCTGAGCACCCATCCCGTCGGCAAGAAGGCCGCGAACGGCTACGGGCTCCACGACGTCCTGGGCAACGCCGCCGAGTGGACGGTCGGCGCCGAAGGGAAGGGAGTGCTGCGCGGCGGGTCGTTCAAGGACCCGGCCGAGAAGGCCGCCCTGAGCGCGCGGCTCCCCGACGACCCCGCGTTCAATGCGACCGACCCGCAGATCCCGAAGAGCGTGTGGTGGCTCGCGGACGGACCGTTCGCCGGTTTCCGCGTGGTCTGCGACCCGTAGAGGGGCTGCAGGAAATACCGGACGGCCGCTTGCGTCGGCTCGATTCGTAGCTAGATTGGTTGCGGAATGACAACCAGCTCGCGCTACGCCGTGGCTCTCCACGTCCTCGTCGCCCTGGCCCACCTGGGCGAGGACGGTGCGACGTCGGAGCGTCTGGCGGGCAGCGTGAACACGAATCCGGTCGTCGTCCGTCGGATCCTCGGCTTGCTCGCGAAGGCGGGCTTCGTCAGCGGCCAGGGTGGACGCCATGGCGGGTACAAGCTGGCTCGGGACCCCAAGAAGATCGCGCTGGACGCCGTCCTGAAGGCCGTCGAGCCCGACGGGATCTTCCCGGTCCACGAGAACCCGCCGAACCGCGTCTGCCCGGTCAGCTGTGGGATCAAGGAGGTCCTGGGAGGCGTCTTCGCGCGCGCCGAGGCCTCCATGCACGACCGGCTGCGCGAAACGAGCGTCGCGGACCTCCTGCGTCGCGTCGAGTCCACCGGCTGAATCCCCTCCCCGTTCACCGTCCCTTCACCGTTTCTTATTCCGCAACACATCCCGTTACACACAGGAAACCACACATGTCCACGCAACGTTTTCAGGGCAAGATCGCATTCGTCACCGGGGGCAACAGCGGCATCGGCCTCGCCGCCGCCCAGGGATTCGCCAAGGAGGGCGCGCGCGTCGCGATCGCCGGTCGCGACCTCGAGACCCTGAAGCAGGCCAAGGCGAGCCTCGGCGCCAACGCGATCGCCGTGCAGGCCGACGTGTCCAAGCTCGCCGACATCGACCGCGCCATCGCGCAGGTGAAGAAGGACGCCGGTCGGATCGACGCGCTGTTCGTGAATGCCGGTGTCGCGCATTTCGCCCCCATCGAGGCGAGCGACGAGGCCTTCTTCGACAACCAGTTCACGACGAACGTGAAGGGCGCCTACTTCACCATCCAGAAGGCCCTGCCGCTGATGCCCAAGGGCTCGGCGATCGTGATCAACGCATCGTCGGTCGTGAACATGGGGATGCCCAACTCGTCCGTGTACACCGCCACGAAGGCCGCGATCGCTTCCTTGGCCCGATCGCTGGCGCAGGAACTCGCACCGCGCGGCATCCGCCTGAACATCGTGAACCCCGGTCCGATCGAGACCCCCATCTTCGGGCGCATGGGCCTGCCGGCGGAGACCACGCAGGCGATGGCGGGGCAGATCCTGTCCCAGGTGCCGTTGCAACGCTTCGGCTCGCCCGAGGACGTGGCTCGCGCGGTCCTGTTCCTGTCCTCGGACGAGGCGGCCTACATCCACGGCGCGTCCCTCGGGGTCGACGGCGGCATGTCGAGCCTCTGAATCCGGGTTGCGCGCGGGGGGCCGCGGTCGACCGCAGCCGGTCCGCGAAGTCGGCTGATAGACTCGGGCCCCCCGCGCTCCGGAATCCACCGGGCGCGCGTTCCACCGGAAGACGAGTTCTCTCGATGACGCCCCCGCCCCTCGACCGCCGAGCCTTCGTCGTCGCCTCCGCCGCGACCGCCGCCTCCGCCATCCTCAGCTCCAACGTCGCGGCACAGAACGCCGCGTCGGGGAAGCGGAACGCGAAGATCCGCGTGGGGCTCGTCGGCTGCGGCGGGCGCGGCACGGGCGCGGCGGGAGACGCGCTGAACGCCGACCCCGACGTGGAGCTGGTGGCCGTCGGCGACGTGCTGGCCGGCCGGATCGACACCGCCTGCGCGCACTTCACGGAGAAGTTCCCCGGGCGGGCGGACGTCCCGAAGGACAAGCGCTTCGTCGGCTTCGACGCGCTCGAGAAGGTCCTGGCCTCGGGTCTCGATGCCGTGCTGCTCGCCACGCCGCCGGTGTTCCGCCCCGCGCAGATCGAGGCGTCGGTGAACGCCGGCGTCCACATCTTCGCCGAGAAGCCCTTCGCGGTGGACGCGCCGGGCGTGCGCTCGGTGATCGCGTCGGCCAAGAAGGCGCGCGAGAAGAACCTGTCCCTGATGTCGGGCTTCTGCTGGCGCTCCAGCCTGCCCGAGCGCGCGATCTACCAACGCATCCACGAAGGAGGCATCGGCAAGATCCGCACGGTCTACGCGACCTACAACGGCAGCCCGAACGCGTTCGTCGAGCGCAAGCCGAACATGACCGACATGGAGTGGCAAATCCTCAACTGGTACCACTACCTGTGGCTGGGCGGCGACCACATCGTCGAGCAGGCCTGCCACTCGGTCGACAAGATCAACTGGGCCATGAACAACGAGCCGCCCGCCCTGTGCTGGGCCGTCGGCGGCCGCGCGCAGCGTTCGGACAAGCACCCGGGCAACATCTACGACCACTTCGGCGTGACGTACGAGTGGGAGGACGGCCGCCGCGCGTTCCTGCAGGCGCGCCAGTGGGAGAACTGCCCCACGGACAACACGGACTACGTCTACGGCGAGAACGGCATCGCGTTCATCAACGGCTGGGGCCCGCACCACGCGATCGAGGGCCAGGTGCCGTGGGTCTACGAGGGCCCGACGACGAACATGTACGTCGAGGAGCACAAGGACTTCTTCGCCGGGATCCGCAACGGCAAGCACCGCTTCGACGCGGATTGGGCCACGAACAGCACGCTGATGGCGATCATGGGTCGCATGGCGGCCTACACCGGCCAGTCGATCACGTGGGAGCAGGCCCTGAACTCGGCGGAGCGTCAGGGTCCCACGACCTACGCCCTGGGACCGGTCGAGACCACACCGGTGCCGCGTCCCGGCCATACGAAGTTCACCTGAGAATCCGCGGCGCCTCCGCACATCCCGTCCGGCGTGCACGCGTCCGAGGACGATCCCATGCCCAACCAGCACCACTTGCACCCCTGAACCCCGTCAGCGCTCGACGTGCTCGAGCGATCCACCCCGGCGCCCTAGCGACGGTCCCGTGCGGCGATTCCGCGTGGGGACGGCGCACCGCCGCCCCACGAGATCCGCATGAAGTTCGATCACCTCGCATCCCTCGAGCAAGTCGCTTCCGTCGCCCGTGAACACGCGGCGCGCGTCGATGCGGAAGGCTCGTTCCCCACGGAAGTCGTCGCCGCCGCGCGCCAGCATGGCCTGCTCGCTCTGCTCTCCGCCAAGGATGTCGGCGGGCACGGCTTGGGCTTGCGGCAGGCCGCCGAGGTCGTGGAACGCATCGCGCGCGAATGCGGCTCGAGTGCCATGGTGATGACGATGCACTACTCGGGCACGGCGGTGCTCGAAGCCCACGGTTCGCGGGACGTGCGCCAGGCCATCGCGCGCGGCGAGCACCTCTCGACGCTGGCCTTCAGCGAGAACGGCTCGCGCTCGCACTTCTGGGCCCCGCTGAGCAGCGCGCGCGCGGATGGATCGCACGTGAAGCTCGATGCGAAGAAGAGCTGGATCACGTCCGCGCACGCGGCGGATGCCTACGTGTGGTCGAGCAAGCCCGTTCAGGGGGACGGACCGAGCACGCTGTGGCTCGTGCCGCGCTCCGCGGCGGGACTCCACATCGCCGGGCGCTTCGACGGCTTGGGTTTGCGCGGCAACGATTCCGCGCCGGTCGACGCCGTGGGTGTGAGTATCCCGGCGGCGAACCGGCTCGGCGAGGACGGTGGTGGATTCGGCATCATGATGCAGACCGTCCTGCCCACCTTCTGCGTGCTGATCTCCGCCGGCTCGGTCGGGATGACCGAGGCCGCGGTGCAGAAGACGGCTGAGCACGCTTCCGGAACGAAGTATGCGCACCTCGGCTCCGCGCTCGCCGACCTGCCGACGATCCGCGCCTACGTCGCCCGCATGCGCATCCAGGCCGACATGGCGCGCTGCCTCTGGCTCGACACGATCTCGGCCATCGAATCCGGCCGACCGGATACCATGCTGCGCGTGCTGGAGGTCAAAGCCGCGACCGCCGATACCGCCAGCGAAGTGCTCGACACCGCCATGCGCGTCTGTGGCGGGCTCGCCTTCAGGAAGGACGTGGGCGTCGAGCGCCGTTTCCGCGACACGCGCGCGGCGCTGATCATGGCGCCTACCAGCGACCAGCTGTACGACTTCATCGGCAAGGCAGCCTGCGGGTTGCCGCTGTTCTAGGGCGACCACCATGAGTTCCACGCTCGTACTGGGCGCCGTGGCCTACGACGCCAAGGTCGTCCCGATCTGGGACGGCTTCCAGCGCTGGTTCGCAGCGCGCGGCCTGGACTTCGATTACGTGCTCTACTCGAACTACGAGCGGCAGGTCGAGCAGCACTTCGCGGGCGCGTTCGACGTGGCCTGGAACTCGCCGCTGGCCTGGATCCAGGCCGATCGGGTCGCACGCGCGCGGGGGCGCAGGGCGCGCGCGATCGCCATGCGCGACACGGACTGCGGGCTGACGTCGCTGATCGTGGTGCGCGCGGACTCGCCGGTGCGGACGCTGACCGATTTGCGCGGCAAGACCGTCGGCGTGGGCGCGGCCGATTCGCCGCAGGCCACGCTGATTCCGCTCCTGCATCTCGCGGAGGCCGGCGTCGAACCCGGGCGCGATTGCGAAGTGCGGCGCTTCGATGTGCTGCTCGGCAAGCACGGTGACCACGTCGGCGGCGAGCGCGACGCGGCACGCGCGCTGATCGCGGGCGAGGTCGATGCGGCCTGCATGATCGACGGCAACCACCTCGTGTTCTCGGCCGAGGGCACGCTCCCGCGCGGTGCGACGCGCGTGCTGGCGCAGACCGGGACTTTCGACCACTGCAACTTCACCGTGCTGGACGGGGCTTCGGAGCCGCTCATCGCCCGCTTCCGCGAACTCCTGTTCTCGATGCGCTACGACGATCCGGAAACGCGGCCCCTGATGGACCTCGAAGGCCTGAAGGCCTGGAAGGACGGTCGCACCTCCGGCTATGCGCTGCTGGAGCGCGCCTGCGAGCGGTTCCGGTACTTGGACGAGTTCCTGCGCCGGATGCGGGCTGCATGAACGACGGGACCGCCTGCGTCCGCGTCGACCTGGTGGCGCTCGGTCTCGACCGCGGCGGACACCTGCTGGTCGAGAGAGCGCTCGCGCGCGTCCCCGTCGGCGGACGTGTCGACGTGCACGGCTCGCATCCCGAACTCGCGATCCACCTGCGCGCGTGGGCGCGAGCGCGCGGACACGAGTTCCAGGCGGCCGCGCCGGGAGAAGCCGCGCACTGCGCGGGTCGACTGCAGCGCGGCTCCGCGGACCTCGATCGCTGGCAGGATGCCGAGCGCTCCGGCGAGGCGCGCGTCGACGAGACCCATCCGCCGAGCGCGCACCCGGCACGGCGCTGGGGCCTGGCGGCGCGCGGCGCGTTGGTCGAATCGAGCGCACCGGAGTTCCGGTTCCGGCTCGACGACCGCGACGAGGTCTGGGCCGGCGAGGCCGCCGCGCTCTACCGCCAGGCCCTCGCTTCGCAGTGGGACCCCGAGACCGCGATCCCGTGGAAGGACAGCGCCACCGCGTCGGACGAGTTGGAGGACGCGCTGGTCCAGGTGCTCACGTACCTGATCGAGAACGAGACCGCGGCCCTGGTGATCCCGGCGCGCTTCGCCAGCGAGGTGCACCCGCACTTCCGCGAGGTTCAGCAGTTGCTCGCCATCCAGGCCGCGGACGAAGCACGGCACATCGAGGTGTTCACGCGCCGCGCGCTCGTGCGCCGGACGCAGCTCGGCACGTCGAGCGCGGGTGGCCAGGCCTCGCTCAAGACGCTCGTCGACGAACCGGACTTCGCGACCGCATCGCTGCTCCTGAGCGTGCTGGGCGAGGGTTCGTTCGTGAACCTCCTGTGGTTCCTGCACGAGCACGCGCCCGACGCCTGCACGGCGACGCTCATGCGGCTCGTGGCTCAGGACGAAGCCCGCCACGTGGCCTTCGGGGTCGCGCACCTCGCGCGCCACGCGCGGCTCGATCCGACGCTGGCTGGGCGCATGGCGGCAGCCATCGAACGTCGGCACGACGCTCTGCGCGACACGGCCGGCCTGAACGAGCAGGTGTTCGACGCGCTGATCGTTCTCGCGGCGGGTGCGCTGGATCCGGCGCGTGTGGAGGCCGGTTTCGAGCTCGTCCAGGCGCTGGGACTCCAGATGCGCGCGGGACGGCGCAACCGACTGAAACTCCTGGGATTCGACGCCGAGCGCGCCGACGTGCTCAGCGCGCTGCACACGCGCAACTTCATGTGACGACGCGGCCTGGCTCCCTTTCTCAGGGCCCGTAGGTGATGTACAGGTGGTTCGAGCGCGCCTGCCCCCCCAGCGCGTCCGCGTCCTCGACGAAGGCCGTGTAGCACTTCGTGCGGCCGGCCGAGTATCCCGGGACCGTGTAGTCGAGGCTCCACGATCCGCTGCCCGCCTCGCCACCCGCCACGCCGGAGGCCGTGAAGTGGATCTCCGAGAAAATGCGGTGTCGCGTCGCCGCGTGCATGCCGCCGAAGGTCGGCGGCGGATCCGACGGGTAGGACACGACGACGCGGCCGATCGCGCCAGGGCGCAGTCCGCGCAAACGCAGCTGCGCGGTTTCGCCGACGCGGAACGGACCTTCGGCGCCGAACAGCGGCACGATTCCGCCCTGCCCAGCCTGCCCGTCGAAGACCTGCAGGCGGCGGCCGGCATCGTCGCCCTGATGCGCCGTGTTGCGCACGAAACGATCGGACAGGAGGTCCAGATCGCCGTCTCCGTCCGGATCGCTCAGGGTGAAGCCGAGGGCCCCGGACTGGAACACCATCTGGGAGATGGGCGCCTGCCAGCCCAGGTTGTCCGAACGACGCAGGAGCACGAACACTCCGTTCGCCGCGTTCTTCACGGGACCGAAGACGAAGTCCTCGAGGCCGTCGCCGTTCATGTCACCGGCAACGGCGCTCAGTGCCGCGGACGAAGCCAGGTTCGGCAGGCCGAGGTCCAGGCGGACGAGATTGCCGAGCCCGTCGTTCTCGTAGAGGTACGAGCGGAGCAGCGAGGTGTAGGGCGCGGCCAGGTCGAGGTCTCCGTCGCCATCGAAGTCCGCGACGGCAAAACGGTCGCCGGCGGAGCGCGCGCTCGTGTTCGGGATCGCCACCCACGCGCCGAACGCGCCGCTGCCCAGCCCGGGCGACCAGCTCAGGGGGTACGGGTTCCCCGTGGTCCCGACGGTGTGCGCCAGGAGATCCGGTATCCCGTTTCCGTCCATGTCGGCGACGTGCGCCAGGCACTGGGCGGAGAACGTCTCGCGCCACGTGAACACGCCCGCGCCGTCGTTGCTCCACCACGCGCTCTTCTGCCCGTCCGCGAGCAGCGCCGAGCGCGTGCGCAACACGAGATCCTGATCTCCGTCGCCGTCCATGTCCTCGACCAGTGCATCGACCGCGCTCGTCGGAAAGTTCGCGAGCCCGGCCGGACCGCAAGCGAGACCGCCGCTGGCGAAGCGCCCCGAGCCCAGGTTGCGGACGAGCTCGAGCCCGGCCGCGCCCTGAAGGCGGCACAACAGGTCCAGGTCGCCGTCCCCGTCCCAGTCGCCCGGGATCGGATCGCCCTCGCGCACGGTGCCCGCGATCGACGGTGGCAGATCGAGCGGAACCAGCTCGGTCACCCCGTCGCCGCGGTTGCGGCGGACGCCCTGGAGCGTCGGCTCGAAGTCCAGGTCGCCGTCCGCGTCGAGGTCCACGACGGTGCGCGGATCCTGCGCACCGGCGCCGATGAGTGTGCTCGTCGGGCCGGAAATCGCGCCCTGCGCGTACAACACGCAGCGCCCGCCGACGAGGTCCAGGTCCCCGTCGTGGTCCAGGTCGACGGCCCCGGCGATCGCGAGCGAACCGACGCTCGGGATCGCGATCGCGGCGGCGAACGTGCCGCTCCCGTCGTTCAGCGCGATGCGGAACGAAGCGTTCGAGTTGTTGATCGAGCGCTCCGGCGATCCACCGCCGCCGCCGCAGCACACGCCGTCGAGGTCGCCGTCGCCGTCCACGTCGGCGAGCATCCGCGCCGGTCCGCCGTCGCGCGAAGGTTCCTGGCTCCACGTACCCGGTCCGGTGCGGCGGACGACGCGATAGCGCGCCGCCCCCGTGTACAGGTTCACGGTGAAGGCGACGAGGTCCAGGTCGCCGTCGCCGTCCAGGTCGCCCGCGTCGAATCGACGGCTCTCCTCGGGGCTGAAGCCCCAGGGCAGCGCGAAGTTGAACGCCCACGGCTGCAGTTGGCCGTTCACGACGGGGTGGACGCGCGTACCGGTCAGGAGGACGTCGAGCTCGTTGTCGCCCGTCAGTTCGGCCACGATCAGCTTGCCCTCCGCGGTGAAGCTCGATTGGACCAGGCTGCGCGCGACGAGGGCTCCGTTCGCGAAGTCGATCCCATAGATGCCGATCATCGCGCCGCCGGCGAGGACGATCTCGGGAAGGCCGTCGTGATCGAAGTCGGCGATCGCGACGCAGTTCGTGCTGCCCGCGAACGGACCCACCGGGTTCAGCGCGAGCGTCGGCGGCTGCGAGCCGTTCGAGAGGTAGACGCGCACGCGCCCGTTGGCCAGGATCACGAAGTCGTCGTCGCCGTCGCCGTCCAGGTCCCCCGTCGCGCAGACGTCGCTCGGGAAGCCGTCGTACACCGAGTTGCCGTACGGCACGTTCCAGGCCAGGGCCAGGTTGCCGGCCCCGTCGTTGATCCAGCCGTGCATCTCACCCTGGCCCGGGTGCGCGCCGTACTGGCTGTCCGTCCACCAGCCGAACGCGTCCATCCACCCGTCCCCGTTCAGGTCGAGCGTCTTGACGATCTGCTTGTACTCGTCGGCGACGACGAGCGGGGCGTCGAAGGGAGCGCGAACCTGAGCGGATCCAGTGGCGGCGGTGAGGGCCAGCGCGGCAAGCGTGTGGAAGCGCATGAGGATCTCCAGGAACCGTGCGGGGGGAACGAGGGGCCTCGTCCCGGCACGGCGCCGGCGTTGCAGGGATTCTCGAGACACTGACCAGCGTGAGCACCGGAGCCCACCGGTGCAACTGCGGGAGGTGCCGGGCCTCAGGCCGAGGCTCGGTCCGGCACCACGCCGGGAGCGGGGAGCACCGGGGGCGCTGGCCGCTTCGCCTTGCGCCGCGCGGCCCAGTCCTCCACCGGCCCGAAGACCCGCACGCACACCGCGAGCAGCGCCAGCGAGAGCGCGAACTCCACCAGGTACTCCAACCCGCTCCGCGGACGCACGATGCGCCCCGCGGCGTCGTTTGCGATCGGTCCCCACAGGAAGATCGTGTAGGCGCGCGCGTTGATCGCCTGGATCCAGCCGCGACAGCGTTCGCGTTCGAAGAGCTCCACCGCGAAAGGTCGTAGGCGCATCCACAGCACGACGAACCCGAGTCCGAGAGAGAGGAGCGCCAGCGGTTGGGCGTGGATCATCGCGTTCGGCGAGCGGTCGGCGTGGAAGAGCAGCGCGAAGATCGCGAGCATTCCCGCGATGCCGACGAGCAGGGAGCGCGGCGCGCGCTCGATGCGTCCGTCCGTGTACGCGAAGCCGAACTGGAACGCGGCGCCGAACAGCAGTGTGTTGCGCACGACGCCCGGCACGTCGATGCGCGCGACCTCGATCGCCGCGCCGGCCGCGAGGAACGCCAAGGCGCCGGCGAACGGAACCCGGCGGTGAAGCGCCAGCGTCCAGGGCGCGCTGCCCAGCATCAGGATGAGCGACGACAGGAACCACAGGTGCCAGTCGAGATCGTCGTACGCGGCGCTCACCTGGGGACCGGCGAGCGGCACGATCCAGAGGACGAGCGTCTTGAACGGGAACGCGTAGGCCGGGTCAGCGCGCCACACGAGGGCGCTGACGCCGCACAGCCCCAACATCACGGCGCCGAATGCCCAGAACGGGACCAGCAGCCGACGCGCGCGCTCGCGCCAGAATCGGAAGCGCGTCTCGCGGTCTCCCTTCGCGAGTCCGGCGGCCGCGAGCGCCCCGCTCACGAAGAACATGAGCGGCATGCCCGGCATCAGGAACGAGAAGTTCGCCACGAGCGGGTGCTGAACGTGCTGCAAGAGGTGCAGCAGCACCACCCGCACCACGGAGACGGCGCGCAGTCCGTCCAGGAAGGTGTCGCGAGCGCGGGCCACAGCGCGTTTTCGGCCGCAGACCCGGCCGAATCGGAGTGGAAAGGAATGCCCGGTTGCCGACGGAACCTGGTTTCGCGCGCGGACGCAACCCGTGACCCCGCTCGCGTGCGACGCTAGCCGTGGCATGCCCACGACCTGCCCGCGGCTCCTCCCCCTCGGCCTCGCAACTGGACGGCCTCGTGACGGCGCCCGGCGATCGCACGTACCAAGTCTGGTACCGCAACGCGGCGAGCTTCTGCACGAACGCGACGTTCAACCTGACGAACGGCCTGCGCGTCACGTGGACGCCGTGACGACCTGTCCACCGATCCCGTAGCGGCGAATGGAGCGCGTGACGGCAGCTGCTTCACGCAACGTCGGAAGTCCGCGCGCGTCGCCGCTGCGCACCGACTCGAGCACCGCGCGCACTTCGCCGTCATAGCCGGTCCAGTCGTCGAGCACGGGCGTCTCGACGCGGCCGTCGCTCGAGATTTCGAGCTTCGGATCCCGGCGGAGGTCGAACTCCGCGGTGGCGCGCTCGAACACGACGACGAAGCGCATGCGGAACGGGAAGCCCGTAGCGTGGTCCCAACCGCCCTCGAGCACGACGTGCTGCGGGCCGTGCGCGTAGCGGTAAAGCGCGGTGACGTGATCGCGCGTACCGGTCGCCGCGATCGACTCGGGCGCACCGAACAGCCAGTGCGCGAGGTCGGCATCGTGCACGTGCAGGTCGTAGAGCGCCCCGCCGGATCGCGTCGGATCGGCGTAGAAGCCCGGGTTCCACGCCGGCTTGCTGGCGCAGCGCTGGAACACGGCACTCTGCACGGCGCCGTGACGACCGTCGCCTAGCGCGTCGCGGAGCCACGACCAGCCGGGCCAGTAGCGCATGCACATCGCCGGCATGCAGATCCGCCCAGCGCGCTCGGCCTCGCCCGCCAACTCGTCGATCGCGACGGGGTCGAGCGAAACCGGCTTCTCGAGCAGCACGTGCTTGCCCGCGCGCAGCGCGCGGCGAGCGAGGTCCACGTGCGTGTCCGTCGGCGTGCAGATCGAGACGAGCTCGACTTCGGGGTCGTCGATCACGCGTTGCGCTTCCGTGCTGGTGCGCACGGTGCGCGGATCGAACAGCCGTTCGTCGTTCGCGGACGCCTGCAGGTTGCCCTGGACGGTCACGCGGCCCGAGAGCCGAGCGGCATCCGGATCCGCGACCGCGACGAGCCGGCACGCAGGACCCGCCTTCGACGCCGCCCCGTAGGCCTCGACGTGCGTGCGCCCCATCAGGCCGAGGCCGATGACGCCGACTCCGATTTCGCGCGCCGGATCCATGTCACTGCGCGGAGTGCTCACACCGCGGCACCCGTCAGGCTGGCGACGAGCGACCGCGCGCGGCGCACGTCGTCCACGCGCTGCTCGCCGGCCTCGCGCTCGATCATGAGGTCGACGCCCGGCTGCACGGCATCGAGCGCCGCGAAGAAGGCGCGCCAATCGACCATGCCTGTTCCGACCGGGACTTCCTCGCCCCACTCGCCCCGTCGCGCGGCGGGGAGAGCATCCTTGACGTGGACCTGCACGACGCGCGGCCCGAGCTCGCGCAGCGCGGCCACGGGATCGCCCATGCCGTACAGGATCATGTTCGCCGGGTCGAAGTTCACTCCCGCACGAGTACGATCGAGGTCGGACAGGAACTCGAGCAGGGTCGCCGCCGTCTCCTGGCCCGTCTCGAACCCGAGGCGCACACCTTCGTCCGCGAAGACGTCCACGATCGTGCGCAGGCGGACCAGCAGCTTGGCGCGCTCGGGATCGTCCGCTCCATGGGGCAGGAACCCGGCGTGGAAGGTGACCAGCGGCAGCCCCAGCTCGCGCGCCAGCCGTGCGTCGGCCTTCGCGATCGCGACGTTCGCCGCCCAGTGCACGTCGGGACGGATGCCGCCCGTCCGGGCGATCGATGCCAGGCTGGAGTAGTCCTCTCCCACGGTCGACATCATCCCGGAGCAGGCTGTGACGCGCGCCGCGGCCAGGGCGTCGCGCAGAGCTCCCAGGGGCATCGCCCCCGAGCGGATGGGCCCGAGGGCCAGTTGCACGTGCCCGACCCCGCATTCGGCGACCCGCGCGGCGAGTTCGCGGGCCGTCGCCGGCCGCAGCGACCACGAGCACACGCCGATCCGGCGACGATTTCCGATCGAGTCCGTCACGTGGGAGCCTCCGGCGTGTTCCTATACCAAAGCTCGCGCGGCGATCCCCTCCCTCCACGCATGTACCACCCGAGCCTGGCGATCTTCGCGTCGCCCATCCTGTTCCTCCTGGCCTGCGCCCCGCATGAAGTCCGCGCGGCCGATCCCGAGTACCGGCCCCTCTTCGACGGCCAGACTCTCGACGGCTGGGTGACGACCGGCGGCCGCTACGACGGCGACGCCGCCTGGACCGTCGAGGACGGCGAGATCGTCGGGCGCACGAAGGACGGTCAGGGCGGTCTGCTCTACACCGCGCGCCCCTACACCGAGTTCGTGATGCAGCTCGAGGTGCGCACGGATTGGCCGTTCGATTCCGGCATCTTCCTGCGCATGGCACCGCGCGGGAAGGGCGCGCAGGTGACGCTCGACACGCGCGACGACGGCGAGATCGGCGCGATCTATGCCGACGGGTTCCTCCGCCACAACGAGGCCGGGGTGAAGCTCTGGAAGAAGGACGACTGGAACACGATCGAGGTGCGCTGCACGGGCGCACGCATGCGGATCGCAGTCCAACTGAACGGCTCGGCGCTCGTCGATTACGAGGTGCCGCCGGACATGGAGGGCTTCGCTCCGACGGGCCTGATCGGCCTCCAGGTCCACGGCGACCGCACGGATCCGCCGAAGAACGCCGTGCGTTTCCGCAACCTGCGCATCCGCGAGCTCTCGGAAACCGCGACCGAGATGGTCCGCCACGACGAGCGCGGCATCGCCAGCGTGACGCCCTGGGGCGTAGCGAACGGCTGGACGAGCCTCTTCGACGGCCGATCCACGGCCGGTTGGGAGGAGGCCGAGGGCTCCGGCGGCTGGTCCGCGAAGGACGGCGTGCTCGCGGCCCTCGTCGCCGGGCAGAGCGGGTCCTTGCGCACCCAGAAGGACTACCAGGACTTCGAGCTGCGCCTCGAGTTCAAGATCAGCGAGATGGCGAACTCCGGCCTGTTCCTGCACGGCGACCGCGCCGGCGGGGATCCGGCCTGGACCGGGATGGAGGTCCAGATCCTCGACGACTTCCACTGGGAAGAGCGCACGGGGACGAAGCTCTCGCCCTGGCAGTTCACGGGTTCGCTGTACGGTTCGGTGCCGCCCGCGGCGAAGGCTCTGAAGCCCATCGGCGAATGGAACGCGTTCGCGGTGCGCGTGCAGGGCCCGCGCGTCGCCACCCGCCTGAACGGCACCCTGCTCTACGACGCCGACACACGCGAGGTCGCCGTGCCGTCCGGCAAGAAGCCCATCGCCGAGCGCGCGGCCAAGGGCTTCATCGGCCTGCAGCGGCACGCGCCCGACGGCGTGAAAGGCGAAGCCTACGCCTGGTTCCGGAACATCCTGATCCGCGAGCTGTAGTCTCCGCGCGCGCGGGACGACCCTCCCCGTCCCGCATCACTCCACGATGAAGCGCGTTCCGATGTTCCTGCTCGCACTCGTCGTGTTCGTCCTGGTCGCGGGCGCCGTGTGGACGCAGGTCCTCTCCGCGCGGGCCGAGCGCGATTTCCCGCCGGAAGGTCGCTTCGTCGAGGTCGAGGGCCAGCGTCTCCACGTCGTGGACCGCGGCGCGGGCCCGCCGATCGTCCTCGTCCACGGCGCTTTCGGCGGCAGCCAGGACTGGACGGCGACAGGCATCCTCGACGAACTCGCGCGGACGCACCGGGTCCTGGCGTTCGACCGGCCCGGGCACGGTTGGAGCGAGCGCGCGAGCACGGAGGCCCAGAGCCCGATCGAACAGGCGCGCGTGCTCCGCGCGGCCTGTCGTACCCTGGGCGTCGAGCGGCCGCTGATCGTCGGCTTCTCGTGGGGCGGCGCACTCGTGCTGGCGTGGGCGCTCGCGTGGCCCGACGAGATCGCCGGCGTGCTCACCGTGAACGGCGTCGCGTATCCGTGGCCGGGAGCGACGAACACCTCGTACGTGCTCGCGGGCGTGCCGATCGTCGGTCCGCTGCTCGCCTGGTCGGCGGCGGGGCCCCTGGGGAGCATGACTTCGGCATCCTCCGTCGTGCGTGCGTTCGCGCCCGCCGAAGTTCCGCGCACGTTCGCACGTTCGCCCGTGGCGCTGGCCCTTCGGCCGCGGCAGTTCCTGGCCGAGACGGCCGACTTGCGCATCCTCAAGCCCGCGGTCGCGATCCAATCGACGCGCTACGCGGAGATCCGAGTCCCGCTGGCGATCCTGGCCGGCCGCGGGGACCGGGTCGCGTTCTGGGACTGGCACAGCGAGCGCCTGCATCGCACGGTGCCGGGGTCGGAGCTCACGATCCTGGAGGACGCCGGACACCAGGTCCTGCACTCGCACCCGCAGGACGTGATCGCGGCGGTGCGGCGCCTCGCCGCGAGCGCGCGGAAGCCTTGAAGCTCTGAGTCCCAGGCCTCGACCGGGCTGACGACGCACGCGCCGAAGTGGCCGGGCCCCGCAATGCGGCGACCCGCCATCCACGGCGTGCCCGTTCCACCTGACGAACGGATCGAGCCCGACCGGGGCTCCGGGATCCTGCTGGGGCGAACTCGGGCCGTTCGCTCCAGGAATCGGCTGGCCCAGCCGCTTTCCGGGTCCCGTGCTGCAACGGCGAACGGCCCGGTGACCAGAACCGGAGCCCGATCCACCCCATCCCGGGGCGGGTCCCGGAGTTTCTCGATCCGGTCCCCGGGCAGGTGCCGTCTCGAGGGTCCCAGTCGATGTCAGCACCCAGCCCAGCGCCTGGAAGTCGGAAACAGGCGCCCTGAGCCCCGCTATGCAACTCGGCGGGCCCTCTCCCCTTCCCCGCCTGCCCGTGGGACGATTCAGGACCAGGAGTTCCCATGTTCCCTCGCCTCCTCGTTGCCGCCTTCTTCGCCCTCCCGGCGTCCGCACAGCAGTTCGTCCTCAACACGGCCGATGTCCCCCCGAGCGCGGGGACCACCGAACAGGTCGACTACGCCGACGTCGACCTCGACGGCGACTGGGACGTGGGGTTCGCGAACGGGGGGGACATCGGCAACCAGCAGAACATCCTGTGGATCAACCGGGGCGGCCTCCAGGGCGGGGTGGTCGGCGTCTTCACGAACGAGACGGTGACGCGCTTTCCCGCGATCCTCGACGCCAGCCGGGACATCGAGTTCGCCGACTACGACAGCGACGGCGATCCCGACGCATTCATCGCGAACGACTGCGCGCTCTCGAACCAGCCTTCGCGGTTCTGGACGAACCGGGGCGGAGCGCAGGGCGGCACGATCGGCACGTACGTCGATGAGACCAGCACGCGCTGGATCGGCCTGGGCGGCGCTGGCAGCTCGATGCCGACGAGCCAGGTGCTGGCCGGCGGCGGCTACATCGAGTTCCCGAACGACACGGACTTCGCCGACTTCGACAACGACGGAGACCTGGACCTGATCCATGCGACGTGGGGCCCGGCGGCGATCGGGCAAGCTCCTACGCGCATCTTCCAGAACGACGGCGCCGGTTTCTTCACGGAGTTCAACCCGAGTGGCTTCCAGCTCTCGGGCGGCAACATCCTGAACGGCAACCCGGGCCTGTGGTGCCAGGGCACGCAGATGGCGAACACGACGAACGCGACGGGCGTGAACTGCGACATCGCCACGTCGGCGATCAACGCGGACTGGGGCGACGTGGACGGCGACCTCGACCTCGACATCCTGCTGGGCGCACGCCAGGAGTTCCCGCGCCTCTTCTTGAACCGGCTGGAGGAGAACGGAGGCGTCCCGGGCTTCCGCGACGCGACGGGAGCCTCGTTCCAAGCCGGATACTCGCAAGGATCGGGCCACTACGAGGAGACGTTCGGCGACTTCGACGGCGACGACGACATCGACATCTACGGCGTGAACTGGCTCACGACGTTCTCCTTGGTCGACGTCGCCCTGCGCAACTCCGGCGCCGGCTTCTTCAACCAGCTCATCTCCATTCCCGCCTCTCTTCCCGACGACTCGAACGCCGAGCTCATCGACTACGACCTGGACGGAGACGTGGACGTGTTCGTCTCGTGCTTCGGTGGCCAGGAGCGGATCGTGCGCAACGACGGCGGCTGGGCGTTCTCGGCCACGACGGGCCTGATGACTCCCGACGGCACGACCACCCAGGACTCGGAGGTCGCGGATGCCGACAACGACGGCGACTACGACGTCATCAACGCCAACGACGCGGGCCAGGCCGAGTGGTACTTGAAGAACACGGCCACCGCGAACGACGTGACGGCACCGCGCATCGTGCGTCTCGAGCAGGCCCCCTTCCGTCAGCCGGGCCTGAATCCGACCGTCGTGCGTTGCCAGGTGTACGACAACGCGCCGCTGAACCTGTCGCAATGGCTCGTGCCCGTCGTCGAGGTGCGCGTCGACAGCGGGCCGACGACGTCCATTCCGATGCGGTCCTCGTTCGGCCAGATCTTCCGCGGCGCGATCAGCGGGGCCCTGGTCGGCCTGATCGAGTACCGCGTGACGATCGCGGACGAGCACGGCAACACCAGCGCGACTCCCTGGCTCCTCTACGTGTCCGGGGTCTCGGGGACACCCTTCTGCTCGGGAGACGGCACCGGGACGCAGTGCCCGTGCGGCAACAACGCCTCGGCCGGGCGCGGCTGCGGCAACTCGCTGGGCGCGGGCGCGCGCTTGACCGGATCGGGAACACCGCTGGTCTCCAGCGATTCCTTCGTCCTGTCGGTCTCTCCCGTGCCGAACTCCTCGGTGCTCTTCTTCCAGGGGACGGCGCAGGTGAGCGGCGGCGCCGGAAGCGTGTTCGGCGACGGCCTGCGCTGCGCCGGCGGCACGGTGACGCGCCTCGGAACGCGCACGGCGGTGGCGAATTACGCGCAGTACCCGGACGTGCTCGACGCGCCGGTCTCGATCCGCGCGGCGATCCCGCTGGCGGGTGGCAACCGCACCTACCAGGCCTGGTACCGGAACGCGGCCGCGTTTTGCACACCCAGCACCTTCAACCTGTCGAACGGGTGGGAAGTGCTCTGGCTCCCCTAGTCGCCGCGGCCCACGGCGCCGGACCACGCCTGGCCTTGGCGCTTCCCGCGGAGGCGGGTAGGATCCCCGGCCCAAGCGAGCGGGCGTAGCTCAGTTGGTAGAGCGCAACCTTCCCAAGGTTGATGTCGAGGGTTCGAGTCCCTTCGCCCGCTCCACATGCTGTGGGTCGGGCGCTCGTCACGGTGCCCCGCCGCCCGGGCGCAGTCAGGCCGAGCAAGCGCCGGACCGCCTTCATCGCTTCTTTGCGAAGTCGGGCTCGTCACGCTGCGGTCCCGACTGTGCACGCCCGCTCGGCGGCCTGTGCGCCCGACCGGACGGTTTCCAGGGATGGGACCGAAGCCGCGCCCGCGCGTTGAGTACTCCGCCGCGTCCGCGGGTCACCCGCTCCGCCGGGAGTCGGGCGCGGGGTCCGGAAGAGCACCGTGCGCGGAAACCCTGGCGCAAGGAAACGTTGGAGACACTCGCGCCCGTCAGGCAGTACAAGGCGGTCCACGGTTCCACGGACCTTGGGTCGGGGCCGCCTCCTCACGCGCGCCCAGTGCGGACCTCTCTGCTCGTGAAGCACCCCCCATCCCAGGGTCCCCATCGGAGGATCGGAACATGAGGACAGGCATCCTGGCCGCGCTCGCGGCGGCGATCGGGCTGATCAGCTGCGGCGACCGGAGCGACTCGGCGACCTCGACCCACCCGGAGGCCGATGTCAGTTCGTCCTCGGGCCATCCGGCGAGCCTCGTGCTCGAGCTCGTCTCGGGCTCGGAGAACGAGGCGGTGCTCAGCCGACTCGATGCGAACGGGAAGGTCGTGAAGGACGGCAAGTACCCCGCGTCGAGCGACCTGATCGCGGCTTGGGAGCGGGCCAACGACACCCGCATCCAGGTCACCTACAAGGGCTCGATCGACATCATGCACTCGATCGAGGCCGGGCCGGCCTGCGAGTACGACGCGGTCTGGCCGGCGTCTTCGATGGTCATCGCCCTCGGCAACGAGACGACGCACGTCGTCAAGGACGCCAAGTCGATCTTCCAATCGCCCGTGGTGCTGGCCGTCGAGCGCGAGACCGCGACCCAGCTCGGCTGGCTCGCGGCCGGGAAGGCGAAGACCATCTCGGCGACCGACTTCCTCGAAGCGGCCGAAGCGCGCCGCCTGAAGTTCGGGATGACCTCGGCGACGCGCTCGAACAGCGGGGCCAGCGCGTTCATCGCGTTCCTCTACGCCTTCTCCGGCCAACCCGACGTGCTGACACAGCAGCACCTGGAGAATGCCGAGACGGCCTCCAAGGTGAAGCGCGTCTTCAAGGCTCAGAGTCGCTCGGCGGGCAGCTCCGGCTGGCTCAAGACGGCCTATCTCGAAGGCGTGGCGAAGGGTGAGCCGCCCTTCAACGCGATGATCAACTACGAGTCCCTGATCATCGAGGCCAATCAGGAGCTCGCGCGCACCGGCAAGCAGCCACTCCAGATCTTCTACCTGTCCGACGCGCTGTGCGTCGCGGACAGCCCGCTCGGATACGTCGACAAGGGGGACGCGCGCAAGAAGGCGGCCTTCGCATCCCTCCAGCAATACCTGCTCACGGACGACGTGCAGGCGAAGCTCGTGCGGCAGGGGCGGCGGCCCGGCAAGTTCGGAGCGACGCTCGCCGGGGCCGATCCGGCCGTGTGGAACGCGGATTGGGGCATCGACATCGCGGCGGTGCTCTCCCCCATCACGATGCCCGAGGCGCCGGTGATCCGCAGCGCGCTCGAGCTCTACATGACCGTCCTGAGGAAGCCGTCGTACACCGTGTACGTCCTCGACTACTCGGGCTCGATGCGGAAGGACCTCGACGGCGAGGGGGAGCGTCAGCTCAAGGAGGGCATGAAGCTGGTGCTGCAGACGGACCTCGCCCGTCAGAACATGCTCACGCTGGGCCCGAACGACGTGACCGTCGTGATCCCCTTCGACGAGACCCCGCGCGTGACGGCGGATCAGATCGAGGCGTGGACCGTGCGGGGCAACTCGCCCGCGAACCTGGCCAAGCTGCTGCTCCAGGTGACCGACGCCGAGCCGGGAGGCGGAACGAACATGTACGCGCCGACGCTGCTGGCGCTCGAGACGATCGACAAGCTCGGCGAACGCGTCCGCGACTTCAACGTCATGGTCGTCGTGATGAGCGACGGCATTTCGAACAGCGGATCGGTGCAGGAGCTCAAGGAGCAGGTCGAGCGCAAGGGCGTGGACAACGACGTGCCCGTGTACACCGTTCTCTTCGGCAAGGCCGAGGATGGTCAGATGAAGCAGCTCGCGGCGGCCTTCAGCGGACGCATGTTCGACGGCCGGAAGAGCCTCGCTCAGACCTTCCAGGAGGTCCAGGGCTACAACCGGTAGAACGCCGTCGGGGCGGACACTGGGCCAGCGGAGTCCGCACGGATTCCGACGAAGCCGCGCCCCGCTCGACGAGTTCCACGAGCCCAATAACCATGCGCAGAGAGATCGTCGGTGGGATCGTCGGGCTGGGCCTGTTCGCAGGCGCGGCCGCGGCCAGCCTTCCCATCGGGATCGCGGCCGCAGCGGGCGCGCTCGGCTACTTCGGCGGCTGGTTCCTCATGCCGCGCAAGCGGGAATCGAACGAGATCCTCCTCGACGAGGGCGTGAACAAGGCCCAGTTGGACGAGTACGTCGGGAGGCTCTCCAAGAGCGTCGACGACTTGGCGGCGCTGGCGGCCCAGATCAGCGACGGCGGCATGCGCGGGCGCGTCGAAGCCTTGCGCGGCATCACCACTCGCATCATCGGCACGGTGCGGAAGGACCCGCGGGACATCCGCAACGAGCCGGGCCTCCCGATGTGGGCCGAGAAGATCGTCGAGAGGATCGCCGCCTACGTGGAACTCGCGCACATGACCGGTGATACTGCGCGGGGAACGGAGAAGCTCAACGACTGCAAGCTCATGGTCGAGCGCGCGGTCGCGGCCTTCGAACAGATCCACCGCGACATGCTCGACGACGACATGAACGAGTTGTCCGCCGGCTCGAAGGCGCTGCGCGACATCTTGGAATCCAAGATCCGGAAGGACCAGGAAGGAAGCGCGTGAACTCGGGACTGAAAGCGTTCGTGGGTCTGCTCGTGGTCGCCGGTATCGGCGCCCTCCTGTACTTCGGCTTCCTGACGAAGAACGCGACCGAGGAGAGCCGGAAGAGGAACGAAGCCGAGCAGGCGACCGCGGATGCCGCGGAAGCGGCCAAGGGACCTCAGATCGACATCCGGATCCGTGCCGGCGGCGAGAAGATCGGCTTCCTCAAGGATCCCGTTCTGATCGCGCTGCTCAGGGACAGGTACCGCCTCACCGTGAGCGCCGAGAAGTCGGGTTCGGTCGAGATGAGCCGCGACCTGCCCGTCCAGGGATTCGACGCCCTGTGGCCGGCGAACGACTTCTGCCGCCAGCTCGTCGTGGAGCGATCCATGCGCGAGGGCTTCAAGGTGGTGAAGAGCGAGGACATCTTCAACTCGCCGATCGTGATCCTCAGCTGGCCCGATCCGGTGCGCGTGTTCTCATCGCCGAGCTGGAAGGTCGTGGAGAAGCGCAACGAGATCCACTACGTCGTGGACATGGCCAAGCTCGTGGATCTCGTCGAGAAGGACCACAAGTGGAAGGACCCCGACATCGGCCTCCCCTACAACGGCCGCGTTCTCGTGAAGTCCACGGACCCCGTGAAGTCGTCCTCGGGCAACCTCTTCGCGGGCCTGCTCGCGAACGTGATGAACGGCGGTGATCCGGCCGTGTCCGAGACGATCGACGCGATCCTGCCGCGGGTGAAGTCCGTATTCGCGCGCATGGGGCTGAAGGAGGAGAGCTCGGGCACCTTCTTCGAGCACTTCCTCGGCATGGGTGTGGGGACCTATCCCTTCGGCGTCGCGTACGAGAACCAGCTGCTGGAACTCACCCTGGAGCAGCCCGCGTCGGCCGACGTCATCCGCTCGAACGTGACCGTGCTCTATCCCGAGCCGACCGTGTGGGCGACCCATCCGATGGTGGCGCTGACGCCCGCCGGCAAACGGCTCGTGGATGCCATGAAGGACCCGGAGATCCAGCGGATAGCCTGGGAGCGCCACGGCTTCCGGACTGGCGCGATGGGATCGTCCAATGACCCCGCGGTGTTCCAGATGCGCGGCATTCCGCAACAGATCGTCTCGGTGGTGCCTCTCCCCGAGCCGGCTGTCATGAGCAAGATCCTCGAGGCGCTGTCGGCCCCGTGAACCCGGGCGACCCAACGGACTGAGAGAACCATGCCGAACCAGGACACTCCTTCGACCGGGGCCAAGGCGGACGACGGCAAGGCGCTCCCTGAGAGCGGCGCCGCGCCCGCGATCCCCTCGATCTCCGTGGCTCCCGGGCAGGTCGCGACGCTGCCCACCCTCGAGAGCCTGAAGGGCGGATCGACGGTCTTCCGGGATCTCGACCCCGCGCGGCAGAAGCTCGCGATCGACATCGCCGCGAAGACGAAGTTCGACGATCCGCTCGCGGTGGTCGACTTCGGGCAGCAACAGGCTCTCGATGCTTCGAAGGTCGCGCGCACCCTGGCCGACACGACGAAGACCGCGGACACGGGTCAGGTCGGCGAGCTGGCGATGCAGCTCAAGGCCCGATACCAGGAACTGGGAGTGGGCGGCCTGCGGATCGGGTGGTTCGGCAAGCTCGTGAAGGGCACGCCGATCCTCGGGAAGCTCGTCGACCCCTTGAAGGAGTTCATCGAGCGCCAGGAGAAGATCGGCTCGAAGATCGACACGATCTTCGAGGCCCAGTCGCGCGAGGGACTGCAACTGCGCGAGCTCTACCACACACTGGAGCGCATCCGCGACGACAACCAGGCGGCGTACGACAACCTGGGCGTGGCGATCGGCGCGGCCGAGAAGGCGCTCGAGCGCATGGAGGCCGAAGCGCGCCAGTTGGCGGAGAAGCACCGCAACACGACGGACCCCGCGAAGATCCGCGAGCTCAAGAACGCGCTGCAGGCGCTCGTCGTGCTCGACCACAGGATCCTGACGCTGAAGACCGCGCGCTTCGAGGCGCTCAATTCGATGGCCGTCATGGACCTCCAGCTGCAGGCGCTGGTGGCGCTCATCGGCATGGTCAACAGCAGCGCATCGGTCATGAAGCAGGCCTGGATGAACCAGATCAGCATCGCGATCGCGAACCACCGGATGTCCGGAGCGGCCACGATGCTGCGGGAGAATCGCAGCTTCATGAACCGGATCATGTCGGCCAACGCCCAACAGCTGGGCCAGGTCCTCGGCGCGATCCAGACCGAGCTCGGTCAGGGCGTCGTCGACGTCGCGGTCCTCGAAGCGGTGGCGCAGAAGACCATCCAGATGCAGGACGAGATCATCAGCAAGACAGTCGAGATCCGTCAGCGGCTCACCGAGCAGTCCAAGAAGGTCACCGATCTCGAAGAGAGCGTCCGCAAAGCCAACCAGAACTCGGAAGCCGTCGTGCGGGCGATCAACGCCCGCGCGGAGTAGGTCGCCGGGCCCTGATCCTTTGGACAAGCACGGAGATCTGATCGCCCGCTGTCGCGCGTTGCTCGAAGCGGGCGACGTCGCCGAGTTCAACCGTATCCGCCCGGCCGGGAGCCTGGACCTCACAGGGCTTTCCGTCTCCAAGAAGAACCTGCGCGGCGTCAACCTCGACGACGCGGTCCTCGCGCGCGCGGCCCTGATCCAGTGCGATCTCACCGGCGCCACGTTCCGGCGCGCGCTGCTCGACCGGAGCGACCTTTCGAAAGCGAAGCTCCAAGGCGCGACGTTCTCGCGTGAGTCACGCCTGCGCTACGCGTGCCTCTCCGAGGTGCAGGCGCAAGGGGCGAACTTCGAGGCGGCGGACTTGACGCGCGCGGACCTGACGAAGGCGAACCTCTCGGACGCGCGGCTCTCGTACACGGTGCTCGTCGACGCGACCCTCTCGGGAGCCGTGCTCGACCGGGCCGAGTTGTTCAAGGCCTACATGCTTGGCGCCACGATCGAGGACACCTCGTTCAAGAACGCGCAGCTGCAGGAAGCGATGCTCCGGCAGGCGAAGGGGATGAACCCCGATTTCAGCGGGGCGAACCTGACGAATGCCGACGCTTTGCGCGCCATCCTCCACGGCGACAAACTCTCCTTCGCCGGTGCATACGTCAAAGGACTCCAGCACGACGGCCTCGAGAAGCACCTCGCGAACGCCATCGCGGACCGCATCCCCGATGCCGCCGCCTTCGCGCAGCGCAGGCTCCCGATCGATCCCGCGATGCTCGTCGACGGGATCCCCAACTCGAACCGGGGCGTCTACGAGGCCGCGTTGCGGGACCTGAACGAGCTGGTCGGGCTCGCTGACGTGAAGGCCTTCGTCCGGCGCCTGGGCGACGTGATGCGGGTCCAGAACGCCCGCTCGAACGCAGGACTGCCTCCGCTCGACTTCAACCTGCACTTCGTGTTCACGGGCTCGCCGGGCACGGGCAAGACGACCGTCGCACGCATCGTCAGCCAGATCCTGCACGGCGTGGGGTACCTCTCGAAGGGGCACCTCGAGGAGACGGACCGCGCGGGACTCGTAGCGGGCTTCCTGGGGCAGACCGCGATCAAGACCGCCGAGGCGATCGACCGGGCCAAGGGCGGAACCCTGCTGATCGACGAGGCGTACGCGCTGACGGCCAACGACGACCAGTACGGCGGAGAGGCCATCGCCACCCTCCTCAAGCGCATGGAGGATCGCCGCGGCACCTTCACCGTCATCGCCGCCGGCTACACGCGCGAGATGCACGACTTCATCGGATCGAACCCGGGCTTGAAGTCCCGTTTCACCAAGTTCGTCCACTTCCCCGACTACGCGGACAGCGAGCTGGTGGACATCATGGGCCGGATGCTCGGGAATAAGCGCCTGACGTGCACTCCAGCGATGCTCGGCTACTCGAGCGTCCTGCTCGCCGTGCAGAAGCGCGCACACGGCGCCGAGTTCGCGAACGGGCGGACGGTCCGCAACTACGTGCAGGAGATGGTCGAGCGGCAGGCGAGTCGGCTCGTCGCCGATTCGGAGCATCGCCTGTTCGTCACGGAAGCCGCGGCGCTGGCCCGCGGCGGCGCACCGGGCGGGTCGACGACGGCGGCGCTGGCCGAACGCATCGAGCGCGAGACAAGACGGCTCGAGGATCGCGGAGAGAGTCCCGCCGTGGACCTCGGCAAGCTGCGCGAGCTCGCGCTCCGTCCGGACGCGGGATCCCCCAATTCACGCAGCCACGGCGAGTTGGTCAGCGCACTGGATGGCGAGGCGGCCCGGATGGGCGGCCGTGGGGACCTGGCCGACGTCACGACGCTCTCGCTGCTCGACACACAGGACATCCCGTTCGACACGATCGTCGAGGGCGGGCCGGGGGCCGTCGACCTCGGACGCTTCTCGTGGGAGAGCCGCCAGCACGGAGCGACCTCCGCGGTGCCGGTGGCTCAGCTCGCTCTGGGTGACTCATTTCCCTCGCTCTCGCCGCCATCGACCGCACTGTTGGATCAGCTGGTCGCGCACGCGCGCCCTGTGCTGCCTGCGCGCTAGCGGTACCCTAGCTCGTCCAACGCCCGACATCACCCACCGCCTGCCCCGGGCCAGGATGTCCCCCATGCAGACCCGCACCGACGAGATCGCCGACGGCATCTACCGGATCTCCACGTACGTCCCCGACGTGACGCCCGACGGCTTCACCTTCAACCAGTTCCTGATCCGCGCCGAGCAGCCGCTCCTGTTCCACACCGGACCGCGCGCGATGTTCGCCGGGGTTTCGCAGGCCGTATCGCGCATCGTCCCCGTCGCCAACCTGCGCTGGATCGCGTTCGGACACGTCGAGGCGGACGAGTGCGGCTCGATGAACCAGTGGCTCGCCGCCGCGCCGCGGGCCGAGGTCGCGCACGGCGCGATCGGCGTGATGGTCTCCCTGAACGACCTCTGCGACCGGCCGCCGCGCGCGCTGGCCGACGGCGAGGTGCTCGACCTCGGCGGGAAGCGCGTCCGTCACTTCGACACGCCGCACGTGCCGCACAGCTGGGAGGCGCGCGTGCTGTACGAGGAGACGACGCGGACGCTGCTCGCGGGCGACCTCTTCACGCACACGGGGAACGGGCCGGCCGTGACCGACAAGGACATCGTTCAGGCAGCGAAGGCCGGGGAGGAGATGTTCCGGGCGAGCGCCTACACGCCGGGGACCGCTCCCGCGATCCGCCGGCTAGCCGACCTCCAACCGACGACGCTCGCGGTCATGCACGGCTCGTCGTTCCGCGGGGACGGCGCGAGGGCGCTGCGGGATCTGGCCGGCCTGTACGAGGGGTGGATGCGCGGCGCGGCACAGTAGGATCCTGGCGTGACCCGCCTCGGCGTACTCCTCGGCGTCTCTGCGCTCGGCCTGCTGTCCGTCGCCGCACGATCGACAGAGGTCTCGAAGCTCGTAGGATCCCCGGCCACGGTCGACTTCAACAGGGACGTCCGTCCGATCCTCGCGGACCGCTGCTTTCGCTGTCACGGTCCGGATGCGGATGCGCGCAAGCGGGGCTTGAGGCTCGACACCGAGGAGGGCTCGCGCGCGACGCTGAAGAGCGGCCTGCGGGCCATCGTCCCGGGCTCGTCGAAGGACAGCGAGGTCGTCGCGCGCATCACGAGCGAGGACGCGGACGAGGTCATGCCGCCGCCGTCCTTGCACCGGCCGCTCGACGCGGAGCAGAAGCGGATCCTCGCGCAGTGGATCGACGAAGGAGCCGAGTACGCCGAGCACTGGGCCTACGTTCCGCCGCGACGCAGCACGACGCCCGTCGTGAAGGACGCGATCTGGGCGCGCGACCCACTCGACCGCTTCGTGCTGGCGCGGCTCGAGAAGGAAGGCCTCGCGCCGTCGCCCGAGGCCGACCGCGCCGTGCTGCTGCGGCGCGTCGCGCTCGTCTTGACTGGACTGCCGCCGTCGACGGAGGACACGGCGCGCTTCGTCGCCGACAAGTCCACCGACGCGTACGAGCGCGAGGTCGACCGCCTGCTCGCGTCGCCGCGCTTCGGCGAACACATGGCGACCGCGTGGCTCGACGTCGCACGCTACGCCGACACATTCGGGTACCAGTCCGACTGGGAGTGCGAGACGTGGCCCTGGCGCGACTGGCTCATCGCGGCGTTCGACCGCGACCTCCCCTACGACGAGTTCGTGCGCGACCAGGTCGCCGGCGACCTGCTGCCGGATGCGACGCGCGACCAGGTGCTCGCGACCGCGTTCAACCGGCTCCATCGCCTGACGAACGAAGGTGGCTCGATCGACGAGGAGTTCCGCCAGGAGGCGATCGCCGACCGCGTCGCCACGTTCGGCACGGCGTTCCTTGGGCTCACGACCGAGTGCGCGCGCTGTCACGACCACAAGTACGACCCCATTCCGCAGCGCGAGTACTACAGCCTGGGCGCTTTCTTCGCCGCGACGGACGAGGCCGGCACCTACGCGTACTCCCACCGCTCGACGCCGCCGCCCGCGCTGGCCCTGCCATCGAAGGAACAGGAAGCCAAGCTCGCGGAGCTCGACGCGGTGCTCGCGACCGCCGAGGCGACGCTCGAGCGGACTCTCGCCGACCGACACGCTGCTTTCCTGGCGTGGGTCGAGACATCCCCACGGGTCGAGCTCGCGCCGCCCGTGAAGCGCGAGCCACTCGACGGCGCGATCGACGGCGCGGTCCCAGCCCAGGTTTCCGAGCCGGCCTCGCGCGCAACCCTCTTCGATGGCGACGCCGGCGTGTCGATCGAAGGCGTGCCGGCCTTCCGCCGCGCCGACCCCTACAGCCTCGCGTTCCGCATGCGCAGCCCGGACGCGAAGCAGCGCGCGGTCGTCTTGCACACATCCCCTTTCACGATCGAATCGGACCCGCAGGGCTACCAGGTCCTGCTCGTCGACGGTCGCCTCGCGTGGCAGGTCGTCCATTTCTGGCCGGGTTCGGCCGCGGCGATCCGCACGCGCGAGCCGTTCCCGCTGGGACGCTGGGTGCACGTCGTGGTCACGTACGACGGCTCGTCGCGCGCGGAGGGCCTGTCGATCCACCTGGACGGAGTCCGCGTGCCGATCGAGATCGAGCACGACCACCTCGACGGGACGGCGACCGCGCGCCTCTTCCAGATCGGCTACCGCGACCGCGATCGCGGCTTCACGGGCGGCGCGCTGGACGAGCTCGACGTCTACGACCGCGCGTTGACCGATCCAGAGATCTTGGAACTGCAGGAGCCGGGATCCGGGGCAGCCAGCGCAGCGCTCGAGAGCTACTTCACGCACGCGGTCGATCCAGCCTGCCGCTCGGCGCGCGGCGAACTCCAGGCTGCGCGTGCGGCCCGCAACGACCTCGCCGACTCGCTGCGGCGCATCATGGTCATGGGCGACTCCGACCATCCGCGCCCGAGCTTCGTGCTGCGCCGTGGCGCGTACGACGACCCGGATCCGGCGCGTCCGGTGTCGAGCGACCGCGCGATCGAGGCGCTGCTGCCCTTCGATCCGACCTGGCCGAAGAACCGCCTCGGCCTCGCGCACTGGCTGACCGACGCGCGCCATCCGCTCACCGCGCGCGTGCAGGTCAATCGCCTGTGGACGCAGTGTTTCGGCCGCGGTCTCGTCGCGACGCAGGAGAACTTCGGCCTGCAGGGCGAGTACCCGAGCCACCCCGAGCTGCTCGACGAGCTCGCGCTCGACTTCACCGCGAGCGGCTGGAGCAACAAGTCCCTCCTCCGACGCATCGTGCTGTCGGCGACGTTTCGCCAATCGTCGAATGCGCACGCGGACCTGCGGACGCGGGACCGGGACAACGTGCTGCTCGCTCGCGGACCTTCCTTCCGGCTGAGCGCGGAGATGCTGCGCGACCAGGCGCTCCTCGCCTCGGGGACGCTCGTCGAGAACGTGGGCGGCCCGAGCGTCCGCCCGTGGCAACCACCGGGCCTGTGGGAGGACGCCGGCGCGACGGGCTCGTACGTCCCGGACACGGGCGCGGGCGCGCACCGGCGGAGCCTCTACACGTTCCGCAAGCGCACGGCGCCGCCGCCGAACTTGCTGATCTTCGATTCGGGGAGTCGCGAGAAGTGCCTCGCCCGCCGTACGACGACGAACACGCCGCTCCAGGCGCTCGTCTTGCTCAACGATCCCATCTATGTCGAGTGCGCGCGGAATCTCGCGCAGCTCGTGGCCGCGGCGCACCCGTCGACGCGCGAGCGCATCGAGGTCTGCATCCGGCGCGTCGCGGCTCGCGAGCCGCGCACCGTCGAGATCGACGCGCTCACGGAGCTGTACACGAGCGAGCTCCGGCGTTTCCAGGCGGACCCGCCGGCCACCCTGGAGCTCGTTCCTGGCGACGCGCCAGCCCCGGAGCTCGCCGCGCTCACGCTCGTCTGCTCGACCCTGTTCGCCAGCGACGCCGCGGTGATGATCCGATGAAGCCCGATCCTGACGACCGCTTCGCGTGGACGCGCCGACGCGTGCTGGGTGCGTCGGCGCTCGGCCTCGGACGGATCGCCCTCGGTTCCGCGCTGGCCGCCTCCGCCACCGGCCAGTCCTCGCGGCCGAAGCCCGTGGCGCGGGCGAAGCGCGTCGTCTACCTGTTCCAGGCCGGCGGACCGTCGCAGTTCGAGACGTTCGACCCGAAGCCGCTGCTGAAGGAGAAGCACGGCGAGCCGCTGCCGGACTCGGTGCGCCAAGGGCAGCGCTTGACCGGCATGAGCGGGAACCAGGCGGTCCTGCCGCTCGCCGGCTCGTTCACGGGCTTCGCGCGGCACGGGTCGTCGGGCCTGTGGGTCAGCGATCTCCTTCCCAAGACGGCCGAGATCGCCGACCGGTTGTGCGTCGTGCGCAGCATGCACACGGAGGCCATCAACCACGATCCCGCGATCACGTTCTTCTGCACGGGGCACCAGCAGCCCGGCCGGCCGTCGATGGGCTCGTGGCTCTCCTACGGGCTCGGGTCGATGAACGCGAACCTGCCGGCGTTCATCGTGCTGGTCTCGAAGGACGCGCCGCGCGACCAGCCGCTCTATTCGCGGCTGTGGGGCGCGGGGTTCCTGCCGAGCGAGCACCAGGGCGTGCAGTTCCGCGCGGGAAGCGAAGCCGTCCTCTACTTGAAGAACCCCGACGGCGTGTCCGCCGACGCGCGGCGCGCGATGCTCGACGCGCTCGCCAAGGTGGACGGCGACGCGCGGCGAGAGACGCACGACCCGGAGATCGACGCGCGCCTCGCGCAGGCCGAGATGGCCTTCCGCATGCAGACGAGCGTGCCCGACGCGACCGACGTCTCGAAGGAGAGCGACGAGACGTTCGCGCTGTACGGCGACGCGGCGCGCACGCCCGGCACGTACGCGGCGAACTGCCTGCTCGCGCGCCGGATGCTCGAGCGCGGCGTGCGCTTCGTGCAGCTCTTCCACCAGGGCTGGGACCAGCACGGCGGCCTGCCGGCGGGGATCACGAATCAGTGCCGACAGACGGATCAGGGCTCCGCGGCGCTCGTGACGGACCTCGCGCGCCGCGGGCTGCTCGACGACACGCTCGTCGTGTGGGGCGGCGAGTTCGGCCGCACGGCGTACTGCCAGGGCAAGATGACGGCCGACGATTACGGGCGCGACCACCACCCGCGCTGCTTCTCGATCTGGATGGCGGGCGCGGGCGTGAAGCCCGGTCACGTCCACGGCGCGACGGACGACCTCGGCTACAACGTCGTCTCCGACCCGGTCCACGTGCACGACCTGCACGCGACGATGCTGCACCTGCTCGGCATCGACCACGAGCAACTCGTGTTCCCCCACCAGGGGCGCTACTTCCGGCTCACGGACGTGGCCGGATCGGTCGTGCGCGGCGTCCTGGCCTGAGAGGGACTGTGTTCCTCTCGGCCGGGTCCGCGATCAGGGCACGAGCGTGAACGCCGTGCCGCCGCTCAGGCCGCGCCCGAACCCGCTCGGGTCCAGCGGGTCCCGATACGTGTACTGCGCGTACACGGTCGTTCCCGGCACGAGCGCCGCGTCGACGCCGGACGCGGCGTGGGCCGCGAAGTCGAACGTGAAGGAGCCCGTGCAGTCGAGCGGCGGGGTCGGGCCGCCGGAGGCCCGGAGCGGAGTCCGCCGCAGGCTCCCGCTCGCGCACAACGTTCCGCCCGCGAACGGCAGCGCCTGGGGCGCGAGCCCGTAGAAGAGCTGTCCCACCGTGTTGCTGCGTACGTTCACGAGCGCGACGTCGAATCCCTGACCGTTGCCCACCGACGGCGTGCCCGTCACCTGGAAGACCGGCAGGCACCCGACCGAGTCGACCTTGGCCGTGCAGTAGGACGTCGCCGTCGGGCCGGGGCGCTGGTGCACGAACACGTCGCGCGCGGTGTTCGTGTCCCCTGGGACGAGGTTCGTGGCCTGGCTCTCGAAGGCCACGCACGTCCCGCTCCGGGCCAGGCTGTACGCCATCACGTTCTCGTTGGCCTGTCCGCCGCCGCTGGCGACGTGCACGCGCGTCAGGACGCCGGTCACGAGATCGCGCACGAAGAGGTCGTTGCGCCCGTTCGTGTCGCCCGGGACGTAGGTCGGGACCGCGCTCACGAACGTCGCGAACCGCCCGTCGGCCGAGAGTCCCGGCCAGGCTCCGCCCAGCGGGGGGCCGCCGCTCGAAGCCGACGTGACGCAGATCAATGTGCCGGTCTGGACGTCCTTCACGAACACGTCCAGGAAGACGTTCGTGTCGCCGGGGACGAGCAGGTCCGAGTCCGAGTGGAACGCGACCCAGCGGCCGTCGTCGGAGATCGCGGGATAGCTGCACGGGGCATTCGGCAGGACGCCGGCGCTGCTGGAGCTGACGAGCCGCGTGGTGCCGAGCTGGCGATCCCGCACGTAGATGTCGCCCACGAGGCCGTTCGACTCGGGCGGGTCCAGGATCGCGCTCGATCGGAACGCGACCCAGCGGCCGTTGCGGCTGATGGCCGCCTGGGTCGAGAGGGAACTGCCCTGCGCTCCCGCGGTCGTGACGCTGATGCGCTCGGACGTGCCGAGCAACAGATCGCGCACGTACACGTCCTGGGTCGTCCCGTTCGCGTCGGGCCCCGGCGCCGCGTTGGTCGCCCCGGACGAGAACCCGACGTAGCGGCCGTCGCTCGACATCCCGAAGTCGGGCTCGACGGCGCCGCCGAGCGGGCTCCCGTCGAACGCGACCGTCGCGCACTGCGTGGTGCCGAGCAGCCGGTCGCGGACGTAGATCCCGAAGTAGCCCGGCACGAGGGTGTTCCCGTCGCTCTTGAAGGCCACGAAGCGGCCGTCGGAGGAGATCTTGGCGGAGTACGAGTTCCCGTTGGACTGGACGCCGGTGCTGCTCACGCTGACGCGCTCGATCGCCCCGGTCGCGAGGTCCTTCACGAAGATGTCGACCCGGTTGTTCGTGTCGCCGAGGACGAACGTCGTGGCCGCGCTCTCGAACGCGACGTACCGGCCGTCGTCGGAGATCGCCGGGTTGATCGAGTGGACGAACCCGTCCGTCTGGCTCCCGTCGGCCGCGGTGCTCGCGCGCACGGTCGTGCCGACCTGCGCGGCGACGTGGCCGGCGATGAGGGTCAGCGTGAAGGCCGCGCCGTAGAGGATCCGGCGACTGGAGTGCGAGCGCATACGGTCATCGTAACGCACGTTGCGCAGCCGGGGCGGTCTCGGCTGCCCGACACACGGCCGCCGAGACCAGGCCCATTCCTGCCAGGGCCCACCTGGCGAGCGCGCGGGAATAGCGGGCGGCGAGGCGTGAGGATCTCCTAGCATCGGGGCCTCATGCCGCTCACGACAACGAGTCGTCTCCTCGCCTGCAGCGCGCTGTTCCTCGGCGCCTGCGCACCGGATGCTCCGTCTCCCGTGCTCGCCGCCGAGGCGACGGAGGTCGTGAAGGCCGAACCCCTGGAGCCCGAGCAACCGCCGCTCGTCCTGCGCGTCACGCGGCCCGACTTCTCGGATTGGCCCGGGATCGAGCAGCGCGGACTGCTGCGCGTGCTCGTCCCGCGCGATCGCACGAACTTCTTCTACGCCGAAGGCCGGCTGCGGGGCATGGAGTACGAGCTCGTGCACGAGTTCGAGCGATCGCTCGCCGGCAAGCCCGGCGGCGCGCGGCCACAGATCGACGTCGCCTTCGTCCCTGTCGCGTTCGACCGGCTGCTGCCAGCGCTCGTGGAGGGGCTGGGAGACGTCGCGGCCGGAGGGCTTACGATCACGCCGGAGCGCGAGCAGGTCGTCGCGTTCACGGAGCCCTACCTGGCGGGCGTGGCGCAGATCGTCGTCGCCAACCACCACGCTCCGGCACTCGCTTCGATCGAGGGCCTGTCCGGGAAACTCGTCGTCGTCGGCCCCGGTTCGAGCTACCTCGCGAGCCTCGAGCGCCTGAACGGCCAGTTGACGGCACGCGGTCTCCCGCCGGCGATCGTCGACACGCTCGGTCGCGGTTTCGCGACGGAGGACATGCTCGAGTTCGTGAACAGCGGGGCGTTCCAATACACGGTCGCGGATCACCACGTGGCCGAGCTGTGGTCGGGCGTGCTGGGCGGACTGCGCCTCTACCCGGAGCTTCAGCTCGCATCGGGCGACCGGATCGCGTGGGCCGTGCGGCGGGACAACCCCGAGTTGAAGCGCACGCTCGACGAGTTCCTGCTCACGAGCCGCAAGGGTACGCGGACCGGGAACGTGCTCTTCCAGCGCTACTTCCAGGACGCCGAGTGGATCCGCGACCCCGAGATCGACCTGCGCGCCGGCCGCCTCGGCCTGATCCTCGAGCCGTTGCAGCGCTTCGCCGAGCAGTACGGGTTCGACTGGCGCCTCATCGCCGCGCAGGCCTACCAGGAGTCACGGCTCGATCCGGCCGCGCGCAGCCGATCGGGAGCCATCGGCCTGATGCAACTGCTGCCCGCGACGGCCAAGGACATGGGCTTCGCGGACGTGACGGGCATCGAAGACAACCTGCACGCCGGGATCCGCTACATGGCCTGGCTGCGTGACACGTACTTCTCCGACCCCGCGATGCCGGAAGCCGTCCGCACCGACTTCGCGCTCGCCGCGTACAACGCGGGTCCGGGACGCGTCCGTCGCTGGCGGAGCGAGGCTCCCGACCACGGGGTCGATCCCGACCGCTGGTTCGGCCAGGTCGAGAACCTCGCGCTGGAGAGCGTGGGACTGCAGCCCGTGCGCTACGTCGCGAACGTCAACAAGTACGCCGTGATCCTCACGCGACTGCTCGACGAGCGGGGCCGGAGGCGTGCCGAGACGGACAGGGTCCTGCAGGAGACCGCGCGCTGACAGGAGGTGACCAGAGACCTCGGGCGGATAGGCCCCTCCCGGACTACACTCGCGGCATGGGTCGTCAATGGTTGCAGAAGAAGCGCGGCATCAACGCCGAGAAGCGTGCCAAGATCACCTCGAAGCTGGCGCGTGAGATCACGGTCGCCGCGAAGATGGGCGCGCCCGATCCGGCCTTCAATCCGCGGCTCGCGCTGGCCGTCGAGGCCGCGCGCAAACAGTCCGTCTCGAACGACGTGATCGCGCGCGCGGTGAAGAAGGGCAGCGGGGCCGGAGCCGACAACGCCAGCTTCGAGCTGGTGACGTTCGAGGGCATGTCGCCCCAGAACGTGCCGGTGATCATCGAGTGCCTGACGGACAACCGGAACCGCACGGCGCCCGACATGCGATCGATGTTCAAGGACGGCCGCTTCGGCGCCAAGGTGATGTTCTTCTTCGATCACGTGGGGATCATCGAGGCCACGCACGAGGAAGCCGGCCTCGACCTCGAGACCGCCGCGCTGGAGGCCGGCGCCCAGGATGTCGAGCCGCTCGAGGAGACCAAGGAGGAGGAGAGCGGCGGGCGCTTCTACACGTCGACTTCCGACCTCGACGCGGTGACGAACGCGCTGCGCGGCGCGGGCTGGACCGTGAGCCAATCGGAGATGGGCTACCGGCCGAAGGAACGCGCGTCGATCACGCCCGAGCAGCGGCAGGCGCACGAGGACTTCCTCGAGCGCATCGACGACCACGACGACTGTCACCGGATCTACACGGGGTGATCGTCCGGACCCTCGGAGGCTCGAGTGCCCGAGTGGTTCAGCCATGCCCGCGCGGGAACACGAGCTGGAGCGGGATCGCGACGCGCGCAGCCCACGACGTGCTGTCGTGGCGGTGGCCGGGAAAGGTCAGCACGTGCAGGTCCTTGCCCGGCTCGTAGCAGTGGCCGACGAGCGCGCGCTCCATCGCGCGGGTGTGGTGCTGGCCGTCGCGCGCGTTCGCGTCGCGATCGAGCGCGGAGCACGCCGCGCCCGAATCGATGTAGAGCAGGGGTCGCGGCGAGGGGCAGGTGCCCGACTGCGCGTGACGGATCGCCCAGCGGTCCGCCCACCAGAACGAGCTGGAAAGACAGACGGCGGAGCCGAAGACGTCCGGGCGTTTCCAGGCCGCGTAGAACGAGAAGAGCCCGCCCATGGAGCTCCCGAGGAGCGCCGTCGACTTCGGTCCGGTCCGCGTGCGCAGCGTCCGGTCGACGTGCGGCTTGAGCTCGCCGACCATGGCCGCCAGATGGTCCTCGGCGCGACCGCCGCCATGGTCCGCATCGGGCACGGGTCCGAGGCGGTCGAGCCGGCGCGTCGTGGTCTCGATCGAGACCACGATGATCTCCTGCACGGCTCCCAGAGACCACAGCTCCGCGAGCACGTGGTCGAGGGCCGAACGACGGACGCAGCTCGAGATCGTCGCCGGCGGCGAGGACGAGATTCCGCCCCGCCGCCCAGGCGCCGTCGGCGCGCACGAGCTTGCACTCGAGCGTCTCCCCGGGCTCGATCGCGACCTCGAAGACCGACTCGTCCCCCGAGACGGAGTCCGGTTCCCTGTCACGAGCCCAGTCGAGCGGAGCGCGCTCCCCGCGCAGGAAGACTCCACCGCGCGAGCGTGGATAGTGGACGACGAGTCGTGCGAGGGTGCTCATGCAGCGATCCAGGGCAAGCGCGGGTAGACAGATCGCGAACGCGGGCCCGGCCGCGATCCCGTTCGCGGTGGGACTCTACGAAGCTCGACGGAATGGTGACGGGGAATCGAGGGCAACGCACGCGCAGGACTCCCTGAGATCACGCGGCCGGGTGGGCTCGGGCCGGACCTTCGAACACCCGGACGACGAAGGGGCATGCGTGACCGACGTCCGGGATCGGCACGATCGCCGACCCCCGTCCCCTACTTCGGGGCCGGATCGTCCGAGCTGAACATGTCGTGCGACTTCAGCCAGGTCCCGTCGGCCTGCTTGCGGTGGATCTCGATGTACTTGCCCTTCTCGCGAATGGTGCCGAGGCCGGGCGGGCTCACCGCGAGGCGGTACGTGCCGCGAAGATAGGCGACGTCGCAACAACCCTCGATCTCCAGCTCCTCGATCTCCATCGAGACGATCGGCGGGCCGGCCACGAACCACGCGCGGATCGCGTCGCGTCCCGTGACGGCGGGCCCGTTCGGAGGCAGGAGCATCGCGTCCTTCGTGTAAGTGGCCGCCGCGGCCGTCCAATCCGCCGCGCGGAGGGCCTTCAACCACGCGCCGTCGTTGGCGACGATCGCGGCGCGGTCCGCGCTGGGGAGCGTGGCCGGGCACGCAGCCGCTCCGCTGCCGCCCGTCGACCTGCAGGCGGATAGGACGGAGAGGACGAGGACGGCCCCGATGCGGGCCACGTTCGAGTTCGGGATCAGGCTCATGCCCGCCGATTCTTCTGCGAGAGTCGGGGCGAATCCAGTCCTCTCGCCGCGATCACGGGCGCCGCGGGGATCGACACGCCCCCGGAGCTCGCCGCCTCTACTTGGGCGACTTCACCCGTCCGAGCTCCTTCATGGCCCGGCCCAGCGCATCGCCGACCAGGAAGTACGTCTCCGCGTTGCCGAACTCGTGGTGTCCGTGCTCTGGGTGCGGAGAATCCTCGGGCTTTCGCACGAAATCGTGCGTCGCCACGAACTTCACGTTGCCCGCGAACTCGGGTCGCGCGGCCGCGGCGGCCTGCGCCTTCCGCAGCGCGTCCCACTCGCCTTCCGCCTTCACCCAGGGCCCCGTGAGCTCGCCGACGACCACCGGGAGGTTCGGCGCTCCCAAGTCGCGTCGCACGTCGCGGATCAGGTGGACGAGGTTCTCCTCGTACTCGGGGACCGCGTGCTCCGGGTCGCACCCGTCGTTCCAGCCCTGGTACCAGACGAATCCGGCCAGATCGCAGCCGGCGACGTCGAGCGAGGGCAGGTCGCGGGAGACGTTCGCCAGCGCGTCGCGAACCTCCGCGATCATCTTCGTGTAGTAGGGCCCGACCTCGCCGCCGGCCGACGGCGGCCGGAAGTCGACGTACAGACTCTTGCCGCCCCAGGCCGTCTTGACGAGCAGCACGGGCTCGTCGAGCCAGTCCCCCACGACGTGACCGAACTGCAGCTCGGGCCCGAAGTGGTGCGCGCCGTGCGGCGAGAACCCCGGCGCGAGCGGGCCGCACTTCAGCGGACCGTCCTCCAGCTGGTAGCGCACCCACACGTCCTTGCGCACGGTCCACTGGCCGCGAGCGTCCGCGAGGTGCCGATAGCGCGCGCGGTTCGCGGGGACCTTCAGGACCTGCTCCAGCGTTCCGCGTCCGTCGTTGTAGTCCTTGGGGTCCCACGACGGATCGAGGTCCGCGACGGCGGGCCCCTCCATGTTGGACTGGCCCGCGAGCACGAAGACCTTCAGCCGGCGGGCGGCGCCCGCGCTCTTCGAAGGCGCAGCGGGGGCCATGCTGCGCAGATCGGGGCGCTCCTTCGAGGCCGAGATCGCCGCCATGGCCGCCTCGACGGCCGCGACCTTCTTCTGCTTGCAGTCGTCGGGGAAGTCCTGCTCTTCGCGGCAGTAGGCCGCGAGCTCGCGCAACTCCGGCAGCAGTTCCCGCGCGTGCGCGCCGTACGGCACGAGGCACTTCAGGATCTCGCCCATGCGGTTCTCGCTGCCCCACTGGTTCTGGTTGCGCGCGTAGTCCACGCAGGCCTGCATTCCCTCCCGGACGCGGTGGCTCGCCAGCAGTTGGAGTCCTGCGACACGGATCTCCTCGGCGAACATCTCGCCGCTCGGGGGGCGCTCCTGCACGGCCCGCAGGATGTCGGGCCACAGGCGGTCGAGCTGTTCCTCGTCGAGCTTTCCGTACACCGAGCTCACCTGCGCGCGCACCAGGCCGTCGTCCGTCTCGAGCATCGCGCGGATCGCAGCCAGTAGGGTCTCCTTGTCCACGCCTTCGATTCCGTCCGCGAGAAGTCCGCGCCGCGGTCCTCCGTCGACGTATCCGTTCAGGAACAGGACGAGCCCGAGGTAACGCCTCGTGGTGTGACGGGGATCGCCGGGGCTCGGCGCCAGCGCCAGCTTCAGGAGCTCCGGCAGCGCCTTGCGTGCCGGCTTGCCGATCCCCGCGAGCGCGCACGCGGCCCGGATCTGGAGCCAGGTGTCCTCGTGGGCGAGCTGGTCGATCAGCGCGTCGACGGCCGGCGCGCCGGCGCCCTCGAGGTACTCCAGGGCCTGGCAGGCTCCGTAGCGCGACGGGAGATCGCCGCTCTTCAGCATGGCCTTCAGTTCCTGGACGACATCGGCCTGGCGCAGTGCAAGGGCCTTCGCCGCGCGGTAGCGGACCGCCGGCGACCAGCTGCCGAGCGACTTCAGGAGCTCGCTCGTCTTCCGCGTCCGGTAGCCGTCGTCCATGTGCCACGGGTCGAACTCGCGCCCGCCCTCGATCGTCGCGTCGAGCTCGGCGCCCTTCAGCGCGTTCGCCGCGTCGGCGCCCTTCCCCGTCAAGTACAGCTCCTGGTGCGGCAACGCGTAGGTCAGGAGGAAGGCGCCCGTCGTGTCCCAGCCGGCATACGAGTCGTCCTCCCCGGCCCCGCCCTGGTAGACGAAGCTGCCGTCGGCGCGGCGCGCGAGGTCGTAGAACCAGCGCTGCTCCTTCAGGTGGCGAGCGACCGCCTCGCGTCCCACGCTCGCGACGCCGAGCGGACCGAAGAGGAAGCCGAAGTAGTTGCCCGTGTGACCCAGCTCGCGCTCGTCGTAGGACGCCGTCGACATGCGCGCGAAGAACCGGGTCTTGGCTCCGTCCTCGAGCCAGTCGAAGCCCAGCGCGACGATCGCGTTCTTGCCGTTGTTGTCGTGCAGGACGTGGTAGGGCGCGTGGTCGCCGTACGGAATGCTGCCCTTGCCCGTGTAGAAGCCGAAGAATCGTTGGGATCTCTCGATGGCCTGGCGGACCACGGCGTCCTTCAGGCCGCACTTCTCGGCGAGGATCAGGGAAATCCAGCACACCGTGCCGGACTGGTTGACCGCGCCGTAGCCACCCAACGCGGGGCCGCGTCCGGGCACGACCATGCCGTGTCCCCAGGTGCCGACCGAACTCTGTCCGCTCGCGATCTCTTTCGAATACTCCCGAATCGCCGGCAGGACCGAGTCGTCGCCGGTGGCCAAGTGGTACTCGGTCAGGAACAGGTTCGTGAATCCCCAAGGCCAAGCGAACATCCCGGGTTGGAGCGTCAGGTCCAGGTCCTTCGGCCCGACGCGGCGCGCAAACGGCTTCACGCGCGCGATGCAATCCGGCCGGCCGGTCGCGAGCAACGCGAGCGCGTTGACGGCGCCGGGCACCGAATCCTCGAGCTCCACCTCCATGAGATGCCGAGTGGCACGCTCGAGGATCTTTCGCGACTTTGGACAGTCGTAGGGTGCCGTGTCGGCGTAATCGCCCATGACCGCGAGCTGCAACGTCGCGGATTCCGTCTTGCCCTTGCGCCAGCGCAGCACCCGGAGGTTGCCACGGTTCACTGTTCGTTCCGCCTCGGTGATCGCGCCACCAAACGCCCGGCGAGCGTCGCTCGTGAACTCCCGTCCGTCGACCCCGACGATGACGTCTCCGGGCTTCAGCACCCCTTCGGCCGGCGAACCGGGGTCTACGCTCGTGACGAGGATCTGCCGCGCGTCGAGCGTCGCGCAGCTCTTGCCGGCGATCCACCCGCGCGCCCCGGTCGGACCCAGGTTCCAGTCGTGCGACTTGTCGGGCACGCCGCCGCGGGTCAGGTCGGGCACCGGCGCTTGCGCCGACGCCCGCGCGCCGAACATCGACGACGCGAGGAGGAACAGCACGGTTCGGACTGTGGACACGCTGGTTCGCATCGAGGCAGCTTCTCTCTCCGTCGGGCCGGGTTCGCGGCACGACGATTCCTGGCGGGGCTCCGGCCCGCGCCTCTGATGCCGACAGTACTGCCTGGGCGCCAATCGCGGGAACTGAAGACCGCCGACCTTCAACCGGCGCGGAGCACCGAACCCGGGCGCTCCCCGGTGATCTCGCCGCCGCGCACGACCACGCGGCCCGCGACGATCACCCACTCGATCCCCACCGGCGGCAGGCGTGGTTCGGCGAAGGTCGCGCGATCGGAGACCCGCACGGGATCGAAGACGACGAGGTCGGCATGAAAGCCCGCGAGGGCTCGGCCGCGTTCGACGAGGCCGGCGCGCTCCGCGGGCATGGCGGCGAGCTTCTTCACCGCCGTCGCGAGGTCGAACGCACCGAGTTCGCGGCAGTAGCGACCGAGCACGCGCGCCGTGGTCCCGAAGCTGCGGGGGTGCGGCTTCGAGGTCGTGTCACCGTGCGCGGCCTGCACGTAACCGTCGGAGCCGACGCACACGAGCGGGTGCGCGAGCACCTTGGCGACGTCGCTCTCCTGCATCGCGTGTCCCACGTACGACACGCTGCCGCGTTCGCTCTCGAGCAGCGCGAGGAACGCGTCCACCGGCTCGCGCGCGGTGCGCGCCCCGATCTCGGCGATCGAAAGCCCGGTGAAAGCGCCGTTCGAGCCTTCGAGCTGGCTCGCGATCACGATGCGATCGAAGCCGCCGGGCTCGTTGTCGACGTGGTCGATCAGCTCGGCGCGGATCCGCGCTCGCTGCGCCGGATCCGCGAGGCGCGCCAGCATCGCCTCGTCACCCCCGTCGCGCGCCCACTTCTCGAGCAGGATCGTGAGCCCAGTGGAGTACGCCGTGTACGGGTACATGTCGGCGCGCACGTCGAATCCACCGGTCGCCGCAGCCTCGATGCGCGCCAGGGCGACGTCGATCTTCGGCCAATTCCGCGTGCCGCAGGCCTTCAAGTGCGAAACCTGCACGCGCGATCGGCTCGTCCGCGCGAGCTCCAGGATCTCGTCGACCGCCTCGAGGAGGTAGCGATCCTCGCTGCGCATGTGCGACGCGTACAGACGCCCGCGTCGCGCCGTGATCTTGGCCAGGGCACGCAGCTCCTCCGCCGGTGCGTAGATGCCCGGCACGTACTCGAGCCCGCTCGAGAGGCCTACCGCGCCATCCGCCAGCGCCTGCTCCACGTCGAGCTCCAGGGTCGCGAGCTCGCTGGCCGTCAGTCGGCGGTCGACCTCCCCGACCCGCCGCTCGCGCAAGGTCCCGTGGCCGACGAGCAATGCCTGGTGGATCGCCGGACGCGACTCTTCCAGGGCCTTCAGGTAGTCGGCCACGCCAGCGAACGGACGCTTCGCGCCTGGGATCGAAGGCGCGACGGAACCGCCGCAGTTGCCGGTGATCTCGCACGTGTAGCCCTGGAGCACGCGCGAATCCGCCGTCGGGACGTCCAGGATGCTGCGGTCGGAATGGCTGTGGATGTCCACGAAGCCCGGAGCGACCGCGAGACCGCGGGCGTCGATGCGCAACGCGGCCTGCTCGGGATCGACTTGCCCGATCGCGGCGATGCGCCCCTCGCGGACGGCCACGTCGGCGATGCGCGGCACCGCGCCGGTGCCGTCGACCAGCGTGCCGCCCGTGACCACGAGGTCGAAGCGCTCGATGCGCCGGGTGGCCGCGCAAGAACCCAGGGCCCAGGCCGCGGGTGCCCACGCCGCGGCGCTCAGCACCTGCCGGCGGCTCCGTCGGGCGCTCATGGCGCGAGCTCCACGCCGAGTCCCGGAGCGTCCAGCGTCTCGAGGCGACCGTTCACGAGATCGAACCCGCCGCGCGCCGGGTCGCGCGCGAGGTCGAAGCTCCCGTCCAGGTCGAGAGTCCGCGTCGCACTGGATGCGTAGGCCGCGTGGAGCGCGGCAGCGATCCCGATCACGCTCTCGTCCATGCAGCCCCACATGAGTTCGATCCCGTTCTCGCGCGCGATCCGCGCGATCCTCAGCGCGGGGGCGATCCCCCCGCACTTCATCAGCTTGATGTTCCAGATGCCGTAGGGCCGGGGCGAACGAGCGAGCTCGAGCGCATCGGCCTCGTCGTGCAGGCTTTCGTCGGCCGCGAGGCGGCGACGGATCGCCTCCGGCAGGCGGCGGATCTCCTCGTCGTGCTCGCGCGGGGCCGGTTGCTCCAGGAACTCCACCCGCGCGCGCTCCGTGGCGGCGAAGAAGCGCTCGATCGAAGGCGGCGGGTAGCCCACGTTCGCGTCGGCCCGGATCGCCAGCGCCGGGCCGACGCGTTCGCGTAATCGCACCAGCCGTTCGACATCGGCATCGAACGACTCGCCGATCTTGACCTTCAGCGCGCGGAATCCGCGGCCCACGTACTCGTCGGCCTCCTCCAACGTCTCCGAGAGCGGCTTGATGCCGATCGTGATCGAGGTCTCGAGGGACGTTCGCTGGCGCCCGAGCAGGTCCACGAGGGGACGTCCCTGGATCCGCGCCCAAAGGTCGTGCAGGGCCATGTCGAGCGCGGCGCGGGCGGCGGGTGCGCGCGGCAGTGCCAGCGCCAACTCGCCGAGGAGCAGGGGCAGCTCGCGCGGATCTCGGCCCAGGAGCGCTTCGCGCCAGGCGAGCGACGCTGCGCAAGCTTCGAATGTCTCGCCCGTGATCTCGGGAACAGGCGAGGCCGTGCCGTGCCCGGCCAATCCGTTCTCGGCGACGACGCGGATCCGCGCGATCTGCACGGCGTCCGTCGCGAGGTACGCGATCGCGTACGGGCGCGAGAGCGGGACATCGAGCAGTTCGAGCTCGACGCGCGAGATCCTCATCGGCGCTCCGTCGAGCCGAGGAAGGCCCTCAGCGCGGGCATGGCTCGCGAGGCGCCTTCGTGCAGCGGCCAGAAGGCCGGGAGGCCCGTCTCGCGCTCGACCGCGGAGCGCACCGACTCGCGCGCGGCGGGTTCGACACCCTCGTCGTTCAGGCTGATCGCCAGGACGCGCGCGCCGTACATCCCGATCAGCGCGATCTGCTTCGCGAGCGGAGCGATCTCGTTCTCGAGCAGTTCCTGGTCCTCGTGGAATCGACGCCCGGGGGCGTGCTGCAGCACGACTCCCCGCGCCTCGGCCGACAGCAGGAGCTCGGCGCCGCACGGGCCGCTCGGGTTCAGGAGACCGGACTGGCCCTCGAGGAAGATGACCGCCGGGGACAGGTCCCGATCGCACTCGACGACGGCGTGCTCGAGTTCGCCGCTGACGAAGTCGTTCGGCGTCGTGTCCAGCACGAAGCCGTGCGCGATCCCCTGCAGCCAGCCGGTCTGGCCCGTGTGCACGATGGCGGCGGCCAGGCCCGCTTCGCGGCACGCTGACACCAGCACGTGGCACGTCGTGCGCTTGCCGAGAGCGCAGTCCGTGCCGAGCACGGCGATTCGCGGCGCTCGCACGCTGCGGATCGCGCCCGACCAGAAATGGAGCTCGCGACGCGGCTTGGGCTTGCGCACGTCGACGATGCGCGCCCCGCTCTCCGCCGCCGCCGCGACGAACGCGGCGTCGTCGGAAAGGAACTCGTGGAGACCGTTCACGACCCCGACGCCCCGCCGCACGACGTCGAGCAGCAGCAGCTTCATCTCCGGCGGGAGCACCCCGCCGGACGTCGCGATGCCGACGATGACGTGATCCGGGCGCCGCCCGAGGCGTTCGAACATCTCGGGGAGGGTGGCGAAGGTCGGGATGCCGCGCGGGCGCCCATCGAGTTCGGCGCCGGCGTCCTTCCCGGCGCTCACGCGGTCGACGAGCGCGACGATCTCGTACCGGCTCGGACCTCGCACCAGCCCGTGGGCGGTCTTGGCGAAGGGCGTCCGGAAGTACTCGTGCGTGAACAGAGCGGCTGTGGGACGCATGCGGGTCGCGGATCATCCTTCCGCGGCGCGCGCGGCGTCAACGGAGGAGACGAGGGCATCCGCTCCCCCCTGGGAATCCTCCAGGTGGGGTGGACGGGCTCGCCGCGCCTTGGAGCGCCCCGGGCTGTCTCGGGAGGCAATCCGAGGACCTGCGGCGCAACGGGGTGGGCCGAAAACACACCCCAGCTTGGGGATGCCACGCCCACAAGTCGTGCTCTGGCATAGGCTAGAGGTGTGAAGTCCCTCCTCCCCCTCGGCCTGTTCCTGTGCACCCCCTCCGCCGCGGCCCAGGTTCCCCCGAATTACTACACGGGGATCGATGCCTCCACGCCCTTGACTCTCCGAACGAGCCTGCATGGCGTGATCGACGACCACGTGAGGTTCCCCTACACGTCGGGATCGACGGACACCTGGAACATCCTGGAGCTCGCCGACCAGGACCCCGCGAACGCCGCGAACATCGTGGACCTCTACAAGAACCAGTCGCTGCCGAAGCAGGGCGGCGGCGTCGGCATCTACGACCGCGAACACACCTGGCCGAACAGCTACGGCTATCCCAACGACGGCACGACGAACTACCCGTACACCGACTGCCACGCGCTGTTCCTCTGCGACAGCGGCTACAACAGCTCGCGCAACAACCTGCCCTATCGTTTCTGTTCCTCGGGCTGCTCGGAGCGGACGACCGTGCTCACCAACGGCGAGGGTGGCGGGAGCGGACTCTATCCGGGCAATTCGAACTGGCGCTCGGGCTCCGGGTCCTCGGGATCGTGGGAGACGTGGCGCGGCCGACGCGGCGACGTCGCACGCGCGCTGCTCTACCTCGATGTCCGCTACGAGGGCGGCACGCACGGCACGACGGGCGTCGCCGAACCCAACCTGATCCTGACGGACGACGAGGCGCTGATCGCGGCGTCGAACACGGGAAGCAACCTGCCCGTCGCGTACATGGGCATCCGCTCCGTGCTGCTCCAGTGGCACCTGGAGGACCTGCCCGACTCGAAGGAGCGCGACCGCAACGACGTGGTCGCGAGCTTCCAGACGAACCGCAACCCGTTCATCGACCACCCCGAGTGGGTCGAGTGCGTGTTCGTGGGCACCTGCAGCGTCGGCACGGGCTACTGCTACGGCAACGTCGGGTGCCCCTGCGGCAACGACAGCGTGGGAGGCGGGGGCTGCCTGAACTCCCTCGGCGTCGGCGGCACGCTCTCCGCGATGGGCCGCGCTTCGATCACGACCGACACCGTCGTGCTGACCGGCCGCCAGATGCCGAACTCGTCAGCACTCTACTTCCAGGGCACGACGCAGACCCTGGCTACCTTCGGTGACGGCCTGCGCTGCGCGGCTGGCGCCGTGATCCGTCTCGGCACGAAGTCGAACTTCGCTGGCGCATCGCAGTACCCGGAGGCGGGCGAAGCCTCGATCTCCTCGCGCGGCCAGGTCCTCGCGCCGGGCACGCGCTACTACCAGTGCTGGTACCGCAACGCGGCGACCTACTGCTCGCCGTCGACCTTCAACCTGACGAACGGTTGGCAGGTCGACTGGCAGGCCTGAGGTCCTGGTTCGCGGTGCGCCTGGCGACCCGGGTGTCCCCCCGTCGTTCCGCGTGGTGCTGGAGAGACTGCTCGAGCGCGACCCTTGCGATCGCCCCCAGCTGAACGACCGCGGGCACGGCGACTGGATTGCACGCATCGGCCTCGGCAGCGCCAGGAACTCGCAGAGTGCGGCAGCGGTCGCATGCGCGAAGGTCCGCGCTCGCGCTACCCACAAGTTGTGGCACGGCCCTCCCCATCGGCGCATTCGCCCAGGGTGCCCGCAGTCCTAGGATTCGACCATTCGCGCGCGATTCCCCCCACAGCGAACGAGCGCACGGGGCGCTCACGGGCCTCCCAACCCGCCACTTTCCCAACTCGCTTCCGCACGAGGACTGGTCATGAAAACCACATCGTTCCTCTCGCTTCCGACCATCGCCTGGATCGGTCTCGCCTTGAGTTCGGGGGTCTCTGCGCAAACCGCCTACGTGGAGTTGGAGCCCAACAGCACGAAGGCGGAAGCCACGGTCGTGCACTGCATCCACTCGGCGGACTGGCTCTCCGGCACGACCATGGGAGCCTCGACGACACCGGGGTCGCCGCTCGCGGACACGGCCGACACGTTCCGCATCAATACCTGCGCGCTCCCGCTCGGGATCTACCGCCACCGGCTGTTCATCAACTCGATGACGCCCGGCCACACGGGGACCCTGTGCGGTCGCAATCAGGTCGACGGCGTCATCGGTTCCTTGGAGGTCCCGATCCAATCGAGCTTCGCGAGGACGACCCCGGCGCGCTTCAACGAGTGGTACGGATTCGGCCGCGCCGAGGAGGTCTACTACCGCATCGAGGGTACGCCCGCGACGACGGCGCCCTACTCCGTCGTCCTCTCCTCGAACATCGTGACGCCCGTGGACTTCCCGCAGGTCCTCACCGAGGGGATGCTCACGATCTCGACCACGGGTGAGGGTCATGCGACCAACACGGACCTGTGGGTGTACGACTCCGCCCTCCTGCCGCTCTTCACGTTCGGCAACGACGACGCCAGCGGCCCGCCTTCCGCCCAGTCGAGCCTGACCCGCATGTTCTCCGCGGGCACCTACTACCTCGCGATCACGGACTACAACCTCGCGAGCAATCAGGCCAGCCCCGTCGACGACGCGAACCGGAACGGCAACGTGTTCGACTTCCCGGACGTGCTCGCCAGCGGTTCTTCCCTGCCGGGTGCCGATCTCACCTTCTCGATCACGGATTTCGCGCGTTCGAACCAGATGCACCTCGCGAAGACCGGCCCCTACGACGTCCTGTGGGTCCGCTTCGTCGTGATGCCGCACGGCTACTCGATGCACGCCTTCTGCTCCGGTGACGGACATCCGGGCAGCGAGCCGTGCCCGTGCGGCAACAATGCGAGCAGCGGCGACCACGGCTGCGCCGGTCTGCCGAACGCCTCGGGCGCGCTGCTCGACGCGACGGGCATTCCGGGCGTGACCCTCGACTCGGTCCTGCTGCGGTGCCAGGACATGCCGCCGAACTCGGTGTGCCTGTTCTTCCAGGGCACTTCCCTGGTCAACGGTGGTTTCGGCTCCGCCTTCAACGACGGTCTCCTGTGCGCCGGCGGAACGCAGGTGCGACTCGCGACGCGTCAGGTCGACTTCCTGGGCGATGCGACCTTCGGTTACGGGCAGATCGGCGATCCGCTCCTGCACGTCGCGGGCGGAGTGCCGGCGGGCGGCGGTGCCTTCGTGTACCAGGTCTGGTACCGCAACCTCGCGGGACCGTGTGGCAATCACTCGAACACGAGCAACGGCTTGGCGATCAACTGGGGCAATTGAAGTCCGTGTCGAGCGAGGTCTCCGAGCGAGACCAAGGGTGCACGGCATTCGCGATCCGAGTGCCGTGCGCCCGTTTCGCATCCAGGCACACTGCGCCGGTGGTGTCGGCACTCTGGATCCGGGACTCGCGGCCGCGCGCAGCAGCCTGCTGGAAACGGCGCGGGCGACGGAACCCGTGCTCCGCCGCCCGCTTCGGATTCGAGGAGTCGTGGCGATCAGCCCGATCCGCCCTCGACCTCCTTCATGAGCTTCTCGATCTCCGCGTCGAGGACGTTCTCGTCCACGCCGACCGACTTCCAGCGGATCACGCCCTTGGCGTCGATCAGGTAGGCAGTCGGCCACCCGCGGATGTTCCAGTCCGTCGAGATGGGACCGCTGGTGCTGCCGCCGTTCCAGAAGGACCGCCAAGTGATGCCCTTCTCCTCGATGACCTTCTTCACCTTGTCCCGGTCGGAGTCACTGTTGACGCCGATCAGCGCGAAGGGCTTCCCACTCATCTTCTCCACGAGCGACCGCTCGTGCGGGTACATGGCCCGGCAGGGGCCTCACCAATCGCCCCAGAAATCGACCATGACCACCTTGCCGCGGTAGTCGGACAGCTTGAAGGGCGTGCCCCCGATGTCCTCGCCGACGATGTCGGGAGCGACCTTTCCCACGGCGAACACTTGGATCTCGCGCAGGTCGCCCTTGGCGTAGTCGCCCAGGGTTTTCTTGCCACGGGGGACGTCGGCGTAGTCCTTCAGGACGGATTCGAGCAGCGCGACGACCTTGGCCTCGTCGTATTCCTTCTCGTCCTTCAGGGCCGAGGCCTGCTCGTAGGTTGCCGCGCCCTGCACGGCGCGGTGCGGGCTCTCGGCGGCGACGCGCCCGAGCAACTCCACGGCCTTCTCGCCGCGCGCGAGCGCAGGGACGACGCTGGCAAGCCGCTCGTCCTTCAGGAAGTTCGCCACGAGAAGTTCCGCGGCGCGATCGGTGCCCGTGCGGTCGTTGCGCACCAGCCATTCCAGGGCGGTGAAGCTCGCGTCGTCCTTGGATTCGGCGTCGACGATCGGCCACAGGAGCTTCGCGGTCGGATCCGGACTGGGGCGCGGCTTCTCGGCCGCGTAGGCCGCGCGCTCCTCGCTGGTCTTGAGCGCTCGATACGGTTCCATCCACGCGTTCTGCTCGTCGGCGAAGGCCTTGAGGATGCGCTTCACGTCCGTCGTGCGGGCGCTGTCCCCCGCCTTCGCCAGGGGCGCCTCCGCTGCACGCGCACCGGCAACCGGGACCATCGGGATGGCCGCGGTCGTCGTCTGCGCCGGCGAAGGCGGCGGGGGCGGACTCTCGTCCTTCTTGCCGCTCGACTGGCAGGCGACAAGCCCCAGTGCGAGCAGCCATGCACTCTTCCTCATGCTCATACCTCCAGGCCGATCGTAGGGGGGCTACCCCCCGGTGCGCCAGGACCCGAGATGCCGCGCCATCCGTGCACAGGATCCGGGCTCGCTCCACGCCCGATTCTCCGTCGACAGTCTGCGAGGGCCAGGCCGGAAACTCCCCCAAGGCGCTCACGTGTTGCCGCGCCACGGTGGCCGACCCCGTCGCGCAACGGTGGGTCCAGGCATCCGCCGTGGATTGGCCTGCCAGCCCGTGGTGTTCGTCACGCGCGGCCGGCGGCTCGCGACGCCGGCTTCGAGCCCGTTCGGCGACTTCGCCCTCGGTGCGCAGCACACTCTGGGTGCCTCGCTCGCAAGCGCGGGTGCGCCTAACCCGCGCGCGTTGGAGCGACCGAATGACTCGAGCCACGTCGGATTGACACTGAGCCTGCAGGCGCTGACGACTTCGAGCATCGGGTCGCCTTCGAAGGCCCCAACGAACGCGTCCGCCGTCGTAGTGGTGCCCTGAGCCCGAACCGGCGCACCGATGCGGTCCGAGGCGAGACTCTACGCGTCCTTCAGGGCGGACAAGGCCCGTCGAACTCTGTCCACACGACGCAGTGCGCGCCCTTCACGATCCAGACCGGTTCGCCAGCCAGGACGCAGCGAACGTAGCGGTCGATCGCCGACGGCGGCGGCTCGCGGACGGCCACCTGCGGATCGCGCGTCGCGAAGACGTAGTCGTCGTAGGCTTTCTGGTGTCCCGGCGTGCGACGCGGGTCCAGCACGGGCATGTGGGCGATCTCGCGATCGCACTTGCCGTGCACGTCGATCGCGCCGCGGTGAGACGCATAGACGAGGGCACCCGCGGCGCCGAGCGTGATCTTCGTCCCGGGAGGCGTCGCGCGCTCGAGCGCTCGGCCCAGGCGGAACCAGCGCTGCTCGTTCCGCACGTATTCGCCTCCGTACAGGCGCTCGAGGTACGAGCGTCGAGGCTCGAGGAGCGTGGGAATCACGGGCGAACAGAGCGCGCCCAGACAGGTCACCGCGGCGACGAGCGGGCGCCCCGTGCTCAGGGCCCCGGGCCGGAGCAGGACCCAGATCGCGGCCGCCATGCCCGCTGCGGAAAGACCGATGGAGGCGAAGCGGTCGGCGCCGAGGTGCACGGGCCACGTGTCGCCTCCATTGTGGATGGAGTAAGCGACGCCGAGCGGCAGCAGGAGAAGGAGGGATCCGACCGCGACCGATGCAATTCCGAGGGAACGCCGGACGAGCAGGACGGCGCCGCATCCTCCGGCGAGAACGGCGACCGGGATCGCCACCCATCCCATCCGCACGCCGGCCAGCACACGTTCGACGAGAGAGGAGCCACCTAGCTTCAGGTAGTACGTGTTCGGCATCCACTCGCCGAAGATCGCGATCCGCGCGCCGAACAGGATGGCGAGCGCGGCCGCCAGGACGCCGACCGCGGCGAGGACCGCGCGCCAGGCCTGTCGCGCGTCGAGCTGGGTGCGATCGAACGCGAGCACCGCGAATCCCGGAAGGACGTAGAGCACGGCATCCATGCGGATCCAGGATGCGACGGCCGCGACCGCTCCGAGTGCGAGACCCCGACGCAAGGGTGCCATGCTGCCAACCGCCGCACGAACCGCGGCGAGAGCGGCGACCAGGACGAGGCTCACCTCGAATCCCTCCGCGATCCACCACGTGATCGCCACGGGCGCGGCCGCGAGCGACGCCGCGAGGACGCACGCGGACCTCGACGGAGAGCTCGACGTCGCGTCGCCCCGCCCGGCTCGGGACGCCAGCCTCGCTCGGATCGAGGCGCCAAGTCCGAATGCGATGGCGAGCGAGGCCAAGCCGAGGGCCGTGGTGTACAGCCCGAGGTCGTCCTCGCGGAAGAACGGCAGCGCGTGTGCCGCGCCGAGCAGCAGGACGTGGACGGGACTCGAAAATCCCTCGACCGGTTCCGCGCCGGGGAACCAGACCGGTCCAGCACCCTGCGCGAGGCTGCGCGCGAAGCAGGCCGTGATGTAGATGTCGTCCGCGACGCCGTGCACGCGGCGACCCTCGATGTCGAACTCGAGTGGGCTGCGCAGAGCGAGCACGAGAACGGCCTGGACCAGGAAAGCCCAGGTCCAGGGGCTCGTGGCGATCGATCTGGCTCGCTGCGCGGAGTTCACGCCGGGCGACCGGGGTGGCTCTGGTCTGCGTTGCTGGAGGACGCGCAATGGAGTGCCGCGCGCACTGAGGTCGCGGACGATACCAGCGCAGGATCGGCGCCAACTCTCCGCGCGCCGTCTCGACGGCCTCTTCTCCAATGCACGAACGACTTCACGGGCACCTCTGGGCGCAGGACAGGTTACGCCAGGCTCTCGGCTCCCGCGATCAACGAGATTCCTCGACGAGGATGGACGCGCGAGCGCCCGGCCGCCTGGGCGAAGTTCAGAAGCGGAAACGCCACTGGAAGGACAACTTCCAGGCGTCGTCCTGATCGACGAACGCCGCCCCGGGGTCGAACCAGCCCAGGACGAATTCGAAGTCCGACCCGCTCCAGTCGCGAACGCCCAGGATCAGGTCGAGTTCCTGGCCCAATTGGGTGTGCACGCCATCGGGACTCGCCTTGAGGTCCGATCGGCGCAGGAAGGCCGCCGCCGTGTCCTGGTCGAACCCGTGCCACACCAGATCGAGCGACGAATCGCGCGTGAAGCGCGTGCCCACGCCGAACGTGAGCACCGACAGGTTCGAAAGTTCCGGGTCCACGACCTCGCCGTAGTAGCGGAACGAGCTGACTCCGCCGAGCTTCCCGTTGTTGCGCTCGAGCCCGGTCTGCCGGAACGACTCGTCCGTCGCCGTGGAATCACCGTCGTCACCAGAGCCGAACGCCCAACCGGCGCTCATGTAGAAAGGCTTGAGGAAAGTCCATGTCGTGCCGACGTCGAGGCCGAACCCGCGCAGGTTCGTGTCGTTCTCGTACCCGCGCACGATGCTGCCCTCGAGCCAGGACTTGGTCGCGGGCAGCCATTCGCCCAACATGCGCGCGCCGAAGTAGATCGGATACGAGTCGAAGTCCCCTCCCGCGCGACGGTCGACGACCCAGCCGGCGAGGTGGCGCTTCGGATCGTCGTTGGACACGTAGAGAATCCCGTTCTCGGCCTCGCCGTCGTACGGATTGTCCGTCTCCCCGAGCATCGCGCTGAGCGAGGCGTCGACGCGCACGCCGCCGCCGCGCCAGACCGCGCGCACCGCGTCGAGGTCCTTCTTGTAGATCCACTCGCGCGGATCGTCGAAGTCCTGGCGGCCGACGTGGAGGTCGACCCCTGTGCCAGCGATGTCGCGCACGAAGGCCCACAGCTCCTTCACGCGAACGTCCGAATTCCAGCCGTCGGCGCCGTTCTGCGCGTCGCGGTAGTCCCACTCGAACCGCGGGGCGAAGAGCGCGCTGAATCGCTCGCTGGGAGTCCACAGGAACTGCGGCCTGACCGTGATCCGCGTCTTCTGCACGTCGCGATCGCGTGCATCGCGCAAGTCGTAGTTGTCCTCGCGCACGTACTTGGTCTCGATCAGGGCGCCAAAGGTCAGGCCATCCGCGAGGCGGATGGAACCAGGCACGTAGTCGTCCTCGTCCAGCTTGCCCTGAGCGACCTGAAAGCGGATCTCCTCCGCGAGCGGGATGACCCCGAGCGGTTCCTTGTTCTCGAGCTTGGTGGTCTTGGACAGCCGCACGCGGAATCCGATGACGTCCGCCTCGAAGCCACCGGCACCCGTGGCCAGCCGGTCGATGCGACCCGCGATCCGATCGCGCCCGGCCTCGCGCGGCGCCATCTCGCGCGTCAGGAACACGCCTTCGCCGCGGTAGCTGCCCTCCACCTTCACCCGGCGACCGACGGCGAGGGTCTCGAAGGTCAGCCCCTCGTCCCAGCGCACGGTCGTCCCGAGCCTCACTTCGAGGCCCAGGACGCGGAAGGTCTGCGCGCCCGCGTTCACCTCGGTCACGGCACCGAGAACGACGTGCTTGTCGCCCGGCGGGAGCACCTGCACGGAGCTCGCCTCGAAGGCGCCGTCGGCGGCGATCGCGCCCTTGAGCTCGACCCACTGGCCCACGCGCAGCTCTTCCAGGCTCTGGCCCCGCGCCGAGGCGGCCAGGAGAAGCAGGAGCGCCGCCAGGGCGCGGAACACGTCACGCACGGCGCATCTCCGCGGCGGACTCGCGTGCGACATCGACCAGCGGCTCGATCGCGAGCCGCGCGCGCGGGCGCAGGCCGTGCACGAGGGCGAGGCGCAGGGCGCTGGCGGTCGAGTAGAAGCGCTCGCTGCGCTCCTCCAGGACACCGAACCCCTCGCGCAATGCCCTGACCGCGGAGAGCGCGCTGCGGTCGTCCGCGCCGCGCAGGCCGAGCCATCCGGCGAGCCTCGTGTGAACCGCCAGGTTCGCGAAGTCGAGCTCCGGCTCCGCCCGGCAGGCGAGATCCAGGTCCAGGAGCGCGACAGTCCGACCTTCGACGAGGAGCTGCCCGTCGTGGAGGTCGCGGTGCGCGACGACGTGCGAAGCGGCGGGCTCCAGAGCGACCTCGTCGAGGAGAGCACGGGCCTCGTGCCAGCCGGGGGGCAGACTCCCCGCGGCCAGCACGAAGCGCCGCGCGTGCCGATCGAGCTGCGCCAACTCCTCGGCGCGCCCGTGGACCTCGAGCCGTGTGTCCGGAGCGCTGCCCTGCATCCGCCGCAGTGCCTGCCCGACGCGTTGGAAGACACCCAGATCGTCGAAGCGCAGCTCGTGGCCGCGCAGGAGTTCGAAGGCGACGCACTCCTCGGACTCATCGGCGTGCAGCACGCGTGGCAGGCGGAATCCCGATTGGACGCCGCCTTTCGGAGTCGCGGACAGGGCCGCGTGCAAGGCGGCATGCAGTCGTGCGGACTTCACGGCGCGGCCACGGCGATAGGCCTTCACGACGTGCGCGCCGTAGCGGGCATTCAGGCGCGCGACCATCCGGCGTCCAGGGCGCCAGGAGAGGAGATCGGCCTCGCCCCGGTCGCACAGCGCCGACAGTTCGCGTGCGGCCGGAACGCGCTTCTCGTCGCCCGGTCTCAGCTCGCGCAGCTGCTCGCCCTCGCACTCGAACCAGCGGAACCCCGCCGGCGTCTCGAGGGTCAGGACCAGGCCACCATCGTCGCGCACCTCGGTACGGAGAATTCGCGCAGCGGCATCGCCACCCACTTCGCGCTCGAGCACGGCGAGTGCCAAGTCGAACGGCGCGGTCACGGCGTGAGCTCCTCGGCCAGGTCGAGCAGCCTCGCAGCTCGGTCGACGGCACCGGACTCCAGGCGGCGGATCGAAGCCGCGGCGCGCTGCACGAGCCCGCGCGCCGCCCACGCACGAAGCCGGGATCGATCTGGCGCCTCTCCCCCGCCGCTCGCGTATCCCTCGAGCAGGAGCGCGAGCACCCTGTCCGCACTCGCCCCCGCGGCCAGCGCATCAGCCCACCACGAGGCCAGATCCTCGGCCGGATCTCCCGCACGCAGAGCGTCCCAATCGAGGAGCGCTGTGGAACCGGCCGTCCGTCGGAGCACCTGATCGGGGTGGACATCGCCGTGGATCCAACACGGCGCGACCGGAGCGAGCGCGGGGCGGGCGGCCATGCGACGCGCTCTCGTCCAGAGCGCGCGCTCGACCTCGAACAGGTCGAGGAATTCAGCGCCGTCGAGCGTGGACGTGGGCCCGGGGGCAGGCTCGGCGTGCAGCTCGGCCAGCATTCGCCCCGCGTCGTGCGCGCCGCTGAAGTCGTCCGGACCGCATACCCGGCCGTCGAGCCACTCCTCGATCAGGAGACCGCTCCGGTCCTCCTGAGCGATGAGACGCGCCCCCAACGCAGCCGACGCCCGGCAACGCGCTCGCGCCGCGAGGACGCGCTGTGCCCTGCGGGGAGCCAGGGCTCGAGCGGCCAGAGGGACGCGGCTGCGACGCCCATCGGCGTCACGCACGGCGATCTCGAGTCGCAGCACGGCGCGTTGCGCGGGCTTGTAGCGCAGCAGCGTCAAACGCGAGCGATGCCTGCGGATCGACAACGCGGCGAACGCCTCGCAGGGCGCGAGCAGCCGCCTGATCCGCAACGGATCATGGAGCCGGTGAGCGCCGGGAAGCGCCCGGTCCGCCGGGAACCACCAGGCACGGCCGCCGTCGACGAGCTCGGCCAGCGGATGCAGACCGGGCAGGAGCTCCGCCAGCCGAGCGGTCCACACGGCGTTGCTCGCGCGAGAGACCGGACGCACCCGACGCTCGATGCACAGCCGGAGGTCTCGTCCGTCGGACGTGGCGACGCGGAACAGCGCCATGCAGACCGCGTGCGGGATCCAACGCGCGTGCTCCCAGACCGCATCGACCAGCTCCGGACCGGCAGGCCGGACCAGCGCGGCTCGCGCGATGTCGAGTGCTTCCTCGGCGCTCGGCGGTCGCAGTCCCACATCTCCGGCTCGCTCGGGGATCCCGGCGTCACGCGCGTACTCGCGCAGAGCGGTCACGGCACGATCTCCGACAGACTGCGCGTCTGGCGGCGGTAGGCGGCGTTGCGCGCCACGAGCTCGGAGTGCGTGCCTTCGTCCTCGGCACGTCCCTCGCGCACGAACACGATCTTGTCGAAGGCCGACAGGTCGTCGAGATCGTGTGCGATCACGATCACGATCGAATCGCGAGCCCGCTGGCGCAACGTCTCCATCACGCGCTCGACGCCCGTGCGATCGAGACCCGAGAAGGGCTCGTCGACGATCAGGACACCGCTCGGGCGGAGGAACGTGCGCGCCAAGCAGAGCCGGCGGCTCTCCCCGCCCGATAGGCCGCCGCCGCGCGTCCCGAGCTCCGTGTCGAGCGCCTGCGGCAATGCCGCGACGAACGCGTCGGCGCCGGCTGCGCGCAGGGCGACCCACAGTTCCTCGTCGGTCGCCTCGGGGCGTCCGAGCAACAGGTTCTCGCGCACGGTCTCGCCGAACAGGACGGTGTCCTGCAGAGCCAGCGCATAGGACGCGCGCAGCGCCGCGAGATCGTGGTCGGCGAGCGGCGCGCCGTCGAGCAGCACGCGCCCCCTCGTCGGGTCGTAGAGGCGGACCGCGAGCGCCGCCACCGTCGACTTGCCCGATCCGCTGCGGCCGAAGACTCCGGTCAGCTCGCCGCGCCGGAACAGGGCGTCGAATCCACGCAAGGCGTCCACGCCATCCGCGTAGGCGAAGTGCACGTCCTCGAATCGCAGTTCTCGCGGCGCGGCCGCGGGACGCAGGTTCGCGGCCCCGCTCCTGACTTCGACAGGCTCGTCGAGGATCGTGAGCAGCCGCTCGCCGCTGGCGATCGCCTTCGCGACGCGGCCGCTGTTCTTCGAGGTCGAGCGCACCGGCTTGAGCAGGCTGCGCACGTACGCCAGGAACACCAGGAGCTCACCGGTCGTGAGCAGGCCCTGCGAAACGCGCAGTGCTCCATAGCCCAGCGCGGCGGCTGCACACGAACCGAACAGCGCCTCGACCGAGACGGTCAGGCGCGCGGACAGGCGACTCGCCTTGAATTCGCTGCGCGACGTGCGCCCGTTCTGCTCGGCGAACACGCGCGCGATGCGCTCGGTGGCGCCCAGCGACTGGACCGTGGGCACCGCCGCCAGGGCTTCGTGGACCTGGTCGGCGAGTTCGCCCTCCTTCTTGCGCTGCTTGCGCGCGGCGGTCGTCAACTTCTTGGAGAGCACCGCTACGAGCACCAGGAACAACGGCACCACGCCGAGGACGGCCAGAGTCAGCCGCCAGTCCACCAGCGCCATGGCCACGAGCGTGCCCGTGATCAGGAGAGTGCGCGTGGCGAAGGCCACGGTCGCGTCCACCAGCATCTGTCGCACGAGCGGGACGTCGCCGAGGACGCGCACGAGCAGGTCACCGGTCTTGTGGCGCGAGTGGAAGCGCGGGGACAGCCGGTTCAAGTGCGCGAAGAGCCGCTGACGCAGCGTGCTCGTGAATCCCTGTCCGACCTTCGCCGTCCAGATGGCCGCGAGATAGTCGAGCAGCGAGTCGAGGAGCACGATGCCGAGCGCAGCCGCCGCCCCCCAGCCGATGATGTAGGTGGCGGAATGCTGGCTGGGCTTGGCGTGGGTCAGGGCCGAGTCGACGATCCACTTCACCGGCCACGGCCGGAGGATCTCGAGCGCCACGGTCGCGAGCGTGGCCAGGCCAACCAACACGAGCAGCACGACGTGCGCGCGCAGGTCCTGCACGAAGCGCCGGCCGACACGTGTGCCGGCCGAAAGGCGCCCGATGGCCCTCTGGATCACGCAAGGCCTCTCGCGGGGACTCGATCGAGGAGCTGAGCCGCCAGCCCGGCCCAGGTGCGGGTCTCCGCGCGCGCACGCGCTGCGCGTCCGAGGCGCGCGCGCAGCCCGGCATCGCTCACGAGCATGGCGAGTACGTGTTCCAGAGCGTCCTGTTCCTTCGGATCGTAGACGATCCCGTCCACGCCATGCTCGACCTCGCGCGGCAGGTCGCCCAACGCGGGCACGACGGGCACGGCGGTGCAGGCCATCGCTTCCAGGAGCTTGAGAGGCGAGAAGTAGCACGGCTCGCCGGGCGCGTAGCAGAGCGGCAATACGTCCGTGCAGGCGACGACGCGCGCGGCTTCCTCGTGGGTCTTCCAGCCCAGGCGAGTGATCCGCTCAGCGGCGACACGACCGAGGAGGTGCTCTTCGAACGGGCCCTCGCCGAGGATCAGGAGGTGCACGGGCAGCCCGCGCTCCACCAGCCGGCCGAACGCCGCGACGAGCCGGTCGAAGCCGTGCCAGGGCCGGAGTCGTCCGTGGAAGCCGATGGCGACGCGTCCTTCGGGCACGAGCTCGGCGCGCAACGGGTCGTTCGCGGTTCGCGGCCGGAAGATCTCGGGATCCACCGCGTTCGGCTGCACCACGGTGAATGCCGGAGGAGCACCACGCAGGAGCGCGTAGCTCTGCACGTCGCTCGAAACGCACAGCACGCGCGATGCGCCCGCGAACTGATCGCGCTCCCGCTCGGGATCGTGCGTGCTCTTCTGCCCGGGCCGATGACGAGCCTCCTCGTCGAGCAGGGGCGCATTGACCTCGAGCACGTACGGCACGGCGTGGGCACGCGCGAACTCGCCGGTCGCATAGGCTCCGAGCGCGTAGCGTTCGTAGACGAGGTGGAGAGGCCGGGAAGCGTGCTCGGACTCCAGGCGCTCGCGCAGCGCGCTCCCGTCGGCCTGGTCGAGCGAGAGGACCTCCGAGCCCGCGCGGGCGAAGGCTCGCCGCATCGCCTCGACGTGGACGGCGGCTCCTTTCCGTGCACCCGGACCGATGCCGCGGTCGGCGTTGACGTGAGCTACTCTCACACGACTCCCGCGGGCACGGCGACTTCGTCGAACCACGTGCGCAGGGTGGCCGCGCTCCGGCGCCCGTCGAAGAACGCCCGCGCTCGGGCCACGCCGGCTTGCGCGAATCGGGCGCGCAGCGTGCCGTCCCTCAGGAGCAGTTCGAGCGCGTCGGCGGTCGCGGGAGCATCGTCCTCCGGCACGAGCACGCCCGCTGTCCCGTGGCCGAGGATCTCCGGGATTCCCGTCACGGGGGTCGAGATGCAGGGCAGCCCGGAGGCGAGCGCCTCGATCAGGGTCGTCGGCAGTGCGTCGCGGTTTCCGTCCTCGCCGATGACGCACGGCAGGCACATGACGGTCGCGCGCGCCAGCAGCTCGCGCACCGCGTCCTGGTCGAGCGCGCCGGTCAGCGTCACCGCGTCGCGCAGACCGCTTTGGGCGATGTGCGCCTCGATGCGAGCACGGTCCTCGCCCTCGCCCACGAACGTGGCGCGAGCCGGGATCCCGCGTTGGCGGAGGATCGAGAGCGCGTCGACCAGGATCGGAAAGCCCTTCTTCTCGACCAAGCGCGCCACGCACAGGACGTGCATCGCATCGCGCTCCACCCCAGGCCGCGGCTGGAACAGCTCCAGGTCGACGCCGTTGTAGAGCCGCCGGACGCGCGCGAAGGCCGCGGGCGTGAGGATCTCGCGCAGGTGCCGGACGTTGGCGTCGCACACCGTGACGGTGAACCGCGAGCGCTCGACGACGCGCGAGAGCAACCCCGGGTTCACGGTCGAGCGGTAGATGTCCTTGGCGTGCGCCGTGACGCTGTAGCCGGGGCCTCCGAGGTCCTGCGCGATCATCGCCACCATCGCCGAATCGGTGGCGAAGTGGACGTGGACGTGGTCGATCGAGTTCTCGCGCGCCTTGCGCAGGAAGAGCAGGGCTTCCGCGAACAGGCCCGGCATGCGCGCGTGGTGGTACGCCGAGAGCTCGCGCACCAGCGCGCCGAACCGGTCGAGGAGGCGCCGCGCCTCCTCGTCTCCGGCGAACATGTCGAGCCAGGGCTCCATCGAGTCCTGCGCGGCCATCATCTCGATCCGCGCCTTCAACCGCGCGAACTCGGGGTGACGCGGCTCGTTGTCGGCTGGACGTCGCGAGAAGACGGTGAGGTCGGTCCCCAGGCGTTCCTGCTGGAGGATCTCGTTGAGCACGAACGTCTCCGACAGGCGCGGGAACTTCTTGAGCAAGTAGGCGACGCGGGGCGTGCTCATCGAAGGCCTCGAGCGGCATGCGCCGCGCGCGGGGCCGCGCACAGTTCGCGGGCCACCCTGCAGACCCCGGCGGCCCCCTCCATCGGAGGCAGCCAGGAGTCCTGACGTCCACGTGCCAAGGCGCGTTCGACAGCGGCGCGCAGTGCATCGGGTGCCGGGGACGGCACGCATTCGGCGAGGCCCAGCGCCGCCATGCGCTCGGCGCGCAGGAGCTGCTCCCGGCGCGGGAAGCTGCGCGGGCAGAGTACGGTGGGCACGCCGCTCTGCAGGAACTCCACCACCGAGTTGTAGCCGGCCATGCCGACGACCGCGTCCGACTGCGCCAGGAGGTGCGGCATGTCGGCGTGGAAGCGCTGCACCTCGACCTGGGGGATCTCCCGCGCGCGACGCTTGATGCTGCGCGCGCGCTCCTCGTCGAACAGCGGGCCGAGCACCAGCGTGCTGTCCCAGTGGGCCGGCGCGAGCTCGATCGCGTCGAGGTAGGTCTCGATGCGCTCGACGCCATCCTCGCCGCCGCCGACGGTGACGAGCACGCGATCTCGCTCGCGCTGGGTGCGCGGCACGTGACCGGGCACGTGGAAACGTCCGACGTAGCCGACGAACTCGAGTCGCTCGCGCAGCTCGGGAGGCATCGGATACTGCTCGCGCGGATCGAACACCTCGGGCGCGCCATAGACGCAGATCCGGTCGTACTCGTGGGCCAACGCGTGGCGGACGCGCGGATGCCCCCATTCGCGCGCGACGACGTCGGGTGCGTCGATGATGTCGCGCACGCCCAGGATCGTCCGGGTCCCGTGCTCGCGCGCCACGCGCAGGACGAGATCGAGTTCGCCGGCCAGGCCCAGGACCTGGTGGTCCACGATCAGGAGGTCGGGAGCGAAGCTCTGCTGGATCTCCAGGAGGAGCCGGCGGCGCAGTTCGACGAGGTGGTCGATCTCGCCCCCCAGCGAGCGCGGGACGTAGGTACCGCGGTCGTCCTTGGTCACCGAGGGCAGCTTCACGACGTCGATGCCCGGAGCGTGCGAGAAGTGGGTCGCGCAGGGGGACCCGGTGGTGATGAGGACGCTCGAGCCCGCGAACGTGCGCCGCAGCTCGTCCGCCAGCGTCATCGTCCGCCGGAGGTGCCCGAGGCCGAACGAGTCGTGGCTGTGCAGCTGGATCCTCAAGGGGCGGCGGATCTCGGAGGGGTGTTCGGGCTGTTGGGGCATCTGCGGAGGGGCCGTTCGTGCGAGCCACCCGCGAGCGCAAGGGGCGTGCCCGGGGTGCTCCCCCCTCCGCAGGGCCCTGCCAGGCCGTGGGCGCTTGTCGAGGGCTTGATCTCGTCTTGATCCTGGACGTCCACGGCCCTCTGCAGTCCAGGTCCTGGACCGGGGCTCCACAGGAGCATCGCCCTGGCCATCCCGAGCGCCCCGGGAGGTTGGCACCCCGATTGCCCAGGAGGCGCACCGCACCCGCGAGAGCCCCGGCATTCCGCCGGTCTTCTCCGCCCGAGCCGGACCGATCCCCACCATGAAGCTCTTCCGATCCATCGCCTCCCCCTTCCTCCTGCTGGCGCTCGCGCCCTTCGCACGCGCCGATTTCCTCGACGGGCGCGTGCTCGGCTCGAACGGACTCGGTGTCGCGAGCGTGAACATCACCGCGCGCAACTCCGGAGGAGGTGGTGGCGGCGTCAGCCTCGTCAACGCCGGAACGGACGCGAACGGCTTCTTCCACGTGACGATCCCGGCCGGCACCTTCGAGATCACGTTCCAGCCCCCCCAGCCGCCGGCCAGCAGCGGACTCATCACGGTCGTGGACCCGGTGACCGTCGCGGGCACCGCGAACATCGGCAACGTCGTCCTGACCCCGGGCGTGGTCCTGAGCGGGAGGATCGTCAACTCCGCGGCCGTGGGTGTCTCGGGAGTCAATTTCGACGTCCTCGACGCGGGTGGGGTGAATGCCACCCTGCGCTACGACCAGACGGACGCGCTCGGGAACTTCATCTTCGCCGCGCCGGTCGGATCGACCGAGCTGCGGATCGACACGAGCGGGGTGATCGGCCAGACGCTGGCTCCGCTCGCGATCGCCCTGAACGCGACGTCGGACGTGAACTTCGGCACGATCGTCCGGCCGCAGGGCTACGTGGTCTCCGCCATCGTGCGCAACAGCGGCGGGATCGCGGTGCCGAACTGCGACGTCGACACGTTCGACACCGCGACGGGGTCGAAGCTCTACACGCCGGGTGACGACAGCAATGCCTCGGGCTTCGTCGACTTCGTCGTGCCGGCCGGCACGTACCGCTTCCAGTTCTGTCCATTGCTCGCGACGCGGCTCGTCTCGCGCGACATCGGTCCGTCCACGGTCGCCGCCAACACGAGCCTCGGCATCGTCACGCTGCAGGCCGGGGTGATCCTCTCCGGCACCATTCGCAACGGCCAGGGCCAGGGAGTCGCGAACGCCGACGTCGACGTGCGCGACCACACGACGCTGGTCCAGGTGCCGCTGTGCGGCGAGGCTTCGACGGGCTCGGGGCAGTACGCCACGGTGGTCCCGGTCGGCACGTTCGACGTGTTCTTCGACGGCCCCCCCGGTTCCGGCCTGGGCAGCGACGCCCGCGCGAACGTGTCGATCACGGCGGACACGGTGCTCGACGGGGTCCTGCCGGCCTTCAGCGGCTACTGCTTCGGCGACGGCACGGGAACGGCCTGCCCGTGCGGCAACACCGCGGCGCCCGGCAGCGGGACCGGCTGCCTCTCTTCGCTCGGCGTGGGAGGACGGATCACCGCCGTCGGCGCGGCGAGCATCGCGGCCGACACGCTCGTGCTCGGCGGCACCCAGATGCCGAACAGCTCGGCGCTGTACTTCCAGGGGACCGCGCAACAGAACGGTGGACTGGGCTCGGCCTTCGGCGACGGCCTGCGCTGCGCGAGCGGCTCGGTGCTCCGGCTGGGCACGAAGACGAACGTGAGCGGCACGTCGCAGTACCCGGTCGTGGGCGATCTGCCGATCTCCATCAAGGGGGCTAACGTCGCGGGTGGCACGCGCGCCTACCAGGTCTGGTACCGCAACGCGGCGGCCTTCTGCACCGTGAGCACCTTCAACCTGACGAACGGCCTCCTGATTCCCTGGGCTCCGTGAGCGGGCGCCGATGAGGAACCGGATCCGGGCCCTCGCCCTCGCCACGGTCGCGCTCACTGGCTGCGACCGCCTCGCGCTCGAGAACCCTCTGGGCCCGCCAGCCAGCGGCGGCGGCGGACCTCCGCCGCCCGTCCTGCCCAGCGCGCACGGGAGCGTGGGGCTCGTCGCGGCGTGCGGCGGTGTCGCTCGGCTGCGGGCCGACTGGAGCGTGCCCGCGGACGGACTGGATGGCATCGAGGGCGCCGTCTTCGCCGGTACCGACAGCGCCGCGCTGTTCACCGGCACGGCGCATCCGGTCGATCTGGCGAGGGGACACGTGATCCTCGAGGGCGTGCCGGACGGCGTCGAGCTCCACGTCGGACTCGGGCTGCGCGCGGTGGCGGCGATGCCCGATTCAGCAATCGCGGCCGGAACGGGCGAGTGGGTGCAGAGCGGCCCGGTCCTCCGCGTGCACACCGGGCCTCCGGTCTACGTGAACCCCGCGCTCGCGCCCGACGCCGGCGACGGTACCAGCCCGGAGACCGCGTTCGGCGACCTCGCGCTCGGCATGCTCATCGCCAACTCGCAGGGCGGCGGCAGCGTGTGGGTCAGCGAGGGCACGGTCCAGAACGCCGCGATCCCGTTGTTCGAGGGCGTCCACCTCGTCGGCGGGTTCGGTGCGGACTTCGTCCTCGGCCGACGCGATCCGGTGGAGGCGCAGACGCTGCTCGTGGGCGTTCCAGGACAAGCGATCACGACGGTCACGAGCGGTCCGGGTGGCACCGCGGTGATCGATGGGATCGCTTTCACCGGCACGGCGGCGGTGCCCGCGGCGCTCGACGACACGGGACGCCGCGTCGAGATGCGCTCGCTGCGCATCTTCGGTTGCCAGCGCGGGATCAAGCTCCGGAACATCTCCACGAGCCCGGTGGTCGCGGTCGTGCTCGCCGGCGTGGAGGCGAGCGGTGCACAACTCGAGGGACTGTCGATCGACGGCCCCTTCGACCTGTGGCTGGAAGCCTGCGCCTTCGACGCGAACGGCAACGAGGGTCTCGACCTGAACCACCTGTGGGCTCCTTCGGGAGCGACCTCGCGCCTCGTCGTGCGCGGCTCGAGCTTTCGCTCGAACGGCAACGAAGGCGTCGACTGCCACCTGGGAGCGTCACCGGGACCGACGTCCCCGGGGGGCTTCTTCGACGTGCGCATCCAGGACTGTGATTTCGAGGGCAACGGGCTCGACGGCTTGCGCGTCGACGTCGACTACGAGAGCACGCCCGCATGGTCGGCCGACGTGCTCGTGCGCGGCTCGCGAGCGCGGGCCAACCGCGGCGCCGGTGTCCACCTGGACCTCGATGGCCGCACGCGGACCCTGCTGCACGGGATCGTCGCCAGCGCGAACGGGCAGGACGGCGTGCTCGTGACGTCGGAGACGTTCGCCGGCATGGCGACCGTGGCGAGTTCCGCGCTGCTCGGCAACCTCGGCGCGGGCCTGCGTGCGTCGCTCGGCAACGTGTCGATCGCCGCGAGCCACTGCGTCCTGGCGGGCAACTCCGCTGGCGATGCACAGAGCGCGATCGTCCCCGTGGTCGCGCACTCTTGTGCGTCGTACCTGGCGGGAGCAGCCAGCGGCGGGATCCAGACCCACGCTTGCGTCGTCGCGTCCGATCCCCTCGCGCTCGCGTTCCTGCGCGCGCCGATCGGCTTCGCGACGGCCACCGGGCTGTCGGCGGGACTCGTCGTCCTCGACGCCGCGTCGAGCGCCTCGATCGGCGACGACTTCGAGATCGCCGACGATGGCGCGTCGCGCGAGGTCACGTCGACGACGGGCACTTCGATCGGCCTCGAGCCCGTGCCCGACCCCTTCTCGGTTCCGGCGCGCTGCTCCTGGTTCGCGCCCGGGACGGACGTGCGCGAGGACTGGAGGCTCGGCCGCGGCTCGATCGCCGTGGGCGCAGGCCTCGTTCCGCCCGGCGCGGAACCGGTCGACGCCGGCATCTTCGGCGCTCCGCTCGCGCTCGCGCCGGGCCGCGACGCGGCGCTCCCGCCCGAGCTGTTCGCCGCGGTGGAGACCATGCCGGCTTGGAGCCGGCCGATCGGGGCCTCGACGACGTTCACCGTGGCCTTCGTCGGTGGAGAACCGGATCCCGCCTCGGTGGCGGCTTCCGTGCTCGCGTTCCGCTCCACCGGCGCTCCGCTCGGGATCGTGCCCGGGATCGTCGGCGGAAAGCTGGAGGTCCCGGCGCCCGCGGGCGGATGGCGCACCGGGGACCGCATCGAGATCCACCGCGGGCTCGCCGCGACCGACGGGCGGCCGCTGTGCGCGCCACTCGTCGCCCCCCTGCTCGTCCCCTGACACCCGCGACCGCGAGCCGAGCGATTCCTGGCCCAAGCCCTCCACTTGACATTGTGGAAGTGCTTGCTTACATTACAACCATGGGCCGCCCGAGCACCCTCGAAGACAAGCGGCGCGAGTTCCTCCCGATCGTCGCGGGAGCATTCGCCGAGCTCGGTTACCGACGCCTGACGAGCGCCGAGCTCGCCGCGCGTTGCGGTGTCGGAGAGAACGTGCTCTACCGCATCTGGCCCGACAAACATGCGATGTTCCTCGCGGCGCTCGAGTGGGTGTACCTCGCGTCGGAGCGGACCTGGGAGCGGCTCCTCGCGGAACCTGGGAACGGCGAGAGCGCCTTCCTGCGCCTTCTCTCGCACGAGGCGCGACACCTGGGCGAGTACGGATTGCACCGGATCGTGTTCGCGGGCCTGAGCGAGACCGACGATCCGAGGATCCGCGCGGCGCTGCAGGATCTCTACGCGAAGTTCCACGCCTTCGTGCGCCGCCAGCTGAGCGCGCACCGCGTGGCGGGCGCGCCGGGCGGTCTCGACGCGGAAACCGCGGCCTGGGCCATCATCGGCCTCGGAACGGTCGCCAACGTCGGGCGCGAGCTGGGTTCAATCGGCGCGAGCCGGCGCGAGTCGATCCTCTGGGATGCCGGCCGCCTGGTCGCCGAGGGACGCATCGACGCCGAGGCGGACGGTCCGCCGCGAAAGAAGCGCGCGAGCGCCGAGAAGAAGAGGAGGAAATGAGATGAACGCTGGACTCTCGATGCCGATCCAACGCGCCCGCTGGGACATGCCGCGGCTCTTGCTGCGCCTCGCGATCCTCGCCTGGGCCGGGTTCTGGACGTGGTTCGTGGTGCTCGACGGACTGCACGACGCCGTGTCGCTCGGGCCGACGACGTACCTGATCATGCTGGCCATCCTGGCCGGCCTGTGGATCCCCACCGTGGCCGCGTGGCTCCGTCCGCTCGCGGGCGCCGTGTGCATGGCGCTGGCCGGAGCGCTCGCGCTGTGGTTCTTCCCCGGCGCCTTCGCGCGAGGCATCCTCGCCGGGCCGCCGATCGCCTTCGCCGTTGCGCTGTTCTGGATCGCGAAGCGCGAACGCGCCCACGGCGCGGAGGGCGGCCCCCGATGATCTGGGTGATCGAGGTCGTCGTCGCCGTGCTCGCCGTCGACCTCGTGTCGGGACTCGTCCACTGGGCCGAGGACACGTTCGGCACCGTGACGACGCCGGTCGTAGGGCCCTGGATCGTGGCGCCCAACGTCCTGCACCACGACGACGCGTCGGCTTTCGTGGCGCGGAGCTGGCTGGCGAGCTCGTGGGACCTCGCACTCGCCGCGCTCGCCGTGGTCCTCCTCTCGATCGCGGGTGGTTGGTTCGGCCCGGGCGTGGCCGTGTTCGCCCTCCTGGGCGCGAACGCGAACCAGATCCACAAGTGGTGCCATGCGCCGTCGCGGGCGCCGCTCCTCGTCCGCATCGCATGGGGCGCCCGGCTGCTGCAGGGACCGGCTCACCATGCTCGGCACCACCGCGGGGAGAAGAACACGGCCTACTGCGTCGTGACGCCCTTCGTGAATCCCGCGCTCGACCGCGTCGGCTTCTGGCGGGTCCTCGAGCGCTGTTGCGTGCCCTTCACCGGCGCGCCGCGGCGGGAAGACCTGCGCGCGATCCGGCTCGTCCGGACCGCGCACAGGCGCGAGGTGGCCGTGGAGCAGCCCCCTCGCTGGCTGGCTAGAGGCCGATCGTGAACTCGAGCGCGTCCGTGAGTCCGATGTTGTTCGGCGGCGGGAAGGCCGGATCGCGCGAGTAGAACTGACAATTCACGGTAACACCTGCCACGAGCATCGGGTCGGCTCCGCTCGCGATCCAGGCGTTGAAGTCGAAGTGGTAGATGCCCGTGCAGTTCGCCGTGCCGACGCTGCCGCCCGAGTTCTGGATCGCGGTGCGACGGAGCGGCGCCTGGACGCACAGCGTCCCGCCCAGGAAGGGCGTGCTCGCGCGCCCGCTCGTCCCGTAGAACAGGATGCCGTTCTGCAGGTTGCGGACGTTCGAGCCCTGGATCAGGAACCCGGCTCCGGAGCTCGCGCTCGGGACGCCGAGCGAGCTGATCTGCGGCGTGCAGCCCAGCGAGTTGACCTTCGCGTTGCAGTACACCGCGGGGGTGGTACCGGAGCCCTCCGCGCGCAGCAGGAACACGCCGTGGATGCCCGCGCCGAGGATCTCGATGTGGTTGTAGAAGGCGCTCGAAAGCTGCGCCGGATCGAAGAAGTTCGGTGCATCCGTGGCGAACCAGGCGCGGCCCGAGAGACCCGAGTTGTAGTCGAGCAGGGAGATCGTCCCGAGGGAACCGTCGGTGGTGAGGAACGCCCCGATGAAGAAGCCGCCGTTCACGGTCGCCGGCGCGAGCAGCGGGTAGTTCGTGTAGGTGTACGAGTTCACGTTCGGCACCGTGGCCGTCACGTCGCGAACCAGGATCGCATCCGCGGGGTCGCGGTCGTTGTTGGGGTCCTCCCACACGCACAGGTGCACCGTGGTGCCGGCGGGGATCTGGCCCGGCTGCCACATGACTTGCACGCTCGTGATCGCGTCCGTGGCACCGACCGTCGTGAACGACTGGAACCAGCAGTAGTCGGCGGGGATCCCGTAGGTCAACCCGGAGTTCGGCAGCCCGTCGTCGAGCGCGTACTGGTTCGTGGCCCACGCGCTCGTGGAGGATGCGCCGAGGAAGGCGAGAAGCGGTATGAGGATGCGTTGCATGAGGGTGGTCCTTGTTCCGGAGCTCAGCACCGGCGGCGCCCAGCAGCAGGCACTCGCGCAGCGCTGATCGCTCCGTGGCAACTGCGATGCCAGGGTGCCGCGACGATCCGCGCACGGCCGCGCTCGCGCCAACGCCCAACATCGCGCGCCCGCGGGGCCGCATCGATACCCCGAGCGACGAGGTCGCGCGGGCTCTTGTGCGTAGTCCGCCGGGAGTTCCGGTCGCGCCGGGGAAGCCCGGCCTCGCTCCGGCGCGGGCCGGTCGCATCGCGCCACGGAACTCGCGGCTTTCCCCCCGCCTGCCCGGCGAAGTGCGTAGCGTCCACCCGATCGAGAGCCGTTACGTTCCTTGTCACGGCGACGGCGCCCGCGACCTGCGTGCCCCCACTCGCCTTCGATCGTCCCGCGGCACCGGCCCCGAACGAGAGGATCTGCGATGAACACCACGACAACGACGCGGAAGTGCGACCTCGACATCCAGCACGAGGTGGTGCGCGAGCTCATGTGGGAACCGCGGCTGGGCGGATCGGACGTGGGCGTGCAGGTGAAGCACGGCGTGGTGACCCTGGTCGGTCCGATCGACAGTTGGGCGAAGAAGCAGGCCGCGTGCGACGCGGCGCACCGCGTGCCGGGCGTGCTCGACGTGGCGAACGACCTCACCGTGGTCATTCCCACGCCCTGGAAGCGGACGGATTCGCAGATCGCCGAGGCCGTGCGCCACGCGCTGCAATGGAACACGTTCGTGCCGAGCGATCGGGTCCTCTCGACCGTCATGGACGGCTGGGTGACCCTCCAGGGACAGGTCGATTCCGGCTTCCAGCACGAGGAAGTCACCCGCTCCGTCGAGCGCATCGCCGGCGTGCGCGGCGTCATGAACAAAGTCGTCGTGCGCGCCAACCCCGTGGACGCCGCCCAGATCCGATCGTCGATCCAGCAGGCGCTGGTCCGTCAGACCGAGCGCGAGGTGAAGCGCATCGACGTCCGGGTCCAGGACGGTGTCGTGACGTTGTCGGGCATGGTGCGCTCGTGGTCCGAGAAGGTCGCCATCGAGCGCCTGGCGTCGCACGAGCGCGGCGTGCACCGTGTGCAGAACGACCTCGCCGTGGATCCCCACATCTGAGATCCGCGGCTCCAGGCCGGGCCTGGGAGGCATACGGCAACGAGGATCGAGAACGACATCCGGCGCGCCGGAACGCGGCACGTCCCAACGCGACCCGAGGGGGTCCAACTCGACGACACGAGCCGGATGCCGCGCGTGACCCCGCCGGCCGCGCGCGGTTCGCGCAGGCTGTTCAATCCATGCGGCGCCCGTTGGTGACCAATCCGGAGCGCGTCAACTCGAACGACGCGGCCCGTCCATCCTCGATGCGGAAGACCAGCTTCGAATCCGGCTCGCCCACGAAGTCGAACGCCAGGGCTCCGCGGTGCCGCAGCGCAATCGGTGAACCGGTCGGCCATTCGATCCCGAGCTTCCCCTCCTTCTCGGTGATGCTCACGCGGGTCGTCGCGATCTGGTAGGCGCCGACGCACTTGGCGATGTCGGCCGCGCTCAGGGCGACCTCGCGCGGGTTCGGCGAAGGCAGGCCGAGGACGTGGCAGGCGATCTCGTGCTCGAACTCGTCCACTTGGGCGGATGCGCAGTTCGAGATCACGACCACGCTCACGCCGACACGCGCGTAGTGTGCCGCGCGCAGCCGGAAGCCACCGACGCCGCCGGCGTGGGCATACCAGGCGGAATCTCCCAGCTTCCCGAGGGTCAGGGCGAAGCTCGCGCCCGTCGGCTCGCCGTCCGTGGTCCGCACCGGGGTCGTGAGGGCCTGCGTGGTCGCCGCTCCCAGGGCGTTCCTGCCCAACGCGGACTGCATCCACAGCGCGAGGTCGCCGGCCGTCGAGCACAGCGCCTGGTCCCCCGCGTACGGCGAGGCCCGCATCGGCACGGCGAGGTCGTGATCGTCGAGGATCTGCTTGCAGTCCTCGGCGTACCCGACCGGCCGGGACTCGGCCGGGCACACGTCCGTGTCCGTCAATCCGAGCGGCCGGATCACGTGGGTCTTCAAGTGCTCCGCGAGCGACTCGCCCGAGACCCGGGCGAGGATCATCCCGAGGAGCGCATAGCCCGAGTTGTCGAGCGAGTACGCGGATCCAGGCTCGAACGCGAAGGGCACGTCCGCGTACAGCGTCAGGAACTCCTTCTCGTTCATCTCGCGCCTCGCCACGTCCGGGTGCTTCTCTTGCAAGGCCAGCCAGGACGGGACACCCCCCGTGTTCGCCAGCAGGTGCTTCAGCCGCAGCTCGTGCTGCATCGCCGGGAACTCCGGAAGGAGCTTCGCGATGTCGTCGTCGAGCGAGAGCTTGCCGGCTTCGACGAGTCGCAGCGCAGCGGCGGCTGTCCAGGCGTGGACGAAGGACCCAGCGGGCCACAACGTGTCCGGCGTCGCGAGAGCTCCGCGCGCCGCGTCGGCATAGCCGAAGCCGCGGCAGACGGCGACTTTTCCATCCCGCGCGACGGCGATCGTCAGGCCGGGAACGCCGTCCTCCTCGACAGCCCGGCGCCCGATCGCCGCGACGAGTTCGTCGAGCGCGTCCCGGGTCACCTGGGGCCTCGCCGCGCTCGGCGGATCGCCGACCGGCGTGGCATGAGCACCGAGCACCAGCGGTGCGAGCAGGACGATCGATTCGGCTTTGCGACGGAACGTGACCATGGCGGAACCTCCTGGGACCCCTCGAGGAGAGCACGCCCCATGCCAGGCACGGATACGCACGATGGCGTACCGCGCCTCGAATGCGGAGGCATTCGTGCAGGCCCGCTCCGCGGCGCGGAAAGCCCCCTTGGGACATGACCTGGCAGGTCCCAAACAAGGGCGACGCGCGGAACGCGCACTCGGCCGTGTCGGTCCGACAACGCGATTCGCACGAGGCAAGGTGCGTCCAGCGGTCGTACTTCGTATCTTATGAGGGTTGATGGCGTACCGGCCGCTTCGATGCGGCACGCAATGGAACAACCGCACGAGCGATCCCACGGACTGGAGAGCAGTGAGCCCGCGCTTCGCGCTCCTGCCTTGCGCGGGGAAGCGTCGGCCCACCACGAGATCAACACGCGCGGGCGCGCGCCGCACGAGTTGCTCCCCGGTTGGGTCGAAGACCAGGTCCTGCGCCGGTTCCGTGATGTCACCCAGGACATCGCCGTCGTGATCGACCTCGACGCCCGCATCGTCTGGGCGAATCGCGCGGCACAGCGACTCTTCGGAATCGACTCCGACCTGCGCCCCCATCGGACGATCCTCGACTCGGTCGCCCCGGAGGACCGGATCCTCGTCTCCGCGGCACTCGCGCGGATTCGTGCACACCCCCAAACCGAAGCGGAGCGCTGCGAGGTCAGCCACGTCGGGGACGGCGGCAGCGTTCGTCGGGCCCAGTGGTTTCTGCACTCCATTTGCGGTCCCCATGGGACGCACGTCGGCTACTCCGGCTGCGGGCACGACGTGACGGAGCAACGGCGCGCCGAGTCGGCGATCCTCCGCAGCGACGCTCGCATGAGCGCCGTTCTCTCCTCGCTCCTCGATCCGATGGTCTCGATCGACGCCTACGGCACGATCCTGTCGGCCAGCAACTCCGTGGAACGCGTGTTCGGCTATGCGCCTTCGGAACTGATCGGGCAGAACGTGAAAGTTCTCATGCCCGACCCGCATCGGACGCTGCACGACGAGTACCTGGCCAGGTACCGGAGCACGAACGTGGCGGGGATCATCGGCCGCACGCGCGAGTTCGACGTGCTGTGCAAGGACGGGCGCTCGATCGTGTGCGCCCTCTCGGTCTCGCGCGCCGATCCTTCGGACGGGCAAGACGCGATCTTCACCGGCACGTTCCGTGACGTCACGGACCTCAAGCGCGCGACACAGGCACTCGTCGAGAGCGAGCGTCGGTTCCATGCGATCTTCGACGGCGCGTTCCAGTTGATCGGGATGCTCTCCCCGACCGGCCACGTACTGGAGATGAATCCCACCGCGCTCGACCTGATCGGGGCGCACCGGGACGAGGTCATCGGAGCCCCGTTCGCCGAGTCACGCTGGTGGTCTCACTCGCCCGAGATGCAGGCACGAGTCCGCGCCGCGGTCGAATCCGCCCGGCGCGGCGAATTCGTCCGCTTCGAAGCGCGCAGCGTCGCCCACGACGGGTCCGTGCGGGACATCGACTTCTCCCTGAAGCCCGTGAAGGACGAATCCGGCCGGGTCGTGCTCCTGATCCCCGAAGGGCGGGACATCAGCGAGCTGAAGCGGGCTCAGCGCGCCGAGACGGCGATGTTGCGCGCCTTCGCCGCGATCGGCGAGTCGGCGGCCCTCCTCGCGCACGAGATCAAGAACCCGATCACCGCGGTCAACGTCGCACTGCGCGCGGTCGCGACGGAGCTGGGCGAGGACCACCGCGTCATCCTGGAAGACCTCGTGACCCGCATGCAGCGCGTCGAGCAGATGATGCGCCGGACGCTCTCGTTCACCAAGCCGCTAGACCTGCGCTCGAGCCCGTGCACCGCACGCGAGCTCTTCGCCTCCGTCCGCGAGCATCTCCAGTCCGACATCGCGCGGTACGAGGCCGACCTGCGCGTCGAGATTCCCGCAGAGGATGTGAGCTTCGCCTGCGACCACCAGCTCCTCCGCGACGTGCTCGCCAACCTCGTCACCAACGCACTCGAGGCGAAAGGCCGCGGCGCGCTGGTCACCCTCTCGGCTTCGCGCTGTGTCGACGGCTCCGTCGTGCTGGCCGTGGAGGACGACGGGCCGGGGATCCCGGAGTCCATGATCGACTCGCTCTTCCGGCCGTTCGTCACGACGAAGAGCAAGGGCAACGGTCTGGGCCTCGCCATCTGCCGCAAGGTCGTCGAAGAACACGGGGGCACGATCACCGCCGAACGCGGGCGCACGAGGGGCGCGCGCTTCGAGATCCGGCTGCCCCTCGAAAGGACGGTCTCGTGAACACAGCCGCACGGATTCCACCCATGGAAACAGAACCCGCGATCCGCGTCTTCCTCGTCGACGACCAGACCATGATCCGGGCTGGCTTCCGCAGCCTGCTGGGCCGCGACCCGCGATTCCTGGTGCTCGGAGACCTGGGCGACCCGCGGCAGGCGATCCAGGTGATCGCCGAGAAGAAGCCCGACGTCGTGCTGCTGGACATCTCGATGCCCGGCCTGTCGGGCATCGATGCGCTCCCGCTCATCCGCGCGGCGCATCCCAAGGTGAAGGTCGTCATGCTGACGCACCACGAAGGCGAATCGTTCGTCGAACAGGCGCTGCGGGCCGGCGCCGACGGCTACCTGTCGAAGGACTCCGACCCGGCGGAACTGGTGCTGGCGCTCCAGTCGGTGCACCAGGGCAAGATGTACCTCTCGCCGCGTGTGGCCGGGACGTTCCTGCATCGGACGCGGGACGGTTCGGCGGCTCCGGGTCAGACCCACCACCTGCAAGGCAAGCTCGAATCCCTGACGCCGCGCGAGCGGGAGGTGTTCCAACTCCTGGCGCTCGGCAAGAGCAACAAGGAGATCGCGCGTACGCTCACGATCACGCTGGGCACCACGAAGAAGCACCGCGAGAACCTGCAGCGCAAGCTCGACTGCCACTCCGTCGCCGAGATGGCGCTCCTGGCCATCCGCGAGGGGCTGATGGTGCCCTGATTCCCGCGCCGAGGTCTGGGCTGCGACCGTGCGGTGGCCGACGCCACGGAGCTTCGAACGACGATTCCCTCCGCGAGTCCTTCGGCCACCCGCTGTTCCCGAGCGTGAACTCGGACGACTCGCGCTCGCCCCACGGCTCCGGCGCTACGCACTTCGCCCCGTCCGCGTACGTCCGCTCTCGCACGGATCCCGGACCACGGGGTCGGTAGCGTAGGCGTGACTGCGGCGCCCTCCCTCGAGGGTGCGTCCAGCGACATCGTGCCGCTGTTCGCAACCAGGATCGCTGGGCGCCTGTCGGAGGCTCCCCATGAAGCTGGTCACAAGACACGCTCCCACGCCCATCGATTCCTTCCGCAGTGAGTTCGACGAACTCCTGAGTCGATTCTTCACGGGAGAACCGACGAACCGTCTGCCCGCCGCGTTCACACAGACGACGTTCCCCGCGGTCGATCTCCCCGAGAACGTCCGCCTCGATCCCGACTCCATCGTCGCGAGCTACAAGAACGGGATGCTCGAGCTCACGATCCCGAAGCTCGAGCCGACGCCGGCCGCGAAGATCGCCGTGAAGCAGGGATAGGAGTTGCTCCGTCCCATGAGCGTGCTCGCCGGCTGGCAGACGATCGAACAGGACTTCCCGCGCAACGGCTCGTGGGAGGAACAGGCCTGTTTCTGCCTCCAGTACGCCCTGCTCGCACCGTCGACGCACAACGCGCAGCCCTGGCTCTTCCGGATTCGCGCGGGGGCGATCGAGTTGCAGGCCGATCGCTCACGCGGGCTCGCGGTCAGCGATCCGTTCGACCGCGAGCTGTCGATCAGCTGCGGCGCGGCGCTGTTCAACCTGCGCATCGCACTCCAGCGCTTCGGATTCCAGGTCGAGGTCGAAGTCGTCCCGCGCGCCGACGACCCCGACCTTCTGGCGCGTGTCACGGTGGTCGGCCGTGCGCGGCCGGCAGCCGAGTCACGCCTGCTTTTCCAGGCCATTCCACGGCGCCACACGAATCGCGGCAGCTTCGATTCGCGCCCGGTCTCCCCGCGCATCCTGCACGAGCTCGTGCAGGCCGCACGACGGGAAGGCGCCTGGCTCGAGATCCTCGAAGGCGACAACAAGCTCGCGGCGGCGGATCTCGTCGCCGAGGGCGACCGTGTCCAACTCGCCGATCCCCACTTCCGCCGGGAGCTCTCGGCCTGGCAGTCGGACGGTCGCGGTGCCCGTGCCGACGGACTCTCCGCTCTCGGGCTGCCGACGCGCGAGACCGGCTTCGAGCTCGGCCCCCTCCTCATCCGCACGTTCGACTGGTATTCCCTTGGGCGTCCTGCGCAGGACCGTGAGCTCGCTCTGGGATCCCCCGTGCTGGCCGTACTCGGAACGCGCCACGAGGAGACCTCCGCGTGGCTCGCAGCGGGACAAGCGCTTCAGCACATCCTGCTCGGAGCGACGATCGCCGGAGTCCATGCGTCGTTCCTCAACCAGGCGATCGAGGTCTCGGCGCTGCGCCAGCGACTGTGCGCCCTGACGGGCTGCGTGAGCTTCCCGCAGATCCTGTTGCGCATGGGGCACTCGAACGCAGCTCCAGCCACGCCGCGGAGAAAGCTCGAAGACGTGCTCCTGCGTTGACTCAGCCCGATAGCATGGTGTTCGAACGAGGTGACCGAAGATGGAAGCGCATGAACATGGACGAGCCCGTCTGCCGCGGCGTCTGATCGTCGCCGTCGACGCGGACGCGATGTCGGACAACGCGATCGACACGGGCCTCGAGCTGGCGCGCCACTTCGACGCGCGCGTCGAGTTCGTCCACGCATTCTGGTCGTCCGCACTGGGAACGGACTACGTGGAAGACCCGCGCAACGTGGCACGGGGCGTGGATCTCGCCAGCGCGGTCGAGCAGTTCATCCACGCCCACCTGCGCGACGTGCTGGCGTCGAGCAAGTCGGCGCTGCGGGCCGAGGACGTACTGCGCGTGACTCCGGGGTTGCCGGCGCGCGTGCTGATCGATCGCGCCCAGGAGACGAACGCCGACCTCCTGGTGCTCGGCGCCCTGCGCAAGCGGACCGTACTCGACTTCGGCAGCACCGCCCGCTCGATCCTGGCGAAAGCACCCTGCCCGGTGCTGGTCCAACCGGGGCCGCGTGCCGCGATCCGCCGCATCCTCGTCCCCGTCGACATGTCCGCGGAGAGCAGGCTGGCCCTCGCGACGGCGTGCGCCTGGGCCAAGGCGCTGGGCGCGCGGGTCCACGCGCTGCATTGCTTCGACAGCTCCGTCACGCAGGCCGGCGCGACGTGGGCCGGCATCGCGGTCGCGGGCGCCATCGACGAGCTCGCCAAGGCGAGCCGCCGCGAGTTCGACAGCGAGATGGAGGCCTTCGACTGGGGTGGCGTCGAGCACGAAGCCACGTTCGTGGAGGGTCTGCCTTCGGAACGGATCCTCACGCAGGCCAAGGCGGCCGACATGATCGCGATGGGCACGCACGGCCGCACCGGCTTCGCTTCCGCGTTGCTCGGCAGCGTGGCCTACTCCGTGCTCAAGCACTCGACGAAGCCGGTCCTGGTCGTGCGGGATCCGCGCCGCGTGTTCCAGTCCTGACTGGGGGCAGCGTGCCGGGCGGGGCCCTCGCCGGCGCTCATCCCCCTGGAGCCCCGGGACCAACCTCCCCACGGCGCGCAAGCAGCAGCGGGAGGCAGGCGAGCACCGAACCGGCGATCGCAAGCAGCCAGTCGTCCAGGTGCAGCGGGGTGAGGTGCAGCCAGTGCGAGAGCACCGGCGTCTGCACCAGGACGAGCGCAAGGCCGACCGTGCCCAGCACGATCGCGCGCGCAGTCCAGGTGCCCAGTCGGCTCAGGATCGCCGTCATGGTCGCGCTGGCGCAGGACAGCGCGACGAGCGCCATCGCGCGGCCGTGCTCGACGGCCCGCCCCTCGTCGAATCCGCGCAGGTAGGCGAGGACGATCACCACGGTCAGCAACGTCCCGACCGTACCGATCACGACCCAGTCCGATCGCGCGAAGAAGGCCCCAGAACGCAGCCTGCGCTCGCGCACCAGGCGTCCGGGCGGCGGCAGTTCCTGGAACACGATCATCGCCGTCGGGTGGATCACGAGCTCGAGCCACACGATGTGCACGGGCAGGTAGAGCAACGGGAATCCCGCGAGCGGGATCACGGCAGCGGTCAGCACGAGCGGCACGTGGACCATGAGCAGGTACTTGAAGCTGATCTGCAGATTGCGGAAGAGCTGCCGGCCCTCGGCCACGGCGCGCACGATCGTCCCGAAGTCGTCGTCCAGGAGCACGATCGAGGCGATCTCGCGCGCGCTGCGAGTTCCGCGCTCGCCCATGGCGATGCCGATGTCCGCAGCTTGCAGAGCGGGCACGTCGTTGACCCCGTCGCCTGTCACGGCCACGACCTCCCCTGCGGACTGCAGAGCGCGAACGAGCGTCAGCTTCTGGGCCGGAACCGCCCGCGCGACGACGTCGACCTGCCCGATGCCGTCCGCACCGCCCGAGAGGAAGCGCTCCAGATCGCTGCCCAGGACCACGCGCAGGCTGCCGCCATCCCGGCCGTGGCCACTCGCGAGGCCGATCTCGCGGGCGATCGCCTGGGCCGTGGCCGGGTGGTCGCCGGTGACGACGATCACGTGGATCCCGGCGTCCCGGCATTCCCCGACCGCCTCGCGCACGCCGGGGCGCACGGGATCCTCGAACGCCAGGAGGCCCGCGAAGTGGAACCCGCGGTTCGGCTCGCCGCCGGTCCAGTCTCCGCGCGGGATGGTCCGCGACGCGCACGCGATCACCTTGTGCCCCTCGGTGGCGAGTTCGAGGACGCGGTTCTCCCAATCGGCGCGCAACTCGCTGTCGAGATCGCAGATCGCGAGCACGACCTCGGGCGAGCCCTTGGTCGCGATCAGCAGGCCGGCGGCCTCCTCGACGACCGCCGTCGCGCGCTTGCGGTCCTCGGTGAACGGATAGCGCTCGACGATCGGGGCCTGCACCGCCTGGCCGGCTTCGCCATCGGCGACCGCCAACACGGCCGCGTCGAGCGGGTCGCCGGAGTCGCGTTGCGACGCCAGAGCGCCCACGCGTAGCGTCTGCTCGCGAGCGAGGCCCGCCGCGGACAGCACGTGCGTCAGATCCAGGCGGCCTTCCGTGATCGTCCCCATCTTGTCCGAGCAGATCGTCGAGACACGTCCGATGTTCTCGACGCTGACCGCGCGTCGCACGAGCGCCTTTCGTTTCGCCAGCCGGTGCACGCCCACGCCCAGGAACACGGTGAAGACGACGGGAAACTCCTCGGGCAGGGCTGCCACGGCCAGCGTCATCGCGCTGATGACGGCGTCGAGGAGTCCGTGGCCCTGTACGAGCCGGATTCCCGCCAGCGCGACGCACATGACCGCGGCGACGACGACGAGCACGCGCACGAGGCCGGCGATCGCGGTCTGCAGCGGAGTCCGCGCGTGCGAGCCCAGGACGGCGGACTGCACGATCGCGCCGTACAACGTCTCCTTGCCCGTGAACGCGATCCGCAGTTTGGCGCGGCCGGTCAGCAGCCGCGTGCCCGCGAAGCCCCAGGCTCCCGCGTCCAGGCGCACCTCGTCCGCTCCGGCCGGCCACGCGCCGAGGGCGGCCTTGCGGACGGGGAACGACTCTCCGGTCAGCGCGGACTCGTCGACCTGCGCTTCCGTTGCACTCACGACGACGCCGTCGGCGGGAAAGGACTCGCCGGCGACGACGAGCGCGAGGTCACCGGGGACGACCTCACCGGCCGGGATCTCGATCTCCGCGCCGTCGCGCACCACGCGCGCACGCGTGGTGAGCCGCGAGCGCAGACCCTCGGTCGAGGCACGCGTGCGCTGGTGCAACCAGGCGTCCATCCCGGCCAGCGGGACGATCGACACGAACAGGACCGCGGCTTCGGCCAGTTCGCCCAGCACCGCGTACAGGACGCTGGTGCCCACCAGGAACCACAGCATGGGGTCCTTGGCCGTGTCGCGCAGCAACGCCAGCATCTGGCTCTCGGGCACCTCGACGATGTCGTTCGGACCGAAGCGCTGTGTGCGCTCGCGGACCTCGGGGGACGTGAGCCCCCGCTCGGGGTGCGAGAGCCCGGCGAGTCGGTCGAGAGGGAGGCCGTGCTGCATGGTGTCCGCGAAGCAGACTCGGCAAGTGTAGTGCCACGGGCCTCCGCATCGTGCCGCCTCGGTGCGCGACTCGGCCGATACCTGGACTTCCAGCCCCTGCCGGAGCTTCACGTGGCAACGTCGGCGGATACGCAAGACCGCGCGGTCGTGTCATGATCCCGGGCGCGGTGGCTTCGACTTCCGCGCCACCCCGGAGTCCCCCGCCGATGCGCATCGGAATCGCGTACGACCTGAAGACCGACTTCCAGGCCCAGGCATCCGGCCCCGACGACGCGCTCGAGGAGTACGACTCCCCCACGACCGTCGAGGGGATCGAGCTGGCGCTTCGTTCCCGCGGTCACACGGTGACCAGACTGGGAGGCGGGCGCCGCTTCCTCGCGGCCGTGCTCGAGTCGCCACCCGAGCTCGTCTTCAACATCGCCGAGGGCCACGGCTCGCGCTCGCGCGAGGCGCACGTTCCGGCCGTGTGCGAGATGCTCCGGATCCCGCACACCCACTCCGATCCGCTGACGATGGCGGTCGCCCTCGACAAGGCGATGGCGAAGCGCGTGGTCGCGATCGCGGGCGTGCCGACACCGCGCTTCGCCGTGATCGAGAGCGCGCGCGAGCTCGCGTCCCTGAGCCTGGAGTTCCCGTTGTTCGCGAAGCCGCTGTTCGAGGGTTCGAGCATGGGCATCCGCAAGAACTCGCGCATCGCGAACGCGGGAGAACTCGACCAGCGCGTCGGCACGCTGCTCGAGCACTACCACGAACCCGTGCTCGTCGAGGAGTTCTGCGACGGACCCGAGTTCACGGTCGCGGTGCTGGGCACGGGACCGACCGCGCGCGTCGTCGCGCCGATGGAGATCGTGCCCAAGAAGATCGCGGTGGCGGACTTCGTCTACTCGCTGGACCTGAAACGCGGCGCGAACTGGCGTGAAGAGCTCGAGTACGTCGCGCCACCACGTCGCGACGCGACATTCTTGCGCGCGATCGAGAAGGTCGCCTTGGATGCCCACCGCGCGCTGGGATGCCGCGACATCTCGCGGGTCGACGTGCGCGTGGGCCGGGATGGCGCGCCGAAGTTCATCGAGGCCAACCCCCTGCCCGGAATCGCGCCCGGCTGGAGCGACCTGGCCCTTCTGTGGGAAGGCCTGGGTCGAACCTACGAGGACCTCGTGAACTCGATCGTGGACGAGGCGCGCGAGCGCCTGCGACTCCCATGACGCGCGTCGCCGTCGTCTACAACGACGATTCGGCCCTCGCCCGCGGCGACGCGCAGGACGCGATCGCCGTGCAGGGCGTGGTCTCGTGCGCACGGTCCGTCGCGGACTCGCTGCGCGCCCGTGGCCACGCGGCGGAGACCCTCGCGCTGCCGCCCGATCCGCGAGCCGTGGCTATGTTCGTCGGCGCGCTGCGCGTCGACGTCGTGTTCAATCTCGTGGAGGCGATCGGCGGCGACGCGCGTCGCGAGCCGGCGTTCGCCTGGGCCTGCGAACTCCACGGGATCGCCTACACCGGCTCGCCGCCCCGCGCGATGACGCTGTGCCTGGAGAAGCCCGTCGCGCAGGCGCTGCTCGGCGCGAGCGGAGTGCCGGTCCCCCGTCACGTCGTGCTCGCGCGCGGCGACGAGCCGGTCGCCTCGTTGAGCTACCCCGTGATCGTGAAGCCCTCGCGCGAGGACGCGAGTCACGGCATCGAATCCGCGAGCGTGGTGCGCGACGAGGCAGCCATGCGCGCGCGGGCCCGCCATGTGATCGAGCACTACGCGCAGCCGGCGATCGTCGAGGAGTTCGTCGAGGGCCGGGAGATCAACGTGGCCCTCATCGCGAGCCCGCGCGGACTCGAGATCCTGCCTCTGTCGGAGATCGACTACGCCGGCTTCCCGCCCGAGATGCCCCGCATCGTCTCGTATGCCGGCAAGTGGATCGAGACGAGCCGCGACTGGGCGCTGACGCAGGTGATCGCCGCGCGCGGGCTCGACAACGCGCAGCGGGCGCGCATCGAAGCCGTGGCGCGGCGCGCGTTCTACGTGCTGGGCCTGCACGGCTACGGCCGGGTGGACGTGCGCCTGGACGCGCGCGGCGAGCCCCACGTGATCGACGTGAACCCGAATCCGGACATCTCTCCCGACGCCGGTTTCGCGCTGGCCGCCGCTCGCGGCGGGTACGCACACGCGGACCTCGTCGAGTGGATCGTGGCGAGCGCGCGCCGCCCGGAGTAGGGACACTCCTCGATCGATCCTCCACACCTCGAGGTGAGGGAGCCCATGCCACCGCCGGAGCCCGGTCCGACCGCTTCCGGGGCTCGAGCTTCACGATCTCTTGATCCAAACCGAGGGTTCGCGACCGGTACATTGATGCGCTCACCTCCGGCGCTCGGGCCCATGGGGTCCCCGCAAGCGTGCCCATGCCGCCTTCACCGAACCGAGCCTCGATGCTTCGCAGTCTGGTCGCCCTGGCCCTCGTGCTGTCCGCGTGCAGCACCGGCGCGCGCGCGCCCGAGGCGAACGCGACGAGCCTCGCGACCCGGAGTCCCGAGGAGTGCCGCGTCCTGGCCGAACAGGGCGACGTCGAAGCTCAACTGCGGCTCGGTTCGATGTACTTCGAAGGCGCGGGAGTGCCGCGCGACGAGGCCGAGGCAGCCCGCTGGTTCGCGCGCGCCGCGGAGCGCAACGATCCTCGCGCGCAGTTCGCGCTGGGTGTCCTCGCGCGTGACCCCGCCGAGCGGAATCGTTGGCACCAGTTGGCCGCGGATCAGGGTCATGCCGGCGCGCAGCGCAGCCTGGGCGTCGCGTACCTCGCCGGCGACGGTGTCCCGCAGGATGCCGCGCAATCTGCGCGCTGGCTGCGCCTGGCCGCGGACCAGGGCGAGGCGCAGGCGCAGTTCCTGCTCGGCATGCTCTACGCCGAAGGGCGCGGCGTGCCCGAGGACGCGGCCGAGTCCGCGCGTTGGCTGCGCGCTGCGGCCGAACAGGGGCTGGCGCAGGCGCAACGCAGCCTGGCCGCGGCGCTCGCGAAGGGCCGAGGGATCCCGGCGGATCCCGTGCAGGCGGCGGCCTGGTTTCGACGGGCGGCGGAGCAGGGCCTGGCCGAGGCACGGGCGGATCTCGGGCTCATGTACGTGCAAGGCCGCGGCGTCGCGCAGGATCCGGCCGAGGGCGCGAAGTGGCTGACGCTCGCCGCCGAGCAGGGCGTCGCCGTGGCGCAGTCGAACCTCGCGCTGCTCTATCTGCAGGGCCAAGGCGTGCCGAAGGACGACGCGCTCGCGGTGCGCTGGTTCACGGCCGCGGCCGAGGGCGGAGTCGGCGCCGCGCAGGTCCGTCTGGCGACGATGTACGAGCTGGGCCGCGGCGTCGCGCAGGACGACGTGATCGCGCACGCCTGGTACTCCGTCGCCGAATCGAGCGGCGAGAGCCGCGCGCGGGAACGATCCGAAGTCCTCGCGCAGCGGATGACGCGCGAGCACCTCGAGTCCTCCGCGGCCTTGGCCTCGGACCTGCGCAAGCGCCTCGCCTCCCGCTGACGGAATCCGCCGGTGCTTCAGTCCGCGGCGAGGCTGGACCGCACTTGTCCCGACCAGCGAAGCGCCTCGAGGTAGCAGTCGCGCAGGTCCGTGGCGGAGCAACTTCCGCCTTCGAGCGCCGACCAGTCGGCACGCTCGCAGGCCTCGACGGCACGCAGGCTGTCGCCCAAGGCGCCCTCGTGGAGCAGGAGTGCGTTCGAGAGCTCTTTCGACAAGCCGAGTCTCTCGACGATCTCGCCGAGAGGGCGATCGACGAACGCGTCGAGCAGGGAGAACAGGCCGACGCTGAAGTACCGATCGGGCAGTCCGTGCATGCGCTCGCCGAGCTTCTCGCACATGTGGGCGCGGACGAGGGCCATGGTCACGAGCTCGCCCGGTTTCCCGTCGAGGTCGGCCATCAGGATCATGGCGACGCAGGTCCGCAGGCGTTCCGTCCCGAGCATGACGACGGCGTGGCGCAGCGATTCGATCCGCTCTCGCACGCCGAAGTAGACCGCGTTCACGTGACGCAGGAGGCGCACGCCCAGACCGACGTCGGCCGCGATCAGGGTCTCGATCCTTTCGAAGGTCGTCGCGGGGTCCTGCAGTTCGGAGAGGAGCCGCAGCAGCGCGTTGCGATCCGTCGGCATGCGCCGCCCGGGCACGATGTCGGGGCGCGCGAAGTAGTAGCCCTGGAAGAGATGGAACCCGGCGTCCAGCGCCGCATCGTGGACCGCGCGCGTCTCGACCTTCTCGGCCAGGATGCGCAGACCGGGCCTCGCGATCGACCGCAGGTCGTCGACCAGTCCCGCCTCGGATCGGCCGAGCATGTCGAGCTTCACGAAGTCGGCGAACTCGAGGAGCCCTGCCGTCCGTTCGTTGAGGACGTAGTCGTCGAGCGCGATCTGATAGCCCGCCGTACGCGCGCTCCGGAGGGCACGCAGGACCTCGGCGTCCGCCACGACGGACTCGAGCACTTCGAGCACGACGCGTTCGGGCGGGAGCACGCGGAAGTGCTCTTCCGTCAATGCGGTGCGCGAGAAGTTGACCCAGGCCCGCACGGGGCCGACGAGCTCGTCGAGTCCGATGTCCATGACAGAACGGACCGACACCACGGCGGTGGCGACTTCGGGTGATGCCGAGTCCACCAGCGCCCCGTGCTCCGGCCGGAACAGGAGCTCGTAGGCGGTGAGTCCGTTCGCGCGATCGAAGATCGGCTGGCGGGCGATCAGCACTTCTTCGGCGAGCATGGGGGTCGATCGAGTTCTGCTGAACTGGGTGTCGGGGGGGAAGGCCCGGTGGAGTCTCGAGCCAGAGCCTGACCCTCGAGTCCCTGCTCGGGAATCGGCCAGCACGGGACGCAACCTGAACCTCGAGGTCCGAAGTCAGGCCCCCTCCCTCCCGGAGCGGCCTGGGGGGCGTCCCCGGCCGCCACGACGACCCCGCACCGCGCCTGGCCCGGCTTCCCCCCCGCCAGGCGGGCGGGTCACGCCGGAACGCGAGCCTCGAGCGTCTTTGTAAACGACGACACCTGGAATCTCCTCCCGGGTCGTCGTCCGGGAGTTCAGTCCACGACCGCGGCACTGCCGAAAGCGGGGTCATGAACCGCTCCCTGTTTTCGGCGCAAACCTCGACGCTCCTCTCGATCTGTCTCGTCCTGGCGGCCGCGAGCTGCGCGAGTGCGAAGCGCGAGGGCTGGTACGACTACAACAGCGGCGACTGCGCCAGCGCGCTCGCGCGTTGGACTCCGCTCGCAGAACAGGGCGACGCCGACGCGCAGTTCCTCGTCGGAGTGCTCCACGACGAAGGGCGCGGCGTGGCGGCGGATCCGAGCGAGGCGGCCAAGTGGTATCGCCTGGCGGCCGAACAGGGCCACGCGGCCGCGCAGACGAACCTCGGCCTCCTGTACTACGACGGCCGCGGCGTCGAGAAGTCGCACACGGATGCGGCCACGTGGTTCGGGCGAGCCGCCGAGCAGGGCTACGCGCGCGCGCAGACGAATCGCGGAGTGATGTACCTGCTCGGGCAGGCACTGCCCCAGAACCACGAACAGGCGCGGACGCTGCTGCGCCTCGCCGCCCAGCAGGGAGACGCGAAGGCCCAGCGACTCCTCGGCTCGATCTACCACGAGGGCATCGGCGTCGAGGAGAACGACAAGCAGGGCGCGCAGTGGCTCGCTCTCGCGGCGGAGCAAGGCGACGCCACGGCCGAAACCCTGCTCGGCATCCTCCACTTCGGCGGCGAGGGCGTCGCCCAGGACGACGGAGCCGCCGCCGAGCTCCTGAGGAAGGCCGCCGACCAGGGCCTCGCGTCCGCGCAGTACTCGCTCGGTTGGCTCCATTGGCGCGGCCGGGGCGTGGACCAGGACGACGCGCGCGCCGCACTGTGGTTCGGTCGCGCTGCCGAGCAGGGCCTGCCCGTGGCGCAGACGCAGATCGGCCTGATGCTCCTCTCGGGGCGCGGTGTCGAGCGGAACGACGCACAGGCCGCCCATTGGCTGGGCCTAGCCGCGGAGCAGGGCTTCGCCCTGGCGCAGTACGACCTCGGACTCCTGCACCTGAAGGGCCAGGGCGTCGAGCGCGACCCGGCTCTCGCGGCGCAGTGGTTGCGCCGCGCGGCCGACCAGGGGCTCGGAGTCGCGCAGGAGAAGCTCGGCCGCCTGTACGAGCTCGGCCGCGGAGTCGAGCGCGACGAGGTGGCGGCGTACGCGTGGTACAGCGCGAGCCTGGCGAACGGCCACGCACCCGCGGCGGTCGAGCGCGAGCGGATCGCGAGCACGCTCGATGCGGCCCAACTCGCGCGGGCCGGCGAGGTCACGCGCGGAACGGACGGCGGGCGGTAGGTCGCCTGGCCCCCGAGGCGACGACGTGGTGCGGGTCACCGCGCTCCCCCACCGTCGCAGGGTACCGGGACTACCGCGCGGCGGCCGCTTGCAGTGCGTGGAGCAGTCCGAACATGTCGAGCCGGAGCGAAGAGACCCCTGCGCTCCATCCTCCGTCCCGCCGCAGTCGAAAGGCGCGTCGCGCTCCGTCCGACGAGCGGAAGCACGGGGTTCGACTCGATCCGCGGCGCGCCTCAGAACGCCGCGACGCGCTGGATGACCCAGAACATCGCGACGCTTCCGATGGCATAGGCCGGAACGGGCCGCAGCCAGTTGGGCGCGGGAAGTGCAGCCCGCCGTGCCAATGCGATGAGCGAGAGCACCACGCCGATGAAGAGGAGGTGGCCGAGTTCCACGCCGATGCTGAAGAACAGCAGCGCGGTTGGGACGTGAACGGTCGGCAGGCCGGCCTCGGAGAGGCCGCCCGCGAAGCCCAGGCCATGCATCAGGCCGAAGCTGAAGGCCACGACCCACGGTGCGCGCGCCGTGATGCCCTCTTCACCGCGGCGCGCACGCAGGATCTCCGCGGCGACGAAGACGATGCTGAGGGCGATCACGGCCTCGACCGGGCGCTGCGGCACGTGCACGATGCCCAGCGTCGCGGCGGTGAGCGTCAAGCTGTGCGACAGCGTGAACGCGGTCACGGTCTTGACTAGCCGCCAGCCACCGCGGGTGATGATCAGCAGCGCCAGCACGAAGAGCAGGTGGTCGATGCCCGAGAGGATGTGCTCGATGCCGAGCATGCCGTACGTGCGCGCGACCTCGAAGGCGCGCGGCGTGTCCGACACGACGAAGGAAGGCACGGAAGGCGTGAGCCGCACGACCTGCGTGCTGCCGTCGAGGCGCTCGAGGCGCACGAGCACGTCGGTCATCGTCGCGGAAAGCCCGGCGATGCGGATCGTGCCGCCAGCGAGCCCGCCCGGGCAGGAGACCGTCCATCGCTGCGTGAAGGCGTTGCTGACCATCGTGGCGCGCGGCTCGCTCGCTGCGGTGCAGCCGGCAGGCAACTCCACGTACAGCGAGAGGCGCAGGTTCTCGCCTCTGCCCGGCACCTTCCAGAGCACGTCGTAGGTCTCATTCGTGCGCTGGCGCAGTTCGAGGTAGGCCGGTCGCACCTCGTGCGCGCTGATGCCGGACGCCAGCACGACGAGCAGCAGCAGGGCGAGCAGCGCGCGCTTCACTTCGCCTTCCCAGTGTCGTCCAGTCCTTCGATCTGGACCGTGTAGCTCTTCAGCAACTCCGTGTAGAAGGCCTCATTGGCGGCGATGCGCCGCGCGTTGTCCCACTCACGTCGCACGGCTTCACGCACATCGCTCAGCACGGGCGTGTGCCCTTCGGCGCGTTCGCGGACGTACACGAGGTGCACGCCGTAGCCGGACTCGACCGGCCCTTGCCAGCGACCGACTGCGAGCCCGTCGAGAGCCTTGGAGAAGGGCTCACCAAACTGCTGCGCGACATCGCCCAACGGGAGATCCGTGTACTGCGGCTCGAGCATCCGCGAGTCCCCTAGCGTCGAGAGATCGGCCCCCGCGCCAGCGTGTTCCAGCTGAGCCCGTAGCTTGGCCGCGTCACTCGCGAGGTCCGCGCCGTGCTTCTGCGGATCGAGATAAACCTGGTTGAACGTGAACCGCGGCTCGACGCGGAACGCGTCAGCGTGGGTGCGAAGGTACTCCTCGAGTTCGGCCTCGGTCGGCTCGGCGAGCGCGGCAACGTCGTCGGAGACGAACTCCATCTTCTGCCGCAGGCGTCGGCGGATAACGGTGTCCTCCCGATCGAGGCCCAGCGCCATGGCCTCGCGGCAGTAGACCTCCTCGCGTACGCGGTCCCGCACGAGGCCGGCGAGTTCTTCCGTGGTGGGAGGCCGCTGCCAGGTCTTCGCGAACCCGGCGGCCATCTGCTCGATCTGTCCGAGCGTCACGACGATCTGCCCCGGTTCGCGCGAACCGCCGTTCCGCTGCAGCAGGCCGTACGCGAGAAACAGTGCCGCGCCGAACACCAGGAAATGCAGCAGCGGTTCCTTCAGTATTCGTCTCATGGCCGCGCGTAGCGAATCACTTCGCAGGCGTGTACCAGATCGGCGAGGTGTAGGCGCGCTCGGTGACTGTCATGGCGGCTTCCGCGGGCGGCTTCACGCCGAAGCGCTTGGCGTCGTACGCGGTCCAGCGGGGCGTCGGGATCTCGATCACGCGCACGTAGTAGAAGGCCCTGAGCGCGGGATCGAATGCGGGGTCCTTCCAGACCGTGATCAGTTCGGGGTCGCCGATCGTGTTGCTCCACGTGGCGTTGCCCACGTCGACCGTGCTGCCGACCGAGGGCAACTTGCCGTCTGCGCCCGGCTTGCGCTTCTCGGCGTCGCCCCAGGCGACGTCGTAGATCTTCTCCTGCACGTTGCCCTGCGCGTCGAGCCAGCCCTTGATGACCTGGATGCGATCGAGGTTCGCGCCGATCGGATCCTTGAGCGCCGCGACGAGGAAGGTCGGCGACTTTCCGGCCGGTGCCGCGTGCAGATCTCCGCCCATCGGCACGCCCTTCGTGTATCCGATGCGCGCGGGCATGCGGTCCGCGGCGTCCGTCGCCTCGAAGTCATAGCCGCCGAAGAAACGCACGACCATGCGCGTGCCCGTCGTCGCGTAGGTCTCCTTGCGCTGCATCGCGTCCCAGATGGACTCACGCGTGTTCTCGTTGGCCCACACCGCGGCCCAACCCGAGGCGCTGACTTCCCAGTCCCTGATCGTGACACCCGTCTTCGGGTTGTTCATGAACGTCGCGTTGATTCGTTCGGGGCTCGGCTCCTGCGGCGTCGTCTTGCCGAAGAAGTTCTCCTCCTCCATCGCGGCGAGGCCGTTGTGCGCGTCGCTGCTGCCGATCAGGCCGAACTTGTAGGGGTTGACGCCGAGCTTCGCTTCGAGCTTCAGGCCGTTCTCGAGCGCCGAGCGCGCGTACTCGAACTCGAGCATGGCCTTGGTCTTGGCCTGGCTACCGTCGAGGTTGCCCTTGTCCCAGCGCTCGAAGTTCGCGAACTCGTCGGTCGGCGAGAGAAACGGGTGCGCCTCGCCGTCCCCCTTGGTCTGCGTCGCTTCGTAGAGCCGCTCCCACTTCGCGCGCTCCGCGCAGTACGCGCTGTCGAGCTTCTTTCCGAAGGCCTCCTCCACGGGAAACATCGTGCCGTTGCTGAGGTTGCCGTTGTGCGCGATCGCGAGCACGCTGCCGCCGGTCTTCGCCTCGTAGGCGGCCATCCACTTCCACAGGTCGAGCGGGTTCGTGCTGCCCTGGGGCGGGATGCAGGTGAACGGGTCGACCATCGAGGCCTTGTCCCCGTTGTCGCGGAAGATCACGTTGCGGTGCAGGTTGTTGCCCTTGTCCAGCGCGGTCCACTCGTAGCCGATGAGCGCCGTGAAGCGGCCCGGCTCGTTGTACTTCTCGTTGGCCTCGATGGTCGCGAGCCAGGCGCTGTGGTACGGGCGCGTGCCGGGCGCGTAGACGAGTGCCGGCGGGAACTTGCCCTGCGAGAAGGCGCCGATGATCTCGAGCGCGGCCTGCGCGCCCTGACCGTTCTGCATCATGTCGTACCACTTGCGTCCCGTCGGGTCGGCGAGGAGCTCGGCCTTGCCCGCGAAGAAGTCGGGGAAGAAGCCCATGTTGTCCGAGTGGTCCGCCACGACGAGGAAGTCGAGCGGCCGCGAGAGCCTGGCCGGCTGTCCGCTCGACGAGGTGACTTCCTCTCCGCGCGCAAAGCGCAGCGCGTCGGCCGGCGTGAGACGGCAGCCGAAGGCGCCCGCATCCATCGAGTACGAGGTGTGCAGGTGCGTGTCGCCGAAGAAGGGCCGCGTCGGAAAGTTGCGCCCAGCGTAGGGCGAGTACGGCGGCTTCGCCGGGAACGACTTCCCGAGCTTTGCGGCATCGGTCGTGCCGATGTCGGTGGTCGCGGACTCCTGCGCGTGGACAGACAGCGAGCCGGCGCTCAGGGCCAGTGCGAGGGTCGTGTATCTCACGTACTTCATCGTCTTGCTCCTTCGGGCTGTGCTGTTCACATTCAAGGCGAGTACCAGATCGGCGAGGTGTAGGCGCGCTCCTGCGTCGTCATCGGGACCTCCGCCGGCATCTTGATCCCAAAACGCAGCGCCTCGTACGCGGTCCAGCGCGGTGTCGGAATCTCGATCACGCGCGCGTAGTAGAACGCGGGCTGCTTCGGATCGAAGCTCGGGTCCGTCCAAGTGGTCGAGAGCTCAGGTGCACCGATCGTGTTCTTCCAGGTCGCCTTGGCCACGTCCACCGTGTTGCCGACCGCCGGGAGCTTGCCGTCGGCGCCCGGCTTGCGATCGCCGCTCCAGGCGACGTCGTAGACCTTCTCCTGCGCCTTGCCGTCCTTGTCGAGCCAGCCCTTGACGATCTGGATGCGATCGAGGTTGCCGCTGTAGGCATCCTTCAGCGCCGCAACGAGGAATGTCGGCGACTTGCCGCCCGGGCTCTTGCGCAAGTCGCCACCCATGGGAACGCCCTTGGCGTAGCCGACGCTGGCGGGCAGGCGCGACTGCGCATCGTCCGCGGTGAAGCCCCAGCCGCCGAAGAACCTCACGACCATGCGCGGACCGGTCGTGGCGTACGTCTCCTTGCGCTTCATGGCGTCGAAGATCGCTTCGCGCGTGTTCTCGATCGCCCAGACACCGGCATAGCCGGCGGAGGCCTGCTGCCAGCCCTTGATCGTGAACTTGGGATCCGGCGCCTCGATCACGACGTGCTCCCAGCGGTGCGGTCCGGGCTCGACGCCCGAGTGCTTGCCGAAGAAGTTCTCCTCCTCGACCGCCGCCAGCGCCGTGTGCGCGTCCGTGCTGCCGATCATCCCGAACTTGAACGGGTTGACGCCCAGCTTGCGTTCCAGCAGGAGGCCGGTCTTGAGCGCCTCGCGTGCGTACTCGGACTGCAGCATCTCGGGCTTCTTCGCCTCGGTGCCGTTGAGGTTGGACTTGTCCCACTTCTCGTAATCGGCGAACTCGTCGTTCGGCGAGAGCGCGGGATGCGCCTCGCTGTCGCCCTTGATCTGCGTGACCTCGATGATCGACTCGAAGCGCGCGCGCAGTTCGGCCAGCTCCTTCGTGTACGGCTTGCCGTCGAAGGTCTCGACCGAGAACATGCGCCCGTTGCTGAGGTTGCCGTTGTGCGGGATCGCCAGCACCTCCCCGCCCGTCTCCTTCTCGAATCCCGCCAGGAACTTCCACAGGTCCTCGGGGTTCTGGCTGTCGAACTGCGAGAAAGGAACCGTGCGATTCGCAACGCTCGCATTGCCGCGGAAGAGCACGTTGCGGTGCAGGTTGTTGCCGCCCATCGTGGTGTACTCGAACCCGATGATCGCGCTGAAGCGGCCGGGATCGTTGTACTTGTCCGCAAGCGCGGTATAGGCCTGCCAGGCGTTGCGCACGGCCTTCGGGCTCTTGATCGGCGCCTCCTTGGTGGACAACGAGGCCACGATCTCCATGGCCGTCGCAAACACCTTGTCGTTGTCGCCGCTCGTCAGAGCGTCGTGCCACCTCTTCCCGATCTCCGTCGCGAGGATCTCGGGATCGCCGCTGAGAAGTTGCGGCATCAGGCCGTACATCTCGGCGTGATCGGAGATCACCAGGAAGTCGAGCGGGCGAGAGAGTTTCGCGCGCAGTCCGCCGGTCGAAGTGATCTCCTCGCCGCGCGCGAAGCGGAAGGCATCCTCCTGGCCGACCCGGCACATCGTGCCCGCGTCGACCGAGATCGCGGTGTGGAGGTGCGTGTCGCCGAAGAAGACCCTCGTCGGGTAGTTGCGCCCTGCATAGGGCGAGAACTGCGGTCCGGCGATCTTCGCAACGTCTTCCTTCGTCGCACCTTCGTGGTTGCCTTCCTGCGCGTAGACCGCGTTCGCGAAGGCCCAGGTGGCGATCAGGAGTAGCGGCCGAGCGAACTGATTCATGGCGCGTAGTTCCGATGGTTGGGGCCGGTTCACGGTCCGCAGGTGAACCATCCCCGACAGTTCGCTTGCCGACTGAACCGCGAGCGCTTCGGAGCTCCGTTCGCGGACAGAGATCCCGAGGATCGCACTGGCACAGGATAGCGGCCGCACCGGCCACTGCGACGGTTCTGCCCCTGGTGGACTCATCGCCCGCCCATGGGCGCGCGACTGGCTCCTCTGTCCGCCCGTGAGAGACTCCTGGCCCATGGCGAAGGAGACGCCGCCGGCTCTTTCGCTCGGCCGGTGTCGGTGGACACGGCCATGAGCAGTGCCTCCCTGGACGACCAGTATCCATCGATCGGCTTCCGATCCGCGCGGAGCGTTGCCGAATGACGGAGCGAGCCCGGGCTCCGCGGGCGCGCGGTTCTTCCGATCCTCACCTGCATCGGGCGCTGAAGGAGTACCAGGGTCCGCCTGGTGGCCAACCTCCGGTACGGCCGGTGACCGGGAGTATCCGTGCGGCGGTGTCGGCCGACCTAGCGCTTCGGCTTCGGCACGTGCTGGTCCACCAGGATCGGGTTGCCGTCGGGATCGACGAGCGTGAAGCTCGCCGGGCCGTCGGTGGACTCGTCGGCCTCGGTCTCCAGCTTCACTCCGCGTTGCTTCAGGACGCGCTGCAGCTCGCGGACGTCCTGGAAGTCCTTGGGGGTCTTCCGCTCGCTGTCCCAGCCCGGATTGAAGGTCAGGCTGTTCTTCTCGAACATGCCCTGGAACAGGCCGATCTTGGTGGTGCCGTTCTGCAGGACGACCCAGTTCTGCTCGAGCTTGCCGCCCACCTGCTTGAAGTCGAGCTTCTCGTAGAAGGCCTTCGACGCCTTGATGTCCTTGACGGTGAGGCTGACGGAGAAGTTGCCGAGCTGCACGGGCTCGTCCTTCTTGGCCTGCGTGTCCTGGGGAAGGTTGGTCGTGAGGATCACGGCGGCCAGTCCGCCGAGAGTGAGCGCAGCGAGTGTGTTCATGGTCGAGTTGCTTTCGATCCAACGTGACTCTCGGCAGGTACCTGCGAACCTGGAGAGGAGATGCGTCGGTGTCCAGGATACGAGGCCGCAGAACGCAGGTGGTTTGCGCGCGATCGGCGCGGCCCGCACGATCGCCGCGAGTTCGAGGCCTCCGGGGATCAGGCCCCCTTCGAGCCGGGCTTCCTCGCCGGAGTCTTCTTCGAGGACTTCTTCTTCGAGGACTTCGCGACCGGCGCCTTCGCGGGCCGCGCTTTCGCGCCCGGCGTGGATGCGCTCGGTCGCGAACTCGCGGCCCGGGCGCCCGCCGGGAGCTTCGCGGCGGGGGCCCGGGGCGGGACGATCGTCGCACCGGATTTCGCCGCGGGAGCACGCTTCGGCACGGACGGGATCGCGCCCTCGGCGATCGCGGAGAGCACCGCGTCGACGTGTCCTTCGACCTTCACGGGCGACCACACGCGCTCGACCTTGCCGTCGGCGTCGACCAGGAACGTCGAGCGGATCACGCCCATCACGGGCTTGCCATACATCGTCTTCTCGCCGAACGCTCCACAGAGCTTCGCCAGCGCGTTGCCCTCGTCCGAGAGCAGCTCGAACGTGAGCCCGTACTTGGCCTGGAACTTCAGGTGGCTCGCGACAGTGTCCTTCGACACCCCGTAGACCGCGATGCCGGCCTTGCCGAGCCGCGCCAGGTTGTCGCGGAAATCGCAGGCTTCCTTCGTGCAGCCGGGCGTGTCGTCCTTGGGATAGAAGTAGAGGACGTAGCGGCGTCCACGCAGGTCCTTCGTGGACACGCTGCGGCCGGACGTGGACGGCAAGGAGAACGCGGGGGCGGGGCTCTTCGGGCTCAACATGGGCGGAGGCTCTCTCTCGGGGGTCGCGGGGTCCTGCGCAGGGTAACGCCGGGCCCGATTCCCTGCGCGCCGGACCGCGCCCTCACAATCGCGAGCGTTTGTCGATCAGGTCGGCGAGCAAGCCGACGGCCAGCACGTTCATCATCGCCATGGCCAGCAGGGTCGTCTTGTCCGAAAGATTCGGCGGCGAGACGACGAACGCGTCGTAGTAGAGCGAGGCCAGGAGCGCCACGAGGACGAACCCCGCCACCGGGTAGAGGACCTTGAGCGGGTTGAAGTACAGCACGGTCCTCACGATCAACTGCGTGAAGCCGAGGGTGTCGCGGATCGGCCGGATCTTGGAGCGGCCCGAGCGCTTGGCGTAGTCGATCGGCACGTAGTCGACGCGGTGGTCGTTGGTCAGCGACGCGAGCGTGATCGTGGTCGTGAAGCTGAAGCCGTCGGGCAGGATCGGCCGGTAGCGCACGACGAGCTCGCGCCGCATCGCGCGCAGGCCCGAGTTCAGGTCGGGGATGTTCGTCCCGGCCAGGTAGCTCGCCAGCCAGCGCAGGAACGCCTTCGCGGGCCGCCGCACCAGGGGAATGTGGACGTCCGCTCCGGTGCGCGACCCGACCGCCATGTCCGCGCCGTCGTCGATGCAGGCCAGGAGCTCGACGACCTTCCCCTCGGGATAGGTTCCATCCCCGTCGGTGATGACGACCACGTCGTGGGTCGCGCGCACGAACCCGGTCTTGAGCGCGGCGCCATAGCCCTTGTTGCGCGCATGGCGCACGACGCTGAGCGCCGGGAAGCGCGCACGCAGGGACTCGAGCACGCGCGCCGTGCCGTCCCGCGAGCCGTCGTCGACGACCAGGATCTCGACCGGGACGCCCAGCACGAGGCCGGCCAGGCGCTCGACGACGCCCGCGATGCCCTTCTCCTCGTCGTAGGCCGGGACGACGAACGTCACGCCGCGCGCGGTGGGACGCGCGGTCGGGTCGTGCTTCGGAAGGGGGTCGCGCGCGGACAGAACGGTCTCTCTGCCATACGCGGCGCGGTCGTTCAACGCGCAGTCGCCCGCGCGAACGGCGCGCGCAGGATCTTCGCGGTCAAACCGGTCGGCCCGAGCTCCGCGATCTGCGCACGGCTCGCGAAATCGAGGGGCGCTTCGGGATCGCCGGCGAGCCAGCGCGCCTCGAAGACGCGCACGCGTATCCGGTGGCGGGTGATCGAGTGGCTGAGGGTGCCCAACTCGTCCCCCAGGGCGATCGCCGGGGTCGCGCCGCGGGCGTCGGGCCAGTCCGGTCCGGCGAGCAGCCGCGCGCCCGAGGGCTCGACCGTGGGCAGCTCCCACAGCCCCGCCATTCGACCGGTCGCGGGCCGCTGCTGGACGAGCCAGCGGTCGCCCGAGCGGACGATCGCCACGTGGAGCTCGACTTCGATGGCGGTCGGCCGGCGCTTCGGAACGGGCAACTCGCTCGTGAGCCCGCGCTCGAGCGCCCGACACCGCGCCTGCACGGGACAGGCGAGACAACGCGGCTCGCGCGGGACGCACACGAGCGCGCCGAGCTCCATGAGCGCCTGGTTCCACTCCCCCGCCGAACGACCGGCGAGGTCCGCGACGAGCAGGCCGGCGTGCTCCCAAGTCCGCGCCCGGAAAACAGCCGATTCCTGCGGCGCTTCGATGGCGTAGAGCCGCGCCAGGACGCGCGCGACGTTGCCGTCGACGAGCCGTTCCGGCCGGTCGAAGGCGATGCTCGCGACCGCTCCGGCGGTGTACGGCCCGACTCCGGGGAGCGCCAGGAGGTCCTCGCGCGCGCTGGGAAAGGCGCCGCCGTGGCGCTCGAGGACCGCGCGCGCGGCCTCGTGCAGCGCGCGCGCGCGACGGTAGTAGCCCAGGCCGCTCCAGGCGGCGAGCACGTCCTCGACCGGAGCGGCGGCGAGGTCGGCCACGGTCGGAAAGCGGGCCAGGAACCGCTCGAAATAGGGGATCACCGCTTCGACGCGCGTCTGCTGCAGCATCGATTCGCTGATCCAGACACGGTACGCGTCGCGATCCCGGCGCCAGGGCAGGTCGCGGCGGGCCGAGGCGAACCAGGCGAGGAGCGCCGGGATCAGGTCGGACTCGGCGGCCGGGCGCGCGGATCCCGCGCTCGCGGATGCGGCTCGTGCCCTCCGAGGCGGTCCGAGTTCAGGACGGGTACCCACGGTGGTTCAGGAGAACACGTCCGCGGCAAACCACAATCCCGCGCGCCCGCTTCCGGCGCACTTGTCTCTGGGGGCCTGGACGGCGTACCACAGGTCCCATGCCCCGTTCCGAACGACTCGTCCTGGGCTTCGCCTGGCTTGCCGGGCGCACCCGGACTCGCCTGGCTCGCCTCGTCCTGGGACTCGTCTCGGGCTGGCTCCTCTCCCGCTTGCGGCTCGTTCCCGGCGATGCCTGGCTCGGCGGTCCGGCCTGCGACGCGTCCAGCGCGCTCGTCGTGCGCGGCGCCGCGCTGGCGTTCGTCGGTCTGGCGCTCGGGGCGATCGGGCGCGACGTCGGGGTCGCCTTCCTCGTCGGACTCGCGGCGGCGATCGCCGGGCACGGACTCCTCCTGGGATTCCCGCTCGGCATGCCGGCTTGGGACGTCCTGATCGCGGGCGCGGTCCTGGGTGTCGTCGCGTGGTCCATCCGCGGCGAGGAACAGAGCCAGGCGGAGGCCGCGCCGGCGCCGGCCCAGATCGGCGAGCGCATCGGCCTCTTCGTGGCGGGCGGCGGCGCGGCCATCGTGCTCGAGGTGGTCGCGCGTCACCTGCGACTCCTGGGCGGCGGCCTCGCGCAGGACGACTCGGCCTTCGCGACCACCTTCGCGGTGCTGCTCGCCCTGGGCGGCGGTTGCTTCGGCTGGATCGCGAACCTGCGGAAGCTGGAGCGCTGGGCGCTGCCCTGGCTGATCGCCGCGACCGCGGCGGCCGGCTACTGGGCGCTGCACGCGCTCGAGGGACTGGGACAGATCCTCGAGTTCGGCCGCTTCCTCTCGCGCTACGGACTCGACGCGTCGTGGCACGCCACGTTGCCGGCGGACGCGCTCGTCGGCGGGGCCGTCCTCGTCGTGCCGGCCTTCCTCCTCGGCCTCGCGCTGCGCGGTGCGCGCGGCGCGGGGAACCTGTCGAGCCTCCTCGTCGGCGCGGGCGTCGGCCTGGCGCTGCTGCCCCGTCTCCTGCGCCACGACCCGGCGGCCTCGACGAGCGTCTCCGAGCTCTTCTCGGCGCAGCTCCTGCCCTTCGGACTCCTGGCCGCACTGCTCGGCGCGGGCCTGGCCTTGATGTCGATCCCCGGACGCGGGGCGCGCGCGCGCTGGACGGCGTTCGCGTGCGCGCTGCCGCTCGGGCTGCCGATTCTGCTCGTCGAGACGAAGCCGCTCTTCCTGCTGTCGCCCTGGGAGCGGCGCGCGACGATGCCGTTCCTCGCGTTCGAGACGCCGGAGGGGCTCGCGACCGTCGAGCCCGGCGAGGGCGGCCTCAAGCTCGCCACCCTGGACCGCCGCAAGCTGTCACCCGGCCTCGACGGCGTGCGCGCGGATGCGCAGGCGATCGCGACGTCGTTCCTGGCCCTGTCCGAAGAACAGCGCGCGGCGCGGAACGTGCGCGTGCTGCTCGTCGGCCAGTTGACGCAAGTGCGGGCCGCGGAGTTCACACGCTGCGGCGCGACGCGCATCGACCGGACCGGCGCATGGCATGCGGCGATGCCCAGGCTCGAAGGCGAGCTCCTGAAGGACTACCCGGTGCCGCCGGGCGACGTGATCGACGCGCGCGAGGCGTCCGTGCGTCTCGCGGCCGGCCAGTACGACCTGTGCGTCGTCCTGGCGGCGGACGGCGATCCGCCGCACTGGCGCGCCATCGGGGAAACAGCGGGAACAGCCGTCGTCATGCGCTGGTCGCGGATCGACGAGCCGTTCTTGGCCCGACTCCCCGGCTCGCGCTTCGCGGGCAGCACGGAGCGCGAGCCGCTCTACGCGCTCGTGGGGGGTGGCCTCGAGGAGCTGATGCTGGGCGTCCTCGACGGCGCGGCGCGGCCGGAAGCCGGACGGGCCGGACGGCTCGAGCTCGTGCGCCTCGACGGAACCGTTCCGCGCCCGCTGCCCGTGACGCGGCTCCTGGAGCGCAAGCGCTGGCGCCCCGCGTCGGCGACGTTGACCGTGGCGGAGCGGATCGAGGCCGAGAACCCCACGGCTCTGTGGCGCGGCGTCGCGTCGTTCGCGCGGGCGCAGGTCCCGAGCTCGCCGTTCGAGACGGTCAGCCAGCAGGTCGAGTTGGACGACTCCACTCTCGCGGACCTGCGCGACGCGGCGCTCGCGGCCCCCCCGTCGGCGTTCACGCGCGAGACGTGGAACTGGCTCGCGCGCATCCTCTCGGGCAAGCGCGACGTCACGGCCATCGAAGCCCACGTGGCTCCCCTCGCCGCGCGCTGGACGCCGTGGCCCGAGCTGGAGGTGGCGCTGGCGCGCGCCGACCTCGAGGCTCTCGATCCGGAGGCCGCGGTGCGGAGACTCGCGCCCCTGGCGGACGCCGCCGCGCCGGGATTCGACGTCCTGGCCGTCTTGGGCGAGGCGCGGGAGCAGGCCGGGGATGGACCTGGCGCGGTCCAGGCCTGGAAACGGGCCCTGGAGCTGCGCCCCGCCGACGCGTCGGTGGGCCGGCGGCTCGCGATGGCGCGGGTTCGCGAGGGGGATCCGGGCGGCGTGGAGGCCATCCGGCGGCTCCTCGAGGAGCATCCCGACGACGAGGAATTGCGTCCGTTCCTGGGTCCGGGTCCCTGGCCGGCGGTCCCGCGCGGCCCGGCGCCGGAACCCCGCCCCCACTAGGTTCCGAGCGGGTTATGCTTGTCCTACTCTCCGGTCCGGGGACGCGTGTTCGCGTTTCCTGACCTGAAGCGCGTCTTTCTTTCCGTGTTTCGACCGGCGACGTCAGGAACTTCCGCAGGTTCCGGACCGTCCCACCAGGGAATGCCCGCGACCCCATGGCCGTGGTGAGCAGGCAGGCTCACCGGCCTCCCGGCGCGCGCAGACCGCGACCTCTCTCCAAGGAACGTTCCTCGATGATCCAGAAGAAGTTGACCGCCCTGGTGTTGGGCGGAGTCGCCCTCGCGGGCGCGGCCGTGCTCGGCACGGCGCAGATCGAGCGCCTCGATCTGAACCAGATGGTGCAGCGCGCGGACGACGCCGTCGTCGGCACGATCACCTCCCGCAACGTGATCCGCATCGACCACCCGGTCGACGGCGCCGAGCTCTACTACACGTCGCTGACCATCGAAGGGCGCTCGCTCTCGACGAACGCGCCGCGCACGGTCGACGTGTGGTTCGGCGGCGGTTTCATCAACGAGACGCAAGGGGTGTTCAACTCGGAAGCGCCGTCGATGGACGACCAGAAGGTCGGCAACAAGGTCGTCGCCTTCTACAAGTTCGAGGAGAACATGGGCGGTGACCTGTCGGGCAACGCGCTCATGACCTGGCACGGCGGCCTGTACCGCACGTTCGAGTCGCGCCGCACGACCTTCGTGCAAGGCCGTGGCAACGGCTACGCCATCCCGTCCAACGTGCGCCTCGACGATCTCGACGCACAGGTCAAGTCGCTCGCCGCGGCGAAGCAGAAGTGAGGACAGACCCCATGAAGCCCCAGCACGTCCTCGGTTCCCTCGCGGCCCTCGCCATCGCCTCCGCTCTCGTCCTCCCCTCCCGCACGGAGGCCTTCACGACGATCGGCGGCAATCTCGGCCTGACGCAGCGCGACTACCGCGTCTTCAACAACTTCACCGACCCGACCGCGAACGACAACGCCACGCCCGACGCGAACTTCCCGGGCTACACCGGCGTCGCGATGGCCATGTGGAAGGCCAACCTCGACTGGTCGAGCCGACTGCACGGCAACGGCAACGGCGACCCGCACCAGCCCGGCGGCCTCGGCTCGGGCGGCGCGAACTTCGACCCGTCGTGGCAAGGCTATGCGACCGGCATCGGCGGCACGAACGACAACATCATCTCGGAGCTCGCGGGCAGCTCGGGCGCCACGCTGGCGTTCTGCGAGACGCCGATCGCCGACGGTTGGCGCATCCGCGTCTACGCCGACGCCGCGATCTGGAACGACGGCCCGACCACGCCGAACAACCAGTTCGACCTGCAGGGCGTCATCTGCCACGAGCTCGGCCACGCGCTGGGTCTCGGGCACACGACGGTCGTGGGCGCGACGATGGAAGCCGCGGTCGCGAACCCGGCCGTCGCCTCGCGCTCGATCGCGGCCGACGACATCGCGGGCGTGCAGGCGATCTACGGCGTCGCCGCGGCGGGCAAGCCGATCATCAGCGGCATCGCGACGGCCCCCGGCCAGCTCACGATCAACGGCTCGAACTTCTCGGGTTCCGGGAACGAGGTGTGGTTCACGCAGCTCGGATCGGCCAGCAACGGCGACCCGGTGAAGCTCACGGGCGTCGCGTCGAATGGCGTCCAGATCGTCGTGAACGTCCCGGTCAACGCCGGTCCGGGGGACGTGCTGGTCAAGATCTCGGGCGCGGGCAACGACAAGCTGTCGAACCCCTGGCCCTTCCAGCCCGACAACGGCCCGACGTGCCCGCTGGCGTTCAACTCGTGCTTCACGTCGCCCAACTCGGTCGACGCGGTCGGCGCGGTCATGGGCTACGCCGGCACCCAGTCGATCGCGGCCAACAACCTGGTGCTCCTGGCTTCGGGCTGCCCGCCCAACGCCTCGGGGATCTTCTATTACGGTTCCACCGAGACGTTCACCGTGTTCGGGAACGGCTACCGCTGCGTCGGCAGCCCGGTGTTCCGCCTGGGGATCCTGCAGGTCAACCTGTTCGGGGACGCGATCTACAACCTGAACCAGAACGCCCTGCCGGGCCCGATCAGCTCCGGCCAGACGAAGTTCTTCCAGTTCTGGTACCGCAACCCGGCCGCGGGCGGCGCGGGCTTCAACCTGAGCGACTCGCTGGGCGTGCCGTTCTGCCCGTGAGAGCGGACGGATCCGGCGACCGTCCACCACCACGGACGAGGCCTGGAAGAATCGGGGAGGTTCCGCGAGGAGCCTCCCCGGTGCATTTCCCCCTTCCGTCCGGTCGGTCCGGCTCGCGCCACAGCCGGGACACGGCACGCGCGTTGCCATTCCGGTGGCGCCCGCCCCCCGACGGCGGTGCAATCCCGAGCCCGTGCCGACGACGCCCCCCGACCTCGCCTCCACTCCCCCGTGGAGCACCGCCCGGCGCTGCGCTCTCGGGCTGCTGCTCGTCGCGCTGACGCTCGCCGCCTACGGCCCGGTCTTCGGCGCGCAGTTCGTCTACGACGACCACCTGGTCGTGCTGCGCAACCCGGCGGTCGCGCAGTTCGACCTCGGGGCGCTCCTGACGCGGCCGCTGTGGGCGTTCTACAACTCGGAGACAGAGCTCGCGGTCGGCTACTGGCGCCCCGCGTCGAGCGTGCTGCTCGCGCTGACCTACGCGCTCGCGGGTCCGGCCCCGCTCGCCTTCCACATGCTCGTCCTCGCGCTGCACCTCGCGGCCTGCGGCGCCGCGTGGGCGCTGGCGCGCCGGATCACCCGCAGCGACGGCGTCGGCTTCTGCGTCGCGCTGCTCTTCGCCCTGCATCCCGTGCACGTCGAGAGCATCGCCTGGATCAGCGCGGTGGGCGACCCGGCCTTCGGTCTGTGCGCCTTGCTCGCGCTGGAACGACATCTCGCGTGGCGCGAGGCCGGCTCGCGCGGATCGCCGTGGGCCGCCGGCGCGCTGCTCCTCGCGGGGCTCGCGGCGAAGGAGCTCGCCGCGGGCGCGATCGTCGCGGTCGTCGTGCTCGATCTCGCGTTGGGGCACCGGCCGCGCGGCTGGCGCGCGTACGTGCCCTACGTCGCGGCCTTCGGCGCCTACTGCGCGGCGCGCATGTGGGTCTTCCACAGCCCGTGGGCCGGATTCGACCGCACGACGACCGAGTTCGGGGTTTCCGCGGCAAGACTCCTGCTCTTGCGCGCGGAGATCCTCGGCCTGGGACTGCGCTTCGCCGCGTGGCCCACGGAACTGCGGCTCTTCCACCCGTTCGCGCCGGATGCGAGCCGTGCGGGGCTCGCACTCCCGCTCGCGGCTCTCGGGGTCTGGGTCGCGCTGTGCGCCTGGTTCGCCTGGCGCAAGGAGCGGGTGATGTTCGCCGCCACGGCATTGATCCTCGCGCCGCTCGCCGTGCTCGTCGTGCGGGTCGGAGCGCTCGGCACCTTCCCGTTCTCCGAGCGGTACCTCTACCTGGCCGTGTTCGGAATCGCTCTGCTCGCGGTCGTGCTGGCCCGGCGGTTCGTCCCCAGGCCCGCGGCCCTCGCGCTGTTCGGTGTCGCCTGCATCGCGGCGGGGGTCGCTACGCACGCGCAGGCCCGGACCTGGCGAGACGACGCGACGCTGTTCCGGACGGCGGCCGAGCGCAGTCCGCGCGCGCCGTACGCCCGCTGGCTCCACGGGCGGGAGTTGCTGGAGCGCTACCGCGCCACGCGCGATGCTGTGGCGCTGCACGGAGCGGAACGCGAGTTCACGGAGTCGCTGGCGCTGCTGGAGGCCGCGCAAAAGGGCGACGGAACCATCTTCGGACTGAGTGACGACCACGTGCAGTCGAACGTGGGCCTCGGCTGGGTCCTCCTCTACCTGGCCGATGCCGACGGCACGCACGATTTCGAGCCCGCGGAACAGGTGTTCCGCATGGCGTCGCAGCGCTACCCCGACAGCGAGGAGGCCTGGACCGGGCTGGGCGTCGCGCGCATGGAGCGCGGCGACGTCGCCGGCGCGAAGACCGCGTTCGACCAGGCGCTGAAGGTCAACGAGCGTTTCGTCGAGGCGCACCGCAACCTGGGACGGCTCCACATGCGCACGGGGGACTGGGCCGCGGCGCGCGCCTCGTTCGAGAACGCGCTGCGCTGGCAGCCCGACGGTCCCGACACGCTCGTTCTCCTGGGACAGGCCTTGGAACGCGGTGGTGACGACGGCGCGGCTCGACGCACGTTCGACCGCGCAGCCGAGCTCGCTCCACGCGACGCGCGCCCGCGCGTGCAGCGCGCGATCCTGTGCGCGAAATCCGGCCTGTTCGACGAGGCGCTGCGCGAGCTCGACGCGGCGATCGCGCTGGATCCGAACGAGGCCGAGGCGCACCTCACGCGCGGCAAGGTCCTGGCCGCGCGCGGCGAGAACCACGCGGCGCTGGCTGCATTCCAACGCGCCTGCGAGCTCGACACGTCCTCGTTCGAGGCTCACAACAACGCCGGCCTGCTGGCGGTCCAGCTGGAGGGCGTGCCCCAAGCGATGCCCTTCCTGCTGCGCGCCTACGAGAACCGGCCGGACGCTGCCGCCGCGAAGCGACTCGGCGACGCGATCCGGAAGCTGCCGATCGCGAGCCCCGAGGCGTTCCTGCAGCTCGCCACTTCGGACGCCGACGACGGCGACGTGGATGGCGCGCTCGCCTGGCTCGCGGACAGCTTCGAGCTGCAGCCCGAGAACGGGCCCGCGCACTTCCTGCAGGGCGCGATGCTGGAGAAGAAGGGCGACAAGATCGGCGCGCGCACGGCGCTCGAGAAGGCCGTGAAGCTCATGCCCGACAGTTTCCCGGCGCAGGACCTCCTGGCGGGACTCCTGCAGGAACTCGGCGACAAGGCCGGCGCGCTGGAGCACTCGGAGGCTGCGCTGCGGATCCTGGAGCGCTCCGCGGCCGGAACGAACGCGTACGACCAACCCCTCGATGCGCTGCGCGGCAGGATCCGGCGCTTGCGCGAGGGCGGCTGACCGCGTGCGCGGACTCGCAGGGAGTGGCGGCGGTCCCTGGCGCTCGTCGCCGCCCCGCAGGTGCGTGGCGTGGACGAGAACGACCCGACGACGAAGCGTCTGCGCGTGCCGCGCGGATCAGGCCGCGATCACGCCGACCACGTCACCAGGAGCCCGTTCGACAGGTTGAACGTCGAGCTCGTGCAGAACGCGGCGCTGTTCCTGTACCAGACCTGGTACGTGCGGGAACCGGGTCCGGTCACGAGGCCGCGCGACGAAATGCTCGGATCGCCGGCCATCGGGTACTGCGACGCACCGCTCGCGTTCGACTTCGTGCCGAGCCGGATCACCACGCCGCCCGCGCAGCGCAGCCCGTCGCCGAACGCGACGCCCGCGCCTCCGCTCTGCTGAGAGGTTCCCTGGAAGTAGAGGGCCGAGCTGTTGGGCATCGACGCGCCGCGCAGCACCAGCGTGTCCGCCGCAATGCTCGACGTGCCCTGCGCCATCAGACGCCCGCCGGTGCCGAACGAACTGGCGCAGCCCGCCTGCTCGATCGGGGCGCTCGCGTTTGCGCACGGACAGGCGGCCGCGGAACCATCGCCGAAGCAGAAGGGCACCGCCGTCCGGGCGACGACGACGGTGCGGTAGTCGCTGGGCGTGCCGCCGGCGCCGTCGGCGTAGCCCGCGGCGGCGTGCAGTCCGCTGCTGGACGAGAGCCACAGCGCGCGCTGATTCCCCGTGCCGGAACCATCGTCGCGGTGCGTCCACTCCAGCACGCCGCGCGGGTCCCAGGCCGCGAACGTCAGGTCGAGGTCGCTCGCTCCACCCGCGCCCGGACTCGACCCGGCGAGCGTCACGTTGCCGAACGCGTCGACCGTGAGACCGCGAGAGAAGTCGTCGCCGCCGAAGGGCCCGTTCCAGGTCGCGCTCCAGGCTACTGAGCCGAGCGCGTCGAGCGCCCACACCGCGAAGTCCTGACCGGTCCCGGTGCCGACCAGCGTTCCGCCCGCCACGAAGCGCCCGAACGGATCCACGCCGAGCCCGCGGATCGCGTCGTTGCCGTGCGCCGTCCCGTCGAATATGCGCGTCCACGCATGGTTGCCGGCCGCGTCCCAGCGCACGACGAGCGCATCCTGCCCATTCGCGAGCGAGGTGGCGTAGCCGCCGACACAGCTCGCGCCCGCCGCGTCGACAGCCACGCGGAAAGCGTAGTCGTCGAGGTTCGCGCCGCCGTCGCGCGTCACGAGCCACTGCTGCGCGCCGGTCCCTCCGGCGAGGCGCACGAGCACGGCATCCTTGCCGCGGGTCGCCGTCTCGACGTATCCCGCGGCCCACACGTCTCCGCCCGGGCCGATCTCGACGTCGTAGAGCAGGTCGTAACCGCCGTTGCCGCCGTCCGCGCTCCAACTCCACACGAGGTTCCCGCCCGCGTCGACGCGCTCGACCGATAGGTCTCCGCCGTTCGCGCCGTCGGATCCGCACACGATCACGTCGCCGTTCGACGCGAGAGCCATCCCGCGCAGGAAGTTCGGCCCTCCCGTCGTGCCCACCGTGCGGCTCCACGAGAGATTCCCCGAGGCGTCGTAGGCGAGGAGCGTCCGCTGCGACTCGTAGCTCGACCCCGAGTAACCGGCCGACTGGCCCGCGACGTACACGATCCCGCCCGCGCCGATCGCGACCTCGTAGCCGACGTCGTCACCGTTCAACGGGCCGTTGAACCGGCGCGACCAGAGCTCCGTCCCGGCGAGGTCGTAGCGCACCGTCTCGATGTCCCCCGTCGGCGGCGGCGGTGGGAAGCCGCTCGTCGTGTTGTAGGACTTGCCCGTGACGGCGACGCGTGCGCCGTCGGTGGCGACGGCATAGGCCAGGTCCTGCTGTCCGGCGGCGGCACCGTCGTGGCTCTGGGCCCACAGTTCACGGACCTGCGCGCTCGCGGACGGTACGAGGAGGAGTAGGACGAGGGCCGGACGCGACGCGCTCATGGACGATCTCCGCTGGGGAGATGCGATCGTCACCGCGTTCCTCGAGCAGCGCAAGCCGCGCCCCGATGGTCAGGAGTTCAGGCGCCAGATCGTGAAGTTCAGGAAGGCCGCGAAGCTCACCCACGCCAGGTAGGGCACCAGCAGGAGGCCCGCGATCCGCCGCACACGCCAGAAGGACACCAGGGTCCCGGCCAGCACGGCCCACAGCCCGAGGATCTCGGCCAACGCGATGTCGGGGCGATGCAGGCCGAAGAACAACGGCGTCCACAGCGCGTTGAGCAGCCACTGCACGAGGAACAGCGCGAGCGGGCGCTTCTGTGCTCTCCAGCCGCCTTCACGCCACACGAGCCAGGCTGCGACGGCCATCATCAGGTAGAGCAGCGTCCAGACCGGGCCGAAGAGCCACGCCGGCGGATTCCAGGACGGCTTGACGAGCCCGGCGTACCAGCCGTCGATCGAGACGAAGACGGCGCCGAGGGAGGCGGCCAGGGAGAGCACGATCCAGCCGATCAGTGCCAGGACAGGGCGGCGCGGTCTGCTCGGGATCACGAGTGCACCATCACGGGCGCACGCGCGCGAAATCGATGAACCCGCGCTCGACGTCGGTCCCGACGAGTTCCACGCGCACGCGATCCCCCACGTCGAGGTCCTCGAAGCCGTGCATGACCTTGCCCTCGGCCGCGGGCCGGAAGATGCGTGCCCACGTCCCCTTCTCCGATGCGCCGGTGACGATGCCGTCGAAGCGTTCACCGATCCGGCTCGAAAGAAGTAGCGCCTGCGCCGACTTGCGCACGTGACGCTCGACCTTGGTCGCGTCGTCCTCCTGCTCGGTGCAGTGGCGCGCGAGAACCGACAGTTCCTCGTCCCCGTAGGGCACGCCGCGCCCCGCGATCGCCGCCTTCAAAAGGCGCTGCGTGACGAGATCGGGGAAACGTCGGTTCGGAGCGGTCGAATGGGTGTAGTCGCGAATCGCGAGGCCGAAGTGCTCGGTCGATCCTTCGCCCGGCAGCTCGGCCACGTACTCGCCCGAGCCCAGCAGCTTGACCACGGAGAGCGAGATGTCGGGGAACCGCGTGGGGTTCGCGCGTCGCTGGACATCCAGGAACGCCTCCAGAGCTTCCGCGCTGGGCTCCACGGGCAGGCGGCCGCCCAGGTCGGCCGCGAGTTGCACGATGCGCGCCCAGCGCTCCGGCGAGCGCAGGATCCGACGCAGCGACGGGAACTTGCGCCCGGCGAGGAAAGCGACCGTCGCGCTGTTGGCCGCGATCATGAAGTCCTCGATCAACTCCTTGGCACGGTTCCTCTCGTCCGGCCGCATGTCCGTCAGCACGTCGCCCTCGTACACCGCGCGCGGTTCGAGCGTGTCGAGGAGCAGCGCCCCCCGTCGATAGCGCACTGCGCGCAGCGCCTGAGCGACGCGGTCCTGGATGCGCAGCTGCTCGTCGAGCCCCGGCACGGCCGCGAGGCGCGGCGGCGGCTCCGCGTGGCCGTCGAGCCAGGCCGCGACTCCGTCGTAGGCGAGTTGCGCGCGGTTCAGGACCGTGGCCCGGTACATGTCCGAACCGTTCACGATCCCGTCCTTCGCGACCGTCATCTCGGCGACCACGGCCAGGCGCTCGCAATCCTGGTTGAGCGAAGTGAGGTCCGTCGACAACCGCTCCGGGAGCATCGGGAAGATCTCGGCCGCGGTGTACACGGACGTGGTGTTCGTGCGCGCGTGCTGGTCGATCGGGGTGCCGCGCGCGACGAGCGCGTCGACGTCGGCGATCGCCACGAGGATCTTCACCGCGCCATTCGCGAGCGGCTCCGCGACGCTGAGCTGGTCGAGGTCGCGCGAATCGTCGTTGTCGATCGAGCACCACAACCGGCCGCGCAGATCGCGGATGCCCGGGCCCGAATCGGCCGCAGCACCCGGGAACTCACGCGCCTGGGCGATCGCCGCGGGCGAGAAGTCGGGCAGGAGGCCGCGCTGGACCATCGCGCGCCGTGCGATCTCCCGCAGGTCGCTGCGATGCGGACGGTACGTGCGGGTCATTGGAAGCGGATGGTAGGTGCTCGAGGCGCTGGGAGTCCAACGCGACCGTGTCGCTTCCGCGGGCGCAGCGCGCTTTTCTCGAGAGCGAAGCCTCGCGGTGCGGCGCAACCGGTCGACCAGCCCCGCTTGGGCAGGGGGATCGGCCAGACGATCGGCGTACACTCCCCTGCGGAGACCCCGATGCTCGAACTGCGCCCGAACTGCGAATGCTGCGACCGCGACCTGGCCCCCGACGAGGCCGGCGCGTGGATCTGCTCCTTCGAATGCACGTACTGCGCCGACTGCGCGACGCGCGTCCTGCGCGGACAGTGCCCGAATTGCGGCGGCGAGCTCCTCGCGCGACCGCGGCGGCCGAGCGCGAAGCTGGCCACGAATCCGGGCTCGACGCGGCGGGTGGTGAACGCTCGAGGATGCGCCGGCGGACCTTGATGCCCTTGCGGGCGCGACTCAGTGAGCGCCGACCAGCGTGATCGCGTTCGTCTGGAAGACGGGCCCCTCGACGCAGCACTTGGCGTTCGGCCAGGCGCCCATGGGTCCTTCCGGCACCGTCGGGACCGGACAGCCGTTGCAGATGCCCACGCCGCAGCCCATCACGCTCTCGAGGCTGAGCCAGCAATCGAGGCCCTTCGCGCGCGCGAGCTTCTCGGTGGCTTCGAGCATGCGCTCGGGGCCGCACGCGAGGAGTCGCACGGTCTGCGGGACGCTGCCGTCGGCCCACAGGCTCTCGAGCAGCTTGAGCACGTTGCCGCGCATCCCGTGGCTGCCGTCGTCCGTGCAGGCCTCGACGCGCACGCCCAGCGAGCGGAACGCGTCGATGTCGTAGAGCATCCCCTTCCGCGCGGCGCCGTACAGGTAGACGAGCTGGTCGGCGCGGGCCGGCGCGCGCCCGTCCATGCCGCGCAGCGCCTGCTGAATCCCCATGTAGAACGGCGCGGATCCGATGCCGCCGGCGAGCATGACCCACGGCGGACCGTCGCCGTCGAGCGCCGGCCAGCCGTTGCCGAGCGGACCGACGACGCGCAGTGTGGTTCCCGGAGTGCAGGCGGCGAGCGCGCTGGTTCCCGTGCCCATGACCTTGATCAGGAACTCGAGCTCGTCGCCGTCCTGGCGGTAGATCGAGAAGGGCCGCGGGATGGCCGGCGACAGGCGGTCGTCACGGCGCAGCATGAAGAAGCGCGCCGCGCGGATCGGCGGCAGCGCGACGTCGGGCCGGATGCGCAGGATGACGCCGTCGTCGCCGCAGCGGGTGACGGAGGTCGTCTTCGCGGTGAACGTGCGTGCGTCGGGCGGCGGGGCGGGCATGGGGCCGGAGAGCATACGATTCCGAGCCTGGAACGGCATCCCCGGCCGACGCGGATAGGCTCTGCTCCCATGAGGACCTTCGAGGACGTCGTGCGCGGCGAGCGCGAGGTCGTGCGCATCGACGAGGACGAACACCACATCGCCTTCCTGAACCCCTCGCCGCTGCGTCCCGGGCACACGATCGTCGTGACGAAACGGGTCGTCCCCTACCTCTTCGACCTGACCCCGGACGAGCACGCGCGGCTGTGGGAGTTCGCCCGGCGGGTCGCGGTGCGCATCCGCCAGCGGCTCCCGTGCGAACGGGTGTGCGTTGGAGTGATCGGCTGGCAGGTGCGGCACGTGCACGTGCACCTCGTTCCGACGGACGCGGACGGTCAGTTCCCCCCGCTGCCCGGGACGCCGGTTCCCGCGGAGGAACTGCGGGACGTCGCGCAGCGGATCCTCCATCCCCGGCCCTAGCGCGTCCCGGCAACCCGTCCCACGATCGCCGCTCCTCTCCGGAGGAAGGGGCCGACCTGGCTCGTTCCTCCAGAGCACCCGAGAGACTCTCCCCATGCAACGACGACCGACGACCCTGGGCCAGCTGCGTGAATCCGGCTGGCGCTCGCGCACCGTGAAGCAGGAGCTGCGCGACAACCTGATCGCGCGGCTCCGGTCCGGCGCGCCCATCTTCCCGGGCGTCATCGGCTACGACGAGACGGTGATCCCGCAGGTCGTGAACGCGATCCTCGCGGGCCACGACTTCATCCTGCTCGGTCTGCGTGGGCAGGCGAAGACGAGGATCCTGCGCGGACTCGCGGAGCTGCTGGACGCGGAGATCCCGGCCGTGGAGGGCAGCGAGATCCGCGACGATCCCATGAACCCGGCCGAGGAGCGCACGCGGCGCATGCTCGAGAAGATGGGCGACGACCTGCCCATCACCTGGGTGCCGCGCGCGGAGCGGTACCGCGAGAAGCTCGCGACGCCCGACGTCACGATCGCGGACCTGATCGGCGACGTCGATCCGATCAAGGCGGCCACGCGCAAGCTGACGCTGGCGGACCCCGAGGTCGTGCACTACGGGATCCTGCCGCGCGCGAATCGCGGCATTTTCGCGGTGAACGAGCTGCCGGACCTCGCGGCGCGCATCCAGGTCGGCTTGCTGAACATCCTCGAGGAGGGCGACGTCCAGATCCGCGGGTTCCCCGTGCGCCTGCCCCTGGACGTGCAGCTCGTCTTCTCGGCGAACCCCGAGGACTACACGAATCGCGGGCGCATCATCACGCCGCTGCGCGACCGCATCAGCTCCCAGATCCTGACGCACTATCCGCGCACGCTGGACCATGCGCTGGCCATCACGGCGCAGGAGGCCTGGCTCGATCGTGGAGCGGCCGTGCGCGTCGACGTCCCCGAGTGGCTGCGCCAGGCGGTCGAGGAGGTCGCGTTCCGCGCGCGGGCCAGCGAGTTCGTCGACCAGAACTCGGGCGTCAGCGCGCGCATGACGATATCGCTGCTCGAAGTCGTCGTCTCGAACGCGGAGCGTCGCGCGCTGCGTGCCGGGCGTGCACAGATCACCGCGCGGCCCGGCGACCTGCACGCCGCGATCCCGGCGATCACGGGCAAGCTCGAGCTCGTCTACGAGGGCGAGCGCGAGGGCCCCCAGAAGGTCGCAACCGCGCTCGTCGCGCAGGCGCTGCAGACGGTGTTCCAGAAGCGCTTCCCCGACGCCTATCGCGACGGCGAGACCGGAGGCGAGGCCGGCAGCTCGTTCAAGCCGGTCCTCCGGCACTTCTCGGGAGGGCGCACGGTGGATCTGTCCGACGACCTGAACGACGAGGACCTCTTCACGCGGCTCGCCGAAGTGCCGGGTCTGGAAGAGGTCGCCACGAAGCACCTGGGCACCCACACGCCGGGCGAGATCGCCGCCGGCATGGAGCTCGTGCTCGAGGGACTGGCCGCTAGCTCCCTCCTCTCCCGCGAGCAGACCGCGACCGGCCGTGCGTTCAAGGACATGTTCGAGGAGATGGTGAAGGGCCTCAAGAAGCCGAACGAGAAGCCTGGCGACGGACCGCGCCGCCCGAACAAGGGCAAATAGCGATGGACTGGCGCTACGGCGAGTACGACGCGTGGGCCGAGGGGCTGAAGAAGCTCCTCGAGCTCCTGTCGAAGGTCTTCGACCAGCTCGTCGTCGCGCTCGACGGCGACGTCGACCAGGCGTTGGAAGTGCTCGAGCAACTCGGCGCGCGTCAGAAGTGGTTCGACGAACGGTTCGGCATCGAGGACTTCAAGCGCTGGCTCGAGCAGCGCGGCACGATCGAGCGCGCCGGCCAGGGCGCGATGACGCTCACGAAGAAGGGCGAGCAGGGCCTGCGCACGACTGCGCTGGAGCCCATGTTCGCCGCGATGCGCCGCGGCGCCGGAGGAGACCACCGCGTGCCCGCGGCGGGCACTGGCGGCGAGCGCCAGGCCGAGTCGCGCGCCTGGGAGTTCGGTGACGAGCTGGACCGGCTGGATCCGGTCGCCACGCTCAAGGCCGCCACGTTGCGCGCCGGCATCGACGAGATCCAGATCACCGAGGACGACCTGCGCATCCACGAGACCGAACACCAGAGCTCGATGGCGACCGTGCTCCTCATCGACGTCTCGCACAGCATGGTCCTCTACGGCGAGGATCGCATCACGCCCGCGAAGCAGGTCGCGCTGGGCCTGTGCGAGCTGATCACCACGCGCTTCCCCAAGGACTCGCTCGACGTGTGCCTGTTCGGCGACACGGCGTGGCGCGTCTCGATGGAGGAGATCCCCTACCTGTCCGCCGGCCCGTACCACACGAACACCCGCGACGGGCTGCGGCTCGCGCGCGACATCCTGCGCAAGAAGCGCCAGCAGAACCGTCAGATCGTCATGCTCACCGACGGCAAGCCTTCGGCACTGACCGAGCCGGACGGCGAGATCTACAAGAACCCGTTCGGACTCGATCGCCGCGTCGTGAACAAGACACTCGAGGAAGCCGAGGCCTGCCGACGTCTGGGCATCCCGATCACGACGTTCATGCTCACGAGCGATCCGCTGCTCGTGGAGTTCATCGAGGACTTCACGCGGGTGAACCACGGGCGGGCGTACTACTCGCAGCTCGACCGGCTCGGTGCGTTCGTGCTCGTCGATTACGTCCGAAATCGGCGCGGCCCGATTCGCTGATTCCAGTGCGGAAACCAGGGGCGGTTGCCTTCCCCTCCTCGGCCGCTCGGTTGCAGTGCGAGCGCGCGGGCGTCACCCTGTGTGTTCCCAATGGTACGCGTCCGGCTCGTCACGACTCCGATCTGGTCCCAGGACCACCTCTTGCGCGCGCTCGCGCAAGTCGGGTTCCCGAACTCGGAGTCGCACCACGAGGCGGTCCCGCTCTCGTCGTGGCGCGGGATTCCCCTGGGCGGAGAGGCTCACGTCGTCGTGAGGCGCGACAAGATCGGCTCGGCGGGCGACGACTTCGGCTTCGTGCGCAATGCGCGCGGCTCGTTCGACGCCGTGGTCTCGGAGATCCACTTCAACCGCTTCGACCGGCGCTGGCTCGAGGACCTCACGCGACGGCACGACGAACTCGTGCGCGCCGACGGGCGGACGCCGCCCGCGGACCTGCCGACCACGTGGGAGAAACGCGAGCTGGGCACCGCACCCGCGCCGCTCCTCGCGCCGGGAACCGTGGCTCCCACGGCGAAGTCCCTGCGCGCGGAAGCCGCGACGCAGCTGCACCAGCAGCACACGTCCCGCGCACGCGCCGAGACGGCGGTCGCTCTCGACGAGCTGCGCAAGATGCAGAAGAAGTCGGACGGTCTCGGCTGCGTGCTCTCGCTCCTCCTGCCGATCGTCCTGTGGATCATCCTGAGCGTCGCAGAGCCCAGCCTGCGCGGCGCGCCGGGCTTCTTCGGTGTCGTGCTGCCCTTGTGGTTCGTGCTGGCCATCGTGCGGGTGGTGCGCATGGCTCGACGCGCGAAGACGGCCGCGTCCGCCCTGATGGCGCGGCTCCCGTCGGGCGAGCACGGCCGGTCCGCCGCGCTCGCGTACCTGGAGACGAAGCTGAAGCCCGTCGGCGCGAAGACGGAAGACGCGCTCGTGAAGGAGCTGCTCAAGGCGCTGTCCGAGCGGCGGAACTGACGCATCTTCGCGCGGGGGTGCCACGGGCCCCTGGTCACCGGCAAGTTCACCGGCGGATCGGCGGCAGGGAGGACGGCAACTCGATTGCCCCCGCGAACAGCGCGGGGCCCGTTCCCCCGAGGGAACAGGCCCCGCAGTTGCCGCCTCGCACGGGCGGCGGTCCACTCACAGCGGTTGGACGTTGAACTGGCTGACGATCGCCGGGGTGGCGGTCGGCGTAGCCGGATCGACGCCGTACGTGGTGACGGTCAGGAGGCCTGTCGTCGGAGCGATCTCGAACTCGCTCCAGCCATAGACGTGCGTAGCGACATAGCCGCCCGAGATGAGGGTGGCGTTGACGGGCGAGCCCTGGAGGCCGAGCGGGTCGTAGCCGAGCTGGGAGAGTTGCGTGTCGACGAGCTGCTGCACGAACGCGTCCTTGAACGGCGTCGGCAGCGACAGGTAGGTCTGGTACTGGGTCGGCGTGATCAGCCCGAGCTGAGCGGCCAGGCCGACGACCGTCGGACCGAACGGTGCGTCGTAGGCGATCGGGCCCGTCGTGATCTCGAATGCGCCGGTCGGGATCTGCGCCCCGCCCGGAGCCGTCTGGAAGGAGATGTTGTTGACCAGCGTGCCGTGGATGTCCGCGGCGACGAAGACGACGTTCTGGATGCCGTTCGTGGTGATGTGCGCGAGGATCTCCGTGCGCTCGGCCGCGTAGCCCTCGAAGCGGTCGGCGGCGGCGACCACGCCGAGGTTCTGCATCGGCTCGGGCACGAGGACGAACTTCCACTTCACGCCTTGCTGCTGCGCCTCGAGGAGGTCCGCCTTCAGCTCGTCGACCTGGGCGCGACCCAGCATCGTGCGCGCCGGGTTGAAGCTCGAGACGAGGAAGTTCAGCACCGACGCCGGGTTCGAGGGATCGGCGTCCGGCAGCTCCTGGTCGCGGAACGAGCGCGCATCGAGCATGAAGACCGACGCGTCGCCGCCGTAGCGCTGCTTCCGGTAGAGCTTGCGCTTGAATGCCGTGCGCGCGTCGCCGGTCTGGCCGTAGGCCGTGCGCAGCAGCGGGTTGTACTCCGTGAACGCGCGGATGCCGTTCCGGAAGAGGTTGGTCTCGTTGATGAAGTTGCCGGTGAGATCGAAGCGCGGGTCGCTGGACGGCGCGGCTCCGCCGGCGAAGTCGTTGGTCACCTCGTGGTCGTCGATGGTGACCAGGGCGGCGCACGAACGGCGCAGGTCGCCGAGGCCGTTGACGCCGGCGAAGGCCGAGTAGACCTCGGCGTGCTTGATGCGGTAGTCGCTCAGGGTGACCGCCTGCGAGACGCCGGGCAGCGCGGGGGAGGCGACGTCGGCATAGATCGTGTCACCGATGTTGGCGAAGAACTCCAGGTTCCTACCCGGCGCGTTGGCGACCGAGCCGAACGGCATCACGTCACCGCGTGCGTCGCCGGATACCCCGAAACGCAGGCCCGAAATCGCGGTCGTGGCGCGCGGCGTGCGGAACGTGCCGGTGTCCGTCGTGCCGAGGGGCGAGGCGACCTCGTAGTAGTAGGTCGTGCCGGGCTGGAGACCGCGGATGTAGGCCTTGGCGGGGAGGGTCGTGTCGGTCACGAGGACCGTCCGGATGAAGGGGTTGGTCAGGGACGGGTTGTCCGCGGCGCGGAAGGTCACCGTGCCGGCGACGGTCGAGCGCCCCCAGAGGACGGCGTACGTGGTGCCGACGTCGCCGGCGGCGACGCGCTGGGGAAGTTCGGCGACCTGGGCCTGAGCGACGTCGGCCGCGCACAGGAGGGCGACGAGGGCGACGAAGGTCGAGAGAGTGGACTTCATGGCGTGGGTATCGTGGTTCGGGAGTGGCGGTTGGCGCGGAGACGATGGACTCCGCGTGCCAAGCGCCTTCCAAGGTCGCGACAAACCCGCATGAAGCGGACGACGTGGACGTGCGCCGGGCGGCTGGCCCGGGCTGCCGTCGCGGATCAAGGACCACAGGCGAGGAACCGCCCACCGGCACGCGTCCCGGTACTCTCGTCGCGTGGGCACCGTCACCCCGATCGACTGGTACGACCTCCCGCGCCTCTACGACATCGTCTTCGACGTCGGCACGGCGCAGGAGGCGGACTTCCTGGAGGCAGCCGCGGCGCGCTACGGCCGCGCGGGCGGGAAGCGCGCGCTCGAGCCGGCATGCGGCAGCGGGCGCCTCGTCACGGAGCTGGCGCGGCGCGGGTGGAACGTGCGCGGCTTCGACCGCAACGAGCACATGCTGGCCTACGCCGAGGAGCGCCTGACGCGCGAGTCCTTGGGCGCGACTCTCGCGAGGGGCGACATGGCGCGCTTCGAGGTCCCCCGCCCCGTCGACCTCGCGCACTGCCTCGTCTCGACGTTCAAGTACCTGCTCGACGAGGACTCCGCGCGATCGCACCTCGCGTGCGTGGCCGAAGCGCTCGCGCCGGGCGGGATCTACGTGCTGGGGCTGCACCTCACGACGTACGGACGCCTCCTCGACGAGCGCGAGCGCTGGGTGGAGACGCGCGGCGGCGTCACCGTCACCTCCGACATGCGCGTCGGCCGACCGAACCGCGTGACGCGGCTCGAGCACGTGCGCACCCGGCTCACGGAGGTCGATGGGCGCGTGAAGCACGAGTACGAGTCCACTTGGGACTTCCGCACGTACGGACCGGCCCAGATGCAGTCCCTCGTGAAGTCGGTCCCCGCGCTCGAAATCGCCGCGCTGCACGACTTCGACTACGACCTCGAGAAGCGCAGTACGTGGAGCGACGGACGACTCGACAAGGTCCTGATCCTGCGGCGCCGCTGAAGGCCGTCGCGTTCGCCGACTCTGCTGGACCTGTGGTCCATCCGGAACGCAGGGTGGTGCCGCAGGCGCGGCTCGAGAGCGGGCCTCTCGCTCGGGCGTGCTCGTCAGGTGGGAACACCGACTCGGCCGTCGACCCAGGATGTCGCGCGGTCGGAACACCGGATTCCCGCGCGGTTCGGCGGGGTCCCGTACGAGATGCCGGGACCTGCTTGCCGGACAGCGCCGTCGTGATGCACGCTGTGCCGATGACCCCCCTCTGCGCCGCTTTCCTTCTCGCCCCGTCCTTCCCAGTCGAGGCCGCCATCACGCCGTTCGCGGAACTAGCGCCGTTCGAATCGTCATTCGGCCTGGAACCGCAGCGCATGCCCGAGCAGCGCAAGCGCGAGCGCTGGTCGAAGGGCCAGATGGTCATGCAGGGATTCATCGGCGCCAGCGACTACCAGACGATGGAAGTCACCGGCGGCTCGGCTCCGGACGTCGACGGTTCCGGCGAAGACTCGGCGCAGGCGCCCGTGATCGGCGGTGGCGCACAGTGGAAGCTCGGCGGCAGCCGCATCGACTTCGGACTGGAGGCCATGTTCGCGCTCTCCTGGCGCTCCAACGCGACCGCCATCGTGGTCGGCAGCGGCGGGGCAGCGGTCGCGGTGGACGTCGACACCTTCCTGCTCGAGATCTACGGAGGTCCCGTGGCCAACATCTTCCTGGGCGAGAGCCAGAAGTCGCGCGTCTACGTCAGCGCGGGGCCGCTCATGGAATGGGTCAGCTACGCTCAAGGCAACGACGTCGCGAGCATCGACGACAGCGGCTCCGGCTTCGGCACGGGCTGGTACGCGCGCACCGGCATCGAGTTCGCGATCGGGGGCGGCACGATGGTGGGCGTGGGCGCACGTTGGTCGGACTCCACGGTCGACCTCGACGGCGGCCTGGGTGACCTCGACCTCGAGGGGTTCCAGTTCGCGCTGACCGTCACGCAGGGATTCTGAGTTCCAGGCCGGTTCGGAAGACGCCCGGAACGAGCGAGGCCGGCCATGGCTGGCCGGCCTCGACTGGATTCCCGCTGGTGCCCGCCTCGCTCTCGCGAGCGGGCGCCCCGAGATCAGGCGCCCCAGACGATCTCGAGCCCGTTGCTGAGGTTGAAGGTCGACACCGTGCAGAACGTCGGGTCGGCGTTGCGGTACCAGATCTGGTACTCGCGCGTGCCGGGCACCGTCACGAGGCCGCGCACGGAGACGCTCGGGTCCCCGGCCGCGGGATACGTCGAAGCACCACTGACGTTCGCCTTCGTGCCGAGGCGGATCACGGTGCCTGCCGCGCAGCGCAGACCGTCACCGAACGTCGTGCCGAGGCCGCCGCTGAACTGCGTCGTGCCCTGGAAGTAGAGCGCGGAGGAGTTCGGCATGCCGGAACCCTGCAGGAGCACGGAGTCCGAGGCGAGGCTCGCCGCACCGTAGGCCAGGAGACGCCCACCCGACGCGTTCACGCTGTTCGCGCAACCCTGGCCCGACGCGCCCGTGTTGCCACAGGGACAGGCATTCGCCGTTCCGTCGCCGGCGCAGAAGGTCGTCCCGACCGTGAGCGCCGAGGGGAAGATCACGATCCACCCGCCGGCCGGCTGGCCCAGGCCGGCGATTTGCCCCGTACCGCCGCCGCAGATCACGTTGCCTTCGCCGCTGCAGGCCATGACGAGGCCGAGGTCGCTGTAACCGGCGATTCCCTGCGTGCCGAGGCCCGTCAGGTACGTGTGCAGGCTCGTCGGCACGTTGTTGAGCCAGATCACCGAGTTCGTGCCGAAGACGGTGGTGCCACCGCTGTGACCGACGATGATCGAACCGTCGTCGCTCAGGTCGAGGGCCTGCGCGTTCGTGCCCGCAGCGGGCAGGTTCGGGAGCGGGACCGCATTGCTCGTCGACGTGTTCCAACGCCAGGCCGCACGCGCCAGGGCCGTCGGGGCGGAGAAGATGGTGCCGCCGACCACGATGGTGCCCGACGGGTTCATGCCCTGCGCCGTGCCGAGCCGGTACGGGATCATCGTGCTGGGATCGACCCAGTTCAGGGCGGAGTACGTCCCGTTGACCCAGCGCGCTGCCTGCCGCGTGCCGTTCAGGAGATCCTTGAAGCCCGCGACGAGTGTGCCGTCCTGGTTCGCGCACAGTGCCCGGCTCGCGGGATCGCTGAAGAACCCGCCCAGGTCCTGCAAGGTGGACGGGTAGAGCCAGGCCATCGCGTGCGGGCCCTGGCAGGGTCCCGGCCCCGTGTAGCCGCCCCCGACGACGGTCAGGCCGTCGCCCGAAATCCCGTAGGCGACCGTCTGGGTGGAATCGCACGAGGCGCCCAGGCTCGGGCAGTTGACCCAGCCGCCGCTCACGTACACGCGGCCCGTGTCGAGTCCCTGGCCCACATCGGACGTCGATGTCACGCGCAGGCCGTCCCGTGAGACCTTCGGGAACGTGGTCGAGCTGGCACCCAGCGGGGATTCGCTCGGGTTCGAGACCGTCCAGCGGAACACTCCCCCAGCGTTGAGGCCGACCACGACGATCTCGTTCCCGACCTTCGTGACGTCGGTCGCGATCGAACCGGGGGAGAGGTCGATGTAGATGGGGGCCTGGGCCGCGGCGGTGGTCACCAGCAGGCCGGCACTCAGGGGAAGCAGCATTCGCATGGTCGAGTTCCTCGTGCGGGTGTCGATCGAAACGAGAGGTCGCGGCGCGTCGTCGAGCGCGGCTCGCCCGCGCCAAGGCGAGCCGCTCGTCCATCCGCCGCGGCGCCGGGATCCTGCCCGGCGCCACGACTCGCGCAAACCCGTGGGGTCACGGGTCCGCGCGCATCACGCGCCCCAAGTGAGCGTCCAACCGTTGCTGAGGTTGAACGTCGAGCTCGTGCAGAACGCTGCCGCGTTGCGGTACCAGACCTGGTAGTGGCGCGTGCCGGGCGTGGTCACGAGACCGCGCACGGAGACGCGCAGGTCACCGGCGCTCGGATACTGCGAAGCACCGGCGACGTTCGACTTCGTGCCCAGGCGGACGATCGAACCGGCCACGCAGCGCAGGCCGTCCCCGAAGGCGACGCCAGCGCCGGACGACTGCTGCGCCGTGCCCTGGAAGTACAGGGCCGAGCTGTTGGGCATCCCTGCGCCCAGCAGACTGACGGTGTCGTTCGCGAGACTCGCGGTTCCGGTCGCGGTGAGGACCGCACCGTCCGTGGTCACGCTGTTCGCGCAGCCGTGGCCCAGGATGCCGAGGTTGCCGCACGGGCAGGCCGTCACGGAGCCATCACCCGGGCAGAAGCGCGAGCCGGGCGCCGTGGCGACCACGACCTTCACGATGCCCGACGCGCCGTCGTCGGACTGGATGCGCGTCACGAAGACGCCGTTGCGGCTGAAGCTCAGGGGGCAACCGTCGCCGTTGCTGAACTGGATGCCGCCGAGGAGCGAGATCGTCTTGAAGACGCCGGGCGCGACCTGGAGCTGCTCACCGCGGCGCGCCAGGAGCACCAGGCCCTGGGTCGGATCCCAGACCAGCCAGGCCAGGTCGTTCTGACCCCCGACGACGTCGGGACCGATGAGGTCGGTCTCGAAGTAGATCTGACCCGCCGAGTTCATGATCGCGAAGCGCGAGCCGAAGCCGTTGTCGCCGCCACTATTGACGCTGCCGACGATCTGAGTCGCGACCGTGCCGGGCAGGATCTGACCCTCGCGGACCGCGAGCTGCAGGTTGCCGGGCGTGCCGGTCCAGATCCCCGAGTTGTTCGTCTGGTCCGAAGTACCGCCGGTGATCGTGCTCTGGATCATGATCCGGTTGCCGTCCGACAACGCGGAGTTCGAGTTGTTCCAGACGCCGAAGAAGCCGTCGGTTCCCGGTGCCAGATCGCCCTTGCGCACGGCCATCACGGGAGCCGCCGTGCCCGAGACGATGTACGCGGCGCGGTCGTTCACGCCCGCCACGACGTCCCCGTTCAGCAGATCGGCGTGCAGCAGAGCCGTCCCCTGTGCCGTGAACGCGTTCGGCGGGACGCTGACGAACCAGGAGTTCGAAGCCGCGCTGAACGTCGCACCCACGGTGCCGGGAGCGCTGTCGCCCTCGCGCACGGCGACCTGGTAGGTCGCGGGGAGCCCGGGTGAGCAGACCAGCAACGCGCGGTCGTTCGCGGCGGTCGCCGGCGTCGTGCCAGCAGTCGTGGAGAGCGTGACCTCGGTCAGGAGGTTGCCCGCATTGTTGAGCTGGCTGATGAAACCCAGCGCGCTGATCACCGCTCCGCCGGGGATCGTGTCGCCCTTGCGCAGGCCCCACTGAAGGGTGTTGCCGGCGGAGCCGACGATCCAACCGGCGTTGTTCGTGGAGCCGACGACGTCGCCGCCGGTCAGGCTGGACGCCTGGAAGAGGAACCTCCCGTTGCGGTTCATGCCCGTGGGCTGGTGGCTCAAGCCGGAGAGGCCCGTCGTGATCGTCGAGCCACCGCTGGGCGCCGGATCGCCCTCGCGCACGAGGAGGACGGGCATCAGCGGGTTGCCGCCGAAGAGCGCCGTGTCGTTCGCGGTCGTCACGCCCGCGCCCGAGAGGCTCGTCGAGAAGAAGACGTCGCCGGCGGGACCGAGGCGCGGGCTGCCGCTGAACCCCGTGCCCGTGGCCGTGTTCAGCGTGATCCCCGGAAGACCCGGAGCCCCGTCGCCGCTGCGGATGTACAGCGCCAGACTCGACAAGCTGGATCCGTAGAAGTAGGCGCGGTCGTTGGTGGCGAGGACGCCCGTTCCCTGGAATCGAGCGCGGAAGAGCACGCGGCCCGCGTCATCGACGACTGCAGAGTCGAAACCGCCCGAGCCGCCGTAGAGCACCCCCGCGGGCAGCCCCGGAACCTGCTGGCCGACGTAACCCAGGACCTCGCCCTGCGAGGCGATCAAACCCTGTGCTTTCGCACCGAGGGAGAGGCTCGCGAGCCCCACCGCGGCGGCGGCGATTCGCATCCAGTTCCTTTGATTCGCTTGCATCGTGACCGTGCTCCTCGAAGTCGTTGGGGGTGGCCGAGTCGGCCGGCGGAGGGAATGTCTTTCTGTGCGGCCGGTACGGAAGCGCGGGCTCCCGTGGCTGACGGCCCCCAACCCGGTTCTCGCGAGGTGGGGCGCGACGTAGCAACCCGGTCCCACACCGGGCCTGCCCTCCGCGACAAACCCAAAGCTACACCCCGGAAAGTGGCCTCCGCATTGCACCTTGGGGCAGTCGGCACCGATCTCGCCCCCACCCGGGGAGGCAGAAAATGCCGCCCTGGCTCCCGCACCTCGCCCAACGTGGCTGCGCGACGCGGGCCGGGGGGGGCCTGGGCTCGGTCCGTTCTCGGCGGCTCAGCGCGATCCCTGGTCCGGGTGCGCGCGCAGCCACTCGGCCTCCAACTTCAGCGCCGTGATCTCGCCTTTCAGGCGTCCGCTGCTGGCAGCGCCGGCGACCCCCTCCGCGATCAGCGCTTCCAGCGCCTCGAGCGCACTGCGACGCTCCTCGACTCCGACCTGCGCGTACTTCGCGGCGAACACCGCTTCGTCCGGCAGCGCCTCCTCCGTGACGGTCGCCGCCTGCGGGGGCGGCACGGCCATGGGCCGTTCCGCGGCGGATTCCCGCGCGCTTCGCGGCGGGGAATCCGCATCCGCCCGCATCGGCTCGCGCGACGGTGGCGACGTCCCATCCGCCAGGGGCACCGGGCCCGTCGTGGACCCGACCTTGGCGGGAGAACCCGCGTCCTGCGGCTCGACGACGGCCGGTGCACCACGCCAAGCGCCGCGGAAGAGTGAGAAGGCCATGGCCCCGCAGGCCAAGCCGAGGAGGATCACCAGGATCCGGGATCGTGAGTTCATCGGGTTGGGGAAGCGCGGGGCTGGCGCGCTCCTCCGACATCCTGACCGCTCACCCCGCCTAGCGCGCTGCACCAAGGGACACCTGGACGTGAGTTTCTGGTCTTGCACTGCACCAAGGGGCAGCTAGCCGGGGCTGCCAGATCGCGCGGATACTCCAGTCGACGGGCAGCGTCCCCCCGTTCCACTCGAGGCCCGGCAAGTCGTCTGGGCGGACCGAGCGGTGCGGCCACGTCTCGTTCCGCGAGACCCTGGATGGAACACACCATGACGAAGATCTCCTCCCCGAACCTCCACTCGTCGCGCTCGAGCGCGGGCCGCTTGCTTCGCGCAGCGGGACTCCTCGCGGCTCAGCTCGCCCTCTGCGCGGCACCCGCTGCCGCGCAGGCGGCCGGTGCAGGCGTGCTCCAGGCCCCGAGTTCTACGAGCGCCGGCTCGTCCTCGACGCAGAGCCTCGTGGGGCCTCCGACGACTCTTTCGCTCGCCTGCCCCGGCAACATCGCGCTCTGGGCGCCTTCGGCTCCCGCCGCAGTGACCCTGCCCGTCGCCGTCGCCACCGGGGACTGCCCTGGCGGCGCGACGATCGTGAACACGTTCAACGCGAACGGCGCCAACGCCTCGGGCAGCTACCCCGCCGGCGCGACGACCGTGACGTACACCGCAACCGACGGCTGCGGGAACACGAGCACGTGCACGACCACGGTGACGGTGCTCGTCGGCACGCCGACGGTGCGCATCTCGCAGGTCTATGCCGGCGGCGGCGACCTGGGCGCGCCGGTGGCGAGCGACTTCGTCGAGTTGCACAACACGTCCATCGCGCCGGCCGTGCTCACGAACTGGGCGCTGCAGCTCACGACGTCGACGGGCACCGCGTGGACCGTCGTCACGCTGAACACGACGATCCAGCCGGGCCGCTACCTGCTCGTCGGCCTCAATTCGGGGACGGCGGTCGACGCTCCCGGTCTGCCGGCCGTCGATGCCTCCGGCACGTTCGACCTGAACGCCGTGGCCAACGTCGGCGGGAAGATCGCGCTGACCAGCAACAACACGCCGCTCACGACCTCGAACCCGAGCACGGCGGTCGTGGTCGACTTCGTCGGCTACGGCACCGGCGCGAACTGGCGCGAGCCGTTCGTCGCTGGTGATTCGAGCATGAACGCGCCGCCCTCGACGGCCAACCTGGCCGTCGCGCGCCTCGGCTGCGGCTCCACCGACTCGAACCTCAACGCGAACGACTTCGCCCAAGGCTGGCCGAACCCCCGCAACAGCGCGACGCCGGCGCGGAACGGCCTCTCCGGGAACGCGGTGGCCCTGCCGTTCCTGCTCGAGGGCGGACAGTCCACGCGCGTCGTCGCCGGCATCCACCTGTGCGGCACGCTCGACGCGCCGGTCGGAGGAACGGCCACGATCGACCTCTCGACGCTGGGCGGTGCATCGGCGCTCGCGCTGCTCGACGACGGCATCGGGGCCGACGAGGTGGCTGGCGACGGCCTGTACTCGGCGACGATTGCGGTGCCCCTGGCCCAGACGCCGGGGAGCTACGCGCTGCCCGTCTCCTTCTCCGACGGCACGAACACGGGCGGCGCGTACTGCCTCGTGCGGGTGACGCCGGCCTCCACGCCCGACAACGACAACCTGGCTTCGGCGCAGGTCGTCACGGGTCCGTACCTCACGCCGGTCTCCGTGACGGGCGACCTCACGGGCGCGAACTCGGAGGTCAACCCGACGCTCTCGAGCCCCGTACTCCCCACCTCGGGCATGAGCAACCGACGCGGCGTGTGGTACGCGGTCGCGGGCAGCGGGAACCGCCTGACGGCCTCGCTGTGCGCCACGGTGCCCGTGTTCGATTCCGTGATGCTCGTCTTCGGCGGCACGCCGGACTCGCTCGTCCAAGTGGCTGGTAACGACGATGCGTGCGGATCACTTTCCAGCGCGTCCTGGTGCTCGGTCTCGGGTGCCACGTACTGGGTCTTCGTCTCGAGATTCACGACGACTCCCTCGACGAACGCCTTCTCGCTGACGATCAGTGACGACGGCACGCCCTGCACGGGCGCTGCGAGCATCGCGACCTGCGCTCCCGCCCTGGGGCCCGTCACGACGATCGAGTCCGAGCCGGCCTTCGGTCCGGCCAACAACGACGGCTGCGAGACCACGCCCAACCGGTTCCGCAACATCACGCCGGCCTTCCCGGCGATCACGCTGCGCGGCACCTCGCGCGCCTACGGTTCGGCGCGCGACGGCGACTGGTACCGATTCCAGTCGGTGGCGGCGGACGTCCTCTCCGTGTCGGTCACGGCGCAGTTCCAGGCCCAGTTCGAGATCCGTCAGCTCGGTGCGGGCGGCACGTGCTCCTCGAGCGGCGTCGTGTTCCAAAGCCCCGTCGGGGCACGGTGCACCACGATCAGCGGGTCGTTCCTGACGGTCGCCGGCAACTGGTACGCGGTGCGAATCGTCGACGCCGGCCCGCCCGGTGTCTCGAGCGGCGTCTTCCCGGGGGCTTACGCGCACAACTACATGGCCAGCGTCCAGCTCGGTGGTGCACCGCTGAACGACATGTGCGCCAACGCGTTCCCGATCACGGCGAACGGTGCGCCCACGGTCGGTCTGATCAACGCGCAGACCACGAACGACGGTACGTCGAGCTGCGACGCGACCGGCGCGGACGTGTGGTACCGCGTGACTCTGACGGGTACGAGCTCGACGCTGAACATCGACACGTGCGGCTCGACGCTCGACACCGTGCTCTCCATCTACGACAGCTGCGGTGGCAACCTGATCGCGTGTCAGGACAGCTGCCTGGGCACGCCCTGCGCCGCGGTCACGGCCTGCATCTCGACCCCCAACCTGGCCGCGGGCACCTACTGGGTGCGCGTCTCGGCCAAGGGCACCGGATTCGGGACGTTCCCGCTGCGCGTCTCGGCCTTCCAGGCCAACGACACGTGCGCGGGGGCTCTGCCGATCGGGGTGCCGTCCGTCACGCCGGGCTCGACGATCGGCGCGACTTCCGAAGTGCCCGCGCCGCCGGCGTGCACGGGCCCGCGCGGCTCCGCCGCGCAGAACTTCGCGTACGTGGCAGGCGTCTGGTACTCGGTTTCCGTCCCGACGACGCAGACCGTGACGCTCGACACGCAGAGTGGCGCGAGCGACACGCGCATCTGGGTCTTCGACGCCACCTCGGGGTGCAACGGCCTCGTGTGCGTCACGGCGAACGACGACATCGATGGCTCGCCGTTCCCGTCCAAGGTGGCGTTCGTTGCGCAGGCCGGCGTGAGTTACCGCGTCCTGGTCGGCGTCGCGGGCGCGCAGGGCACGTTCGTGCTCACCGCTACCGGCGATGCCCGGCCTTCGAATGACCTGTGCACTTCGCCGACCGTGATGAGCGGGAATTCCGGCTCCATCACGGGCACGACGGTGGGCGCCACGGGCGCGAACAACACGTCGGCCGCAGCGCTGCCGAGTTGCAACGGACCCTACGGGTTCTTCGACGTGTGGTACGCCTGGACCGCGCCGTGCGACGGCGTGCTCTCGCTCGACACGTGTGGCTCGTACGACACCGTCCTGTCGGTGCACGCGGGCTGCCCGACTCTCTCGGCCTCGAGCGAGGTCGCCTGCAGCAACGACGGCCCGGATGGCTGCCTGCCGGGCTCGGCAATGGCTCTCTCCGTCGTCGGGGGCACGAGCTATGCCCTGCGCGTCGCCGGCTCGAACGGCGCCGCGGCGGGCTCGACCTTCACGCTGTCGTGGACGTTCACCGACACGACGCCGCCCGTGATCGTCACGTGCCCGAGTCCGGCCTCGGTCACGGCGGACACCTCCTGCTCCGGCCTGGTTCCCGACTTCACGTCGCAACTCGTGATCGACGAGTCCTGCGGCGGCGTCGTGGTCACGCAGACGCCGGCTGCCGGCACGTCGCTGAGTCTCGGCGTCTACTCGGTCCAGTTCGACGTCGTGAACGGGTTCGGCGCGCCGGCGTCGTGCTCCACGACCTTCACCGTGTTCAGCAACGACCCCGACGGCGACGGAACGCCGGACTGCGCCGACGGCTGCCCGCTCGACCCCAACAAGGTCGAGCCGGGAACCTGCGGCTGCGGCGTTTCCGACGCGGACATGGACAGCGACGGCACGGCCGACTGCAACGACGGCTGCCCGCTGGATCCGGCGAAGATCGCCCCGGGCTCCTGCGGGTGCGGCGTCGCGGAGACCGACACGGACGGCGACTCGACGCCCGACTGCGTGGACGGCTGCCCGGCCGACCCGCTGAAGACGGCGCCGGGCACCTGCGGGTGCGGCGTGGCCGATGTCGACACGGATGGCGACTCGAGGCTCGACTGCATCGACAACTGCCCCAGCGTGGCCAACCCGAGCCAGTTGGACCAGGACGGCGACAACGTGGGCGATGCCTGCGACAACTGCGTCCTCCTCGCCAACCCGGGCCAGGGCGATTGCGACGGTGACCTCCAGGGCGATGCCTGCGAGATCGCCAACGGAGTCCCGGACTGCAACCTGAACGGCATCCCGGACACCTGCGATATCGCCAACGCGACGAGCCAGGACCTGAACGCCAACACGATCCCCGACGAGTGCGAGACGAAC
>JAPLOF010000014.1 GCA_026692665.1 Planctomycetota bacterium
GCGGAGTTGTGCCTGGCTCCGTACCGCCGGTCGACTGCAGCGCACGGATGCCCTACACTCCCTCTCTTCACGAGCGATCAGCAGGCGCCCGCGGAGCGGTTCCCATGTGCGGTTTCATCGGTATCTACGGCCCCGACGGAATGGACGTCGCGGGCGAGATCTACGAGGGGCTCCTCGCGGTCCAGCACCGCTGGCAGGACGCCGCGGGGATCATCACCTTCACGGACTCGTTCCACGTGAAGAAGGGCCTCGGGCTCGTGCTCGAGGTCTTCAACGAGAAGAACATGTCGCGCCTGCGCGGCAACCTCGGTGTCGGCCACGTGCGCTACCCGACCGTCGGGTCCGGTTCGAAGGACGACGCGCAGCCGTTCCACCTGACGTTCCCGGTCGGCGTGGCCATGGCGCACAACGGGAACATCACGAACTTCCTCGAGTTGCACGACCGCCACTTCAAGAAGAGCGGCACGCGCCTGAACAGCACGTGCGATGTCGAGGTCATCCTCTTCGTCTTCACCAGCGCGCTGAACGAGCGCATGCGCCCGGGCCACAACCCGACCGCCGAGGACGTGTTCTTCGCCGTGAAGCGCGTGTTCGAGCAGGTCAAGGGCGCCTACTCGGTCGTGGCCGTCATCCCCGACGTCGGGATGGTCGCGTTCCGCGATCCGTTCGGCATCAAGCCCTGCGTGTTCGGCGAGAAGACGACGCCCGAGGGCAAGTGGTACGCCTGTGCGAGCGAGTCCGTCGTGCTCGACGTGAACGGGTACAAGCGCTCCTTCGACCTCGACGCCGGAGAGTGCGTGATCATCCTGCACGACCGCAAGATCGTGCGCCGGAAGCTGACGGACAAGCCGCACCGTCCCTGCATCTTCGAACTCGTGTACTTCGCGCGTCCGGACTCGTTCCTCGACGACGTGTCCGTCTACAAGACGCGCCGCCGGTTCGGCGAAGCGCTGGCGCGGCAATGGCGCGCGGAAAATGCGCCGCAGCCCGACGTCGTGATCCCGATCCCCGACAGCTCGCGCGACGCCGCGCTCGCCATGGCGATGGAGATGGGCCTCCCGTACCGCGAGGGGTTCGTCAAGAATCGCTACATCGGCCGCACGTTCATCATGCCCAGCCAGTCGAGCCGGCAGAACTCGATCCGGCGCAAGCTGAACCCGATCCCGCTCGAGTTCGACGGCAAGGACGTCCTGCTCGTGGACGACTCGATCGTCCGTGGCAACACCGCCGCGCGCATCGTGAAGATGGCGCGCGATGCCGGCGCGCGGAACGTCTACTTCGCCTCGACGTCGCCGCCGCTGATCGCGCCGTGCCCGTACGGCATCGACATGGCGACGAAGCGCGAGTTCATCGCGACGGGCAAGACCACGCCGGAGATCGGCGCGATGCTGGGTGTGGACCACCTCGTGTACCTCGACCGCGAGGCGATGAATGCCGCGGCGCGCGCGGGCAATCCGAAGATCGAGCAGTTCTGCAACGCCTGCTTCACGGGCGACTACCCGACGGGCGACATCACCGTGGATCGTCTCAGCGCGATCGAGGGCGAGCGCCTGACGTCGCAGGGCACCGCCTGCGCGACGCACTGAGAACGCTCCGACTTCCGACCCCGCCACGGCGCCGCCGAGAGCCACGCGCTCGGGCACCGCGACCTCGACGACCGCTCCACCATCGACATGACCGCCGCGATCGACTGGTACTACCACCGCAAGGGTTGAACGAGCTGCAGCCGCGCCGACGCCTGGATCCAGGCCCGGCACGCGGCCGTCCGTGCGACGGCCAACGCGACGAAGGAGCGCTACGGGCGCTCCGATCTCGCGCAGCTCCTCGCCGGCGCTCGTCGCGTGATCGTCGCGAAGGGCCAGAAGTCGGCTGAGTTCGCGCTCGCGCCGGGCGCTCCACTCGCGGACGAGCTCGTGGACGCGATCCTGGGACCCACCGGCAACCTGCGCGCTCCGGCTGTGCGCGCCGGGACGACGTGGCTCGTCGGCTTTCACGCGGACGCGTGGGAGCGCGCGTTCGGCTGAACCGCCGCACCACTCTCGCGGCGTGGCATCGCCTCGGGAACCGCCGCAGATCCTCAGCGCAGTCCGCGCACGCGCGCCGCGATCCACGGCATCAGGGCGAGCACGAGGAGCCCATAGGGCATCAGCGCGCCGCGGTCGACGCGGTACTCGTCCGCGATGCGTCCCCAAGAGTAGCCGCGCACGAAGCGGCCCAGCGCGACTTCGAAGGCCAGGGTCGCGACCAACCAGAGCGCGCCGACGAGCAGGCACTGACGCGTCGTGCGCGCTCCCAGCCAGCGCGCGAACAGCAGCGGAATGACGACGCAGAGAGCAGTGCCGACAGCGAAGCCGATGCGCCCCGCGACCTCGATGCCAACCCGCGGCTCGAGCCACAGGGTCCGCGCCGTCCCGTGCACGCTCTCGACCAGGATGAAGATGCCCCAGACCGCGAGCGCCCGCAGCCAGGGGACGCGCTGGTGCGATGCGGCGTTCATTCGAGGCCGGCTCGATCCGGCCTCCGCGAGCGCAGCCAGTCGAGAGTCGTGCGCACGGCATCCGGCCACGGTGTGCGCTTGGGCTCGCCGATGAGTCGGGCGAGCTTCGCGCCGTCGAAGGCGATCGGCTGGGAGTAGTGCGGGACCATCGGCAGGAACGCGCGCAATTCGCGGTCGAAACGGCTCGCGATCCACAGCAGGACGGGTCCCGCGCTGCGGACGCCGACGCGGCGGCCCAGGATCCCGGTGCAGAGTTCCGCCAGCGCGCGCGCCGACATCGGACCGCTTCCGGGCACGATCCAGCGCTGCCCGTAGGCCTCGGACTTCGCCGATACGTCGAGCGCGACGCGCATTGCATCCGGCACGTAGATCCCGTCGCGTTCGACGTCCGTGGACCCGATGGCATCCATGGGCTTCCCGCGGAGCGCCTGCACGAGTGCTCGCTGCCAACTGCTCGCGTTCACATCGGGTCCGAAGAAGTCGGGTAGCTGGAGCACGCACGCGCCGGCTTGAAGCAGGACGTCCTCGGCCTCGCGCCGCAAGCGCACCCACGGCGGCCCGCCCTCGCGCGGGTGGGTCTCGTCGACCGGCAGTCGGCGCACGGGCAGGCAGCTCCAGAAGCTCGAGATCTGGACGCAGCGCGCTCCGCTCGCGCGCACGGCATCGCCCAGCGCGCGCGCCACGACGGGATGCAGGGTCATCTGCGCCGGAGGCAGGCCGACGCAGTCGAAGACGAGCCCGCAACCTTCGATGGCACGCGCCGCGCCGCGCCGTGGGGGGTGCCGACGTCGAGGGCGCGCACCTCGACCGGCAGCCCGGCGAAAATGCGCCGCAGGCGCGACTCGTCACGCGCGACGACCCGCACGGTCCGCGACTCCGCGACGAGGAGCCGCGCGAGGTGGACACCCGTCGGGCCGCTGGCTCCGACGACGGCGATGGGGGTGGAGCTGGGCATGTCGGCCGAGAGGATACGGGCCGGATCCCAGATCGCCGGCCTCGGTGGCTACCGCTGGCGATCTCGTGCGTCTTTTCGCACCTTCGCGGGAGGACGCATGGACCGCGAGATCGAGCACGAGAATCGGGACCGGAATGCCGATGTAGCCAGCGGTGGCTACCCTTTCTTCATGAACTGCGTCGGCATCCAGGCGCTCGAGGACCGACTCGGCGAGTTCGTCCGGCTGGCCCCGGCGTGCGAGACCGTCCTCGTCGCGGACCGCGACGAGTTGGCCGCGGAACTCGCGGCCCCGCGACCGGACCGGGCACGTGCCATCGCGGATGGCGAGCGCGCCCGCGCCCTGGGCTTCGAAGTCCTCGAACCGTGACCCAGCTGACCACCGAACGGACGGCGAAGCGCCTGCGCGTGCTGATCACCTCGCCGATCTTCCCGCCCGACCTGGGCGGGCCGGCGGTCTACGTGCCGTCGCTCGGGCGTTTCCTGGTGGATCGCGGCCATACGGTCGAGGTCGTCGCGTTCTGCTCGGATCCGGAACCCAAGGGCTGGCCGTTCCGCGTCGTCTCGATCTCGCGCGGCGCGCTGCCCGTCCGCTACCTGAAGGCGTTCTGGCAGGTCTTCAAAGCGGCCAAGCGGGCCGACGTCGTCTACGTGAACGAGCACCTGGCGCTGCTCCACGTGCTGGCCGCGAAGCTGCGCGGCAAGCCCGTGATGATCCGCATCATGGTGGACGGTTCCTGGGAGATCGCGCACCGCAAGGGCTGGTGCGGTGACGACGACATCGTCACGTTCCAGGGCAAGGCGTACGGTTGGCAGGTGAAGCTGACGCGCTCCCTGCAGAAGCGCTGGTGGGGCTGGACCGACCACATCATCGCCTGCTCGGAGTTCCTGCGACAGATCGTGATCGGCTACGGCGTCGCGCCAGAGAAGGTGCAGCGCATCCACAACGCCTACCACGGGCCGCGCTCCGAGGACGTGCGCGAGACGCGCGACGAAGCGCGCGCGAAGCTCGGTCTGCCGGCGAAGAGGCGCTACGTCCTGACGATCTGCCGGCTGATGGTCTGGAAACGGGTGGACGGCATCCTCGAGGCCTTGGTCGGCCTGCCCGACGACGTGCACCTCCTGGTCGCGGGCGACGGGGACATGCAGGCGGAGTGGACCGCGCTGGGCGAGAAGCTGGGCCTGCGCGACCGGGTCCACTGGCTCGGCAACGTGCCGCACAAGGACATCCCGCTCCACGTGCGCGCGGCGGACGTGTTCGTGCTCAACAGCCGCTACGAAGGGCTGTCGCACACGCTGCTCGAGGTCCAGGCGCTCGGGACGCCGATCATCGCCTCCAACGTCTGCGGGAACCCCGAGGTGGTCGCACACGGCGTGAACGGCCTGCTCGTCGACCCCAAGGATCCGAACGACCTGCGCGAGGCCCTGCGCTGGCTCCTCGGCGATCCCGAGCTCGGGAAACGCTTCGTCCAGGCCGGGTTCGCGCGGCGGGACGAGTTCCGTCGCGACCTGACCTTCGCGGAGGTCGAAGGGCAGCTCGAACGCCTCGCCCGGGGCTGAGGAGCCGGTTTCTGGCCCGGCGAGGCCGATCGACAGAGCACGGGCCGGGCTACGGCCCATCCCGTAATCCTTACGCTCACGGCAGATTCGAAACCCAGGGTCTCCCACGTCCGATAGACTTCTGGATCGAACCGGTCCATGAGCCCTCCGCGGGCCCTTCCTGGTTCGGCTCGCGGCCCGAACTCACCTCTGCACGGCACACCATGAGACGGATGCGCGTCCTCTTCATCGACGAGTACCTCCCCCAGGAGATGCTCGGGATCATGTACCTGTCGCGGGCCATCAAGGACGCCGGGCACGACGCCAAGTGCCTGTTCATCCCGGACAAGGACTGGCTGACGAAGGTCCAGGAGTACGACCCGGACGTCGTCCTCTACTCGATGACGACCGGGATGCACCTCTACTTCGCGGAGGTCAACCGCAAGGTCAAGGCCGTGCTCCCGAAGGTCTGGGTCGTCGCCGGCGGGCCGCACCCGACCTTCGTGCCCGACTACGTCACGACGGAGGGCATGGACGCGATCTGCCGCGGCGAGGGCGAGCTGGCGATCGTGGACTTCCTGAACCGCCTGGCCGAGGGCCGGAGCGTCAACGACTGCCAGAACTTCTGGGTCAAGGATCGGGAGACCGGCGAGATCCACAAGAACGAGGTGCGGCCGATCGTGCCGAAGCTCGAGGACCTCGGCTTCCCCGACCGCGACGTCGTCTACGAAGCCGGCGCGATCTACCGCAACACCGACCGCAAGGTGTTCGTGACCCAGCGCGGCTGCCCGATGCCGTGCTCGTTCTGCTTCCACCACGCCTGGAAGAAGAAGGTCTACGGCGTGCGGAACAGCGAGTACGTCCGCAAGCGCTCCGTGTCCCACGTCATCGACGAGATCAACGACGTCCGGCGCAAGTACAACCTGAAGTTCGTCCACTTCGTCGACGACATCTTCAATCTGCGCAACGACTGGCTCGAGGAATTCGCCGAGCGTTTCCCCAAGGAAGTCGGCCTGCCGTTCGACGCCATCTTGATGGCCAACATGACGACGGAGCGGCACATCGAGCTGCTCAAGAAGGCCGGTTGCGTCTACGCGCGCGTCGCTTTCGAGGCAGCCAGCGACTACGTGCGCAACGCCGTGTTCAAGAAGCACACGACGCGGCAGCAGCTCACGGACGCGGCTGGCTGGATCAAGAAGCACGGCATCCGCCTGGGCAGCCTGAACATGCTCGGCGGGCCGGGCGGGACGATGGAGGACGAGTTCGACACGGTGCGCCTGAACATCGAGTGCAAGGTCGATCACCCGCTCGTGTCGCTCATGCAGCCGTACCCCGAGTTCGAGATCAACGACATGACGAAGGACATGGGCTTCGCCGTGTCCGGGTACGACGACTTCCCCCAGAAGTTCAACCGCACGACCTCGATCCACTACGACAACAAGATCGAGATCGAGAACCTGCACAAGCTCTTCCCGATCCTCGTGCGGTTCCCGTCGCTCATGCCGATCGCGCCGCGGCTGGTCAAGATGCGGTTCATGCAGAAGCCGCTCCTCATCAGCTACATGCTGTTCAGCGAGTGGATGGTCGCCGAGCAGGCCAAGATCTACTCGCGCGCCCAGGGTCTCAGCGGACCGCGCTACTGGGCCACGAGCGACTTCGTCTACCGGCTCGCGACCAAGGGCGTCCTGCGCGTCTACTCGGTGCTGTTCGCGCGCTTCTTCGACCGCTTCTTCTCCAACTCGGGGCAGATGAAGGTCGCGCTGCAGATGGGCGACGAGCGCGTCGTCGCGCACATGGACTGACCGGGTTCCCGAGTCCGGAGATTCCGCTCGACCGGGGCCCCGACGAGGGCCCCGGCCGCATTTCTGCGCCCTCGGCGCGGCGCGGGGTCATAGGACCTAGGACCCGTCCCAGGAATCGCGCTCCTGGGGTAGCCTCCATGGGGTCCGGCCCACGCCCGTCCTGGATCCAGAAGCCATGTCCGACGAGTCCCGACCCCTCGATCCTGCGTCTCTCGCACACGATCCGACCCCCGCTTCCGACCTCGATCGCCGCTCGTTCCTCACAGGTGCCGCCGCGCTCGGCGCGGCGGGCACGGCGATCCCGGCGCTGACCGGCGCGAGCTCGGCCTCCGCCGCGCCGGCCGCGGCGGCGCCGCCGCCCCCCGGCATCGACTACGCGGCACGTGCTCAGCAGGCCTTCGACATCCGCTACCGCCTCGCGCTGCGGAACTTCCAGGCGCCGCTCGTCGCGCACCCGACGAATGGCGACGAGGAGGCCTATCCGGAGAAATGGGGCAACCATTCCAAGGGGCTGCCGCACAACCAGTACGGCGAGGTGGCTCCGAGCGCGTACGCGACGCTGAAGAGCGCGCTCGACACCGGCACGCAACTCGCGATCGAGGCCGTTCCCTCGGGTTGTCCCGATTCGCAGCAGCGCCTGAAGTTCCACAGCCCGCTCGCGGGCAAGGCGTTCGACCTGCAGGGACTCGATTCGCACCAGACGACGGTGGCTGCTCCTCCCGCCTTCGCGAGCGCGGAGACCGCCGGTGAAATCGTCGAGAACTACTGGATGGCCCTGCTGCGCGACGTGCCCTTCGCGCAGTACGCGACCCACCCGCTCGTCGCGCAGGCCTGCGCGGACATCAACGCGCTGAGCGACTTCCGCGGCCCGCGTCAGGCCGGCGCCGTCACGCCCCAGACCCTGTTCCGCGACACGGCCTACGGTTGCGATGTCGGCCCGTATCTCTCCCAGTTCTGGTGGAAATCGCAGCCTTTCGGCTCCCAGTACATCGAGCCCCGGATGCGCACGCTGCAGCCCGGCTTCGACTACATGACGACGGACGCCGACTGGCTCGGGCGCATGAACGGCGTGCGTCCGACCTCGACGCTGGTGTTCGACAACACGAACCTGCGTTACATGCGCACCGGGCGCGACCTGTCGCGCTGGGTGCACATGGACGTGCTGTACCAGGCGTACTTCCAGGCGCTGCTGCACCTGATGATGCCGCCTGACGCCAACAATCCGTTCACCGGCGGGGGCATGGGTTGCCCGCTCGGCCAGGGCAATCCCTACGCGCTGTCGCTCATGCAGGAGGGCTTCGCGACGTTCGGCGGCCCGTACTTCATGACGATCTCGACGGAGGTCGCGACGCGCGTCCTGAAGGCCACGTGGTTCCAGAAGTGGAACGTGCACCGCCGCCTGCGCCCCGAGCTGTACGCGGGCCGCGTGCACCACAAGCTCGCCAACAACCGGCCGTACCCGCTGCACCCGGACGTCCTGAACTCGGCGGCCGTCGCGCAGACCCAGAGCCTCCACGGCGGCCGCGCGTACCTGCCGCAAGTGTTCCCCGAGGGTTGCCCGAGTCACCCGGCCTACACCGCCGGTCACGCGACGGTCGCGGGCGCCTGCATCACGATCATCAAGGCGCTCTTCCACGGACCGTACCCGATCTTCAATCCGAAGGTCCCGACGGACGACGGCCTCTCACTCGTGCCCTACACCGGACCCGGGGCGAACGCGATGACGGTCGAGACCGAGTTGAACAAGCTGGCCATGAACGTCGCCTACGGCCGCCACATCGCGGGCGTGCACTGGCGCTCGGACGGCTACGAGTCGCTGCGGCTCGGCGAGCAGTTGGCGATCCGCATCCTCGCGGAACAGCGGCTCACGTATGCCGAGACCTTCGGCGGGTTCACCTTCCGGAAGTTCGACGGGACATTCGTCACGATCTGACCCCTCCACGGCCGATACACCTCCTGCTCCCGCGGGGCCCTTTCGAGGGGCCCCGCGGTCGTTTCCAGACGACGCGTAATTCCTAAGCCTCACACCCCCCACGCCACCCTCCATGAGCCTCCTCCTCACTGCCCTTTCCGTCTCCCTGCTCCAGAGCCCGGAGCCGACGGTCCTGCGCGTGCCTCTCCAGATGGAGCAGCCCGCGGGCTACGCCGACAATCCCTCCACGCTCCAGACGCCTCTGCGCCAGGACCTGGGCGTGGCCAAGCTGAAGCTCGGAGCCCCCGGCCGCGTCACGCTGACGCTGGGCGAGGGCGACGCGAAGGTCGAGCACGCGGACATCGACATCTCGCTGCTCGTGCCGCGCATCCCGGCCGCGGCGCGCAAGGACCCGAACCTGGTGCGTTTCGCGCTGTTCCAGCGCGAGTTCAACCGCAACGAGGTGCGCTTCGGGCCCGCCGGCGGGATCGACGAGCTGAAGATCGCCAACAACTGCCTCAAGCGCGGGCTGTGGGAGATCATGCTCGACAAGAAGGGCGAGAAGGGCAACGCGATGGTCTTCCACGCCTGGATGCCGTTCCCGCGCGACGTGTACGCCGAGGAGTACCAACGCCTGAACCAGGCGCCCATCGCCGAATACGAGGCCATGATGGCCGAATACCCGCGCATCGACGGGCTCGCCGCGCCGATCGATCAACTGCGCAAGGTCGACGACGAGAAGTCGGTGCAGGTCGAGGCGTTCTGGAGCGAAACGGCGATCCGTTTCGGCGAGCAGAAGCGCAAGGCGAAGCTGATCGTGACGCCGGGTCTCGAGCGCTACCGCGACTTCATCGATCCGGCGAAGCAACCCGTCGCCGTCGCGAGCTTCCAGGAGCCGGGCCTGTACGACCGCACGAAGCCCTTCACCGCCGACTTGCGCTGGATCGCCGAGCCGCAGAAGGCGAAGCACCGGACCGTGCTGGCCTTCCCGGGCGGCGAGAAGGTCCAGGAAGTCGAGATCCTGTTCGCGGATGGCCGCCGCCTGATCCTGGCCGACCGCCGCCTCTCGGACCTGCCGGAGCGGACCGAAGCCCCCACGGACGACAAGGACACTCTGCGCCTGACGTTCGGGATCGGAACTCCCGATATCTACGCCGCGCGCGCCGACCGCGAGCGAGAACTCGCCGAGGACCGCCCCTCGTGGCTCATGCTGCTCGGGCCCGACGGCAAGCACGTCGACAATCACACGCAGGGGGTGGACCGCATCTTCCTCTGGCGCGAGGGCGGATCGAACCCGCGGCTCCACATGTACCTGGTCGGCTACGAGCGCATCGCCGTCGTCGGTCACCTGGCCATTCCCTGGACGGGCCCCAAGGGCTGATTCCACACGACGGGAGCCGGGGCCGCAGCCCTCGCAACGCGACGAGAACTCGTCGCACGCGGGGTGGTTGCGGCCCCGGTTGCTTGGAGCCAGGCCCGATCCGCCCGGGAGGAACCGCGTCTGGCCTTGCGCGGGCAGTCGCAGAGCGACTGTCCAAGGGGTATGCTTCTCGGCCCAAGTCCCAGAGTTGGCGGCGTGCGCAAGCACGGCCCGCCGCTCCCATTGGCCGCTCGCATTGCCCCGACTCGCCCGATCGGGCGGCCGGGACCCCTCCCCACAGAACCTTTTCGAGAAGACGGGCCGCAGAAACCGACGCGGACCGCAAGCAATCCATGGCTGGAACACGACGTTCGGAATCGGATCGGATCGCAGAACTCGAGGCGCGCATCGCGCAACTCAAGTCGCGGATGGAAGAGAAGAAGGTCAAGAAGGACCCCGCTCTGAAGCACGTCACCAAGGCGGTCAAGGCGATCGACGCCGCCGCGGCCGAAACACGCGATGTCCCGCTGCGTCAGGCCCTGGAATCCGCCCGTTCGACGCTGGCCGCCTGCCTGTCGCTGACCGGGACGATGGTGCCGCAGCAGGTCCGCAAGTCGCGCTCCAGTGGCGGGGCGTCAGTCGGTGCCGACTCGATCCTGCAGTACGTGCGCAAGAATCCGGGCCAGCGCGGCGAGCAGATTTCCACCGCACTCGGCACGACATCGGATGCGATGCGCCCCGCGATGAAGAAGCTCATCGAAGAGGGCCAGATCAAGGTCAAGGGCCAGCGCCGCGCGACCAGCTACACCGCGGTCTGATCCACGTCTTGGACAGAGAAGGGCCGGAGGACGCGACGTCCTCTGGCCCTTCGATCGTTATGGGATCGTGGGGAATCGAAAGACGGCTGTTCTGCGGGTTCATGAGCCCAAGATTGGACAAAGAGGCCCGGCCGCACAGGCGTGAACTCGCGTGTCCCGAATCGAATCCTTGAATCGGAACCTCCAGGACACCAGACTGACCCCCGCTCGCGCACAGACCCCAGACTCCAAGAGATCCATGTCCGACCAAATCCGCACTCTCGTCGAAGAGTTCTCTTCGAAACTCGAGCTCATGATTCGCCGCACCGCCCTCGAGCAGGTCGCAGCAGCGCTCGGCGATGCCGTCCAGCCGCGCCGCGGCCCCGGCCGCCCGCGCGGCACGGGCAAGGCCAGCACGTCGCGCCCCGCCAAGAAGGGCGGCAAGCGCACGGCCGAGAGCCTCGAAGCGATGGGCTCCAAGCTGCTCGCGTTCGTCAAGGCGAACCCCGGCCAACGCGGCGAGCAGATCGCAGCGGCGCTGAAGACCGACGTGACGACGATGCGCCTCCCGATGCAGAAGCTCATCGCGGCGAAGAAGATCAAGACGAAGGGTCAACGTCGCGGCACGACGTACACGCTGGCCTGATCGCGCGACCCACGCGAGCCTTCCAAGGGCGTTCCGAGTCCCACGACTCGGGACGCCCTTGCGCTTGGTCCCGGCCCGTCGACGCGATTCCGGTCTCGGAGCACCTCCGCGCCGTCTGCCTGGAACGTCGAACGACGCGCGGAGTGGAGGGGAGTCCGAGTGCGGCGCTCAGCCGCCCTCGCGCCCCTGCACGATGGGTTCGCCGCGCGCTTCCCGCCAGGCGTTGGCGACGATGGCTTCCAGGAACAAGTTGGCGAAGAGGACCCGCCCCCAGCCGTCCTCGTCGCCCACGAACCGTGCGCGGACGGATTTCAGGTCCACGGTGCGGCGGACTTCGTCCAGCTCCATCCCTCGCCCGGCGAGTTCGCCTACGCGCCCGCGGATCTCGCGCAAGGCCTCGAGGAGCGTGTCGACGTACGCGCGGTCCGTCTGGACGGCCCCGTGTCCCGGCACGAGGAAGGCGAAATCGAAACCCTTCACCCGCTCGAGGACCGTGCACCATTCGCCCGGATGGCACGCGGACGCATAGGGGATCGGGTGCACGACGACGTCGCCGGTGACGAGGACGCGCTGCCCTGGCAACCACACCAACGCGTCTCCGTCCGTGTTCGCGCGCCCGAGGAACAGGACTTCGACCTGCATGGACGCGTCGTGGATCGTGTACCGCTCGCTGAACGTGACCTGCGCGGGAACCACGACGGGATCGGTGTAGCCCGATTCCATGCAAGGACCGGCGGCAGCGAAGCGCGCCCAGCCCGCGCGTTCCGAGGCGGACACGCTCTCGTCGCGCGACTGTCGCAGAGCGAATGCCGCCATCTCGCCGTACGACTTGGCGTAGCTCCGCACGTAGTCCATCGGCGCCCCCGTCATGTGTTCGCGCGTGCGCTCCGTGGACACGATCGCCATGTCAGGCCAGGCATCGCGGAGAGCGACCGCGCCCAAGTTGTGGTCGCCGTGATAATGCGTGTAGACCAGCGTGCCGACCGGCTTCCGGCTCAGCGCGCGGATCTCGCGCACGATGCTCTCCCCAGCGGCGCGCGAGCCGCCCGCATCGACGACGACCAGCGAACGGTCGAGCTCGATGACCGTCGTGTTGCCCTCGAAAGGCGCATCGGTCGGATTCGGTCGCTCGATGACCCACACGCGATCCGTCAACTTGCGCGTGCGCCGCGCGAAGCAATCGAGCGGTTCCGCCTTGGCCGGCGCGACGGTGCGCGGTTCCTCCCGAGGCGCGGGAACGCCGGGCAAGACGACGACGGATGCGAGCGCGGATGCGAATACGAGGTGCTTCACGGGCGATGTGCGCGAGTGCGGCGCGCTCTCCCTTTCGATGCTACGGAGTGCTGACGAGTCCAGGCGGCGGCATCCAGCAGATGAACGCGTTCGAAACTGGATGGGAACGAACGCGCCTCGCGAGCTCCACTTACGTGGGACACGGGGCTGCGCCACAGGACGGAAGCCGCGGCGGCCCCGGACATGCACCGGAGCGACAGCCCGGGCGGCTCCGGCCAAACGGACCTGCACCACCTGCGGCCAGACCCGACAGCGTCCGCTTCGCGACCTGTCCAGCATCCGCCCCGATCCCCTATGCTCCGCTCGGGCGAGAGCGCGACATGGCGGAGGATGTTCAACACGAGGTCGGAGGCACGAGTCTGGCCAACGGGGCAGGGCTCGGCCGCGGGCGACCGAGCCGCGGCGCAGGCCAGGGTTCGCGTCGACGACCGCTCCTCGTCGGTGCCCTGATCGCGCTCGCGCTGGCGCCGACGGCCCATTCCTCCGAAGCGGGCGAGCGCTGTCGAGCCTGTCACCCGGTGCAAGTCGATGGCTACCGCGCGAGCGGCATGGCGCGCGCCCTGGGCCCACTGCTCCCCGGCGAGTTGAAGGACGTCCTGCCCGCGCGCGAGCGATCGGGATCCTTCGCCTACCGCTTCGAACTCGACGGCCAGGGCGCGCGCGTCGTCGAGTCGCTCGTTCGCACGGAGGGTGGACGCGAGATCTCGCGCGACATCGACTCAGGCCCGATCGTGTTCGCTGTCGGAGCCGGCATCCTCGACCGCTCGTTCGTGGTGCGCCGCGGCGAGCTGATGCGTTTCGGGCCGCTGGAGGTCGTGCGCGACTCCTCGACCGGGGGTCCACGCGCTCAACTCGCGCCGGGTCATGCGATCACCCCCGGCGCGCGTTGGACGATTCCGATCGCGGAGGAGTGTCTGCGCTGCCACACGAGTTCGCTCCCGCCGCGCGACCATCCGTACGACCTCGTTCCGCCCGCGGACTGGCAGCCGACCGGCATCGACTGCGGCACGTGCCACGCGCGATCCTCGCAACATGCCGATTGGCAGGTGTCGCGCAACGCTGGGAAGCCACAAGCAGGGTCCGATCCGATCACGAGCACCTCGAGCGCGCGCCGCGTGGGATTCGAGTCCTGCGCCCGCTGCCACCTGCAAGGCGACGCCCTGATCTCGATCGCCGCGCCGCTGCGCGGGATTCCGGGGCCCGAGGCGGACCTCTTCGCGGCGCGCGCCGTTTTCGTGTCCGCGCGTCCGAGCCACGAGATCGGTTTCGTCAGCCACGTCGAACGTCTGGCTCTCTCGGCGTGCTTCCGCGCGACACGCGATCGCGAGATCGGCGGTCTCCTGTGCACGACCTGCCACGACCCGCACCGCGCCTCCACGGATCCGGCCGAGCGCGCGCGCGCCCGCAACGCCTGCTCGAAGTGCCACGCCGCGGGCGATCGCGGGCCCGAAGCCCCCACGGCGTGCTCGCTCGCGACGACGGAGCGGCAGGAGCGCGCCTGCGTCGACTGTCACCTGCGCCGCACCGGCGTCTTCGATGTCGCCGGCGTGGAGATCCACGACCACCGGATCGAGCGCCGGCCTCCGCCGCCGTCACCGCGCGGCACGCTGCGCGTCAAGGCGACGCGCGACGGCGAGCTCGCGCGCTTCGCGGCCAACGGAGATCACGCCACGAACCGCGACGCCGACCCGGGTCTGTGGCTCATGGCGTACCTCGACCTCGGGCGCCGCGACCTGGCCTGGTCGCTGGCCGCGCGTGAACCGGGCGCGACAGCCGACGCGTTGGCGAGCTTCCACCACCTGCGCGCCAGCCTGCGTGAGGAACACCAGGACGCCGCCGGAGCCGAAGCGGACTTGCGCCGCGCGCTGACCATCGATCCGGATCAGGCGGAATCGAGCATCAACCTCGGCGCCCTGCTCGTCGGCCGGAAGCAGGAGCGCGAGGCCGTCGAGATGCTGACGCGGGTGCTCGAGCGGCATCCCCGATCCGAAGGCGCGCTGCGCAATCGCGGAGTGGCCTGGCTCTCCCTGGGCCAGCTCGACGCCGCCGTGCGCGATCTCGAGGCCGCGCAGCGCATCCACCCGCTCGCGCCGATCGCGCGGCTCCTGGCGCAGGTGTTCCAGAAGCAGGGCCAGACCGACCTCGCGCGGCAGTGGTCCGAGCGGGCGCGGGCTCTCGATCCTCTCGGCCGCTGAGGGAAACTGACCCAGTTCCGTGGCGTTTTGTGGGGGGTGCGCGGAGCCACCCCTAGCAGCCCGTTGAAAAAGTCCCTACTGCGGCTTCGCGGGCGCTCGCGCTGCTGCGTCGGGCGCGTCGGGCCGTGCTCAGCGGCCAGGAAGGCCGCCTCCGCCGTCCCACCGTCGCCCTCCTTGCATCGCGAGCGCCCGCTTCGCCTCGCTACGGGACTTTCTCAACGGGCTGCTCGGGCTTGTATCTGGTCACCTCGGGACACTGCGTTCTAGGACCCCGGATGCCACATCCACGCAACTGGGTCAGTTTCCGTGAGGGTCGTTGGAGGCGATTTCCGCCGCACGGACCGTGAGCCATCACGAACACGCCGAGTGCTCGACGGCGGCCCTGCCGGGAGGGCGCATCGCTTCGGGACGGGCCCGAAGGTCCCACGGATGGGAGGGGAACGAAGCCCGAACCAACACGAACCGCCCGCCCACGTAGCTCCGGGAAAGGCTCCCTGACCAGGCGACAACCCATGCTCCGACGCATTGCACTGGCTCTCTCGCTCCTCGCCGGTTCCCCGCTGGCCGACGAGATCACGCTTCAAGACACCGCGGAATGCGAGGACTCCGACTCCGGGGACGAGATGGCGCTCGGCGCCGACGGAACGATCGAGGACTGGAGCGTCATGCGGCTCGTCCTGCCCGATCTCGGATCGGACACCGGGTGCCCGGAGTGGCTGGAGACCCCCGTCCGCGCCGGGACCGCGGGGAGGCTGACCCTCGGCACGCTTGGAGGCCGTGCCATCACGGGGCCGGACGGCGAAGCGCTGGGGATCGTGCGCGGTGCCCTGGTGAGTTCCAGCGCGGGTCGCGTGCTCGCGCTGGACGTGGACATCGGCCCGGCGCTCGGGGGCGAGTCGCGCCGACTGGCCATGCCCTGGGCGAGCCTTTCTGTCGGAGGCGGGGCGATCCGCTACGTGGGGGACACGGGTTGGATCCAGGCGGCGCCGGGGATCGAGGCGGAGTAGGGGTGCGCGCGGTCCTCGCGGAGAGGGCCTGAGGCGCCGGCCGATTCCGATCCCGACGACGGGCCTCCGCGGGCCAAACGGGCACTTGGGCCCGCCTCGTCCGTTGGAGGTCCCCCTCGGCTCCCCCAGGGGCTGTGTGCGGCCTGGCACCCCGGGAACGGGCTACCCGCACACCCGGAGGTCTACTGGCACGTGGCCCGGGCGCCCCCAGGCCCCCGGCATGCGTGTTGCTCTTCGCGAGCCGTCGTGACGCTCGCGTACCGCGCTCAACTCGAGAGGCCTCGTCCACGAGTGGCCACTCGGGCGGAATTGGACGCGTCGTCCTTCGGATCACATTTCCGTTCCTGGAAAGGACCTCTTCGCATGGTCGCTTCTCTCTCCATCCTCTGCCTCGCCTTCCTGCCACAGTCCTCCGCCCCGAGCCTGACGATCGGCGCCTCGCAATCCGTCGACTTCCCCGTCGGGAGCGGTGTGCTCGAGCTGCAGGACCTGACCGTCGAGGCGGGAGCTCGCCTGCGTCTCAGCGGCGACTGCGGCGCGCAGCTCCGCATCAAGGGCACGATGCGCATCGACGGCGTGCTCGATGTGTCGGGCACGGGATTCGAGTCCGGCTTCGGTGTGTCGACGTTCAACACGACGAACCTGCAAGAGCCGGGGCGCGCGGGTGGCCCGGGTGGATCCCACGGCGGGATCGGCAATCGCGTGAACTTCGCTTCCAGCGCTATCGGTGGATCCGCCGGCTGTACGGGCGGTGGTGCGGGCGGTGAATCGGCGTACGCGCCACTTCCGGGTTCTCAGCGCCGTCCTGGCGGTGGGGGCGGTGGAGCCTTCGGGCCGGACCTGCCGTTGGTGAATCCCGATCCCTTCAGCCCGGCCAACAACGGCCGCGCCGCGCGCCCGGGCCTGGACGGCGCGAGCAGCGCGCTGGGTGCGTTGAGCCAACTTCCGATCGCGCGCGGTGGTGCTCGCGGCGCTGCGGTGTTCGTCGATTCGAGTCCATTCAATGACTTCTGGGGCAGGAAGTTCGATCCCATCACGTCACAGATCGTGATCGGCGAACTGCTCGCACCGCGTGCAGGCTCCGGCGGCGGCGCGGGCGGCAACAGCATCCAATCGAACACGTTCCCGAATCCCAGCTGGACCCCGTTCGGCGACGACAAGGGCGCGGGCGGAGCCGGTGGAGGCGGACTCCTGATCGTGACCGCACAGATCGTGCGCATCGGTGCCAGCGGACGCATCACGGCCGACGGAGGGCGCGGTGGCAGCGGCGAGAACACGAACGGACTGGACTGCATCGGCGGCGGCTCGGGCGGCGGCTCGGGCGGCATGGTGATCCTGCAGGCGCGGCGCATCGACCTGAGCCAGGCCTCCGACGGATGCTTGAGTGCGTTGGGTGGCGACGGTGGGCGCGGCGCCGCCTTCGTCGCGACCGGTCAGGGCGCGGGTGGAGACGGTGGTCCGGGCCTGATCCAGCTGCAGGTTTCCAACGGACTCGCCGACGTGCTGCTGCCGCCTGGGAAGACGCTGGCCGACCTGTCGGTGCCTGAAGCCCACGTGCTGCTGCCGGATCTGAACCTCTGAGGATCAGGGCGCGGTCAGCGCCACAACCGAGCGCGCTCCGCGACGGAGGCGCTTCACGCTGGAGCGCGCTCCGTGATGGGGCGCGCTTCCGCATTCGTGGGGCGCGCTGAGCTGAGTGGATGCATCAACCGAGGTTGACAGGTCCACCCATCTCACGGAGTCCAGACGACTTCGAGCCCGTTCGTCAGGTTGAACGCGGACGCCGTGCAGAACGGCGTGACGTTGCGGTAGTACGCCTGGACCACGCGCAGCCCGGGAGCGGAGATCGCTCCGAGCACGGAGATCGGTGCGTCGCCCTGCGCGGGCTCGGGAACGAGCGAGGCTCCCGCGACGTTCAGCTTCGTCTTCAGACGCAGGATGGTCCCGCCGGCACACAGCAGCCCGTCGCCGAACGCGACGCCGAGGCCGTTCTGGACGACGGTGCTGCCCTGGAGATAGAGGACCGGACTGTTCGGCATGCCGGATCCGTGCAGGACGAGCGTGTCCGCGCTCAGGCTCGGATTGCCGGAGCTCGTCAGGCGCGCCCCCGTTCCCAGGCTGTTCCGGCAGCCGGTGCCCGAACCCGCGGGCGCGTCGTTGCCGCACGGGCATGCGGTCGCGCCGCCGTCGCCACTGCAGAAGACGCTGCCGGCGGTCGTGCTGAGCCACAGGACGGCACCGCCCGGGTTCGCGTAGCCGCTGATGTGCGTGACGCCCGCGGCATCGGTCCAGACGCCGGTCGCGACGGAGGACGTCGTGTTCGCCGGGAGGAACGCCTGGAGATCGACCCAGGACGCGGCGGTTCCGCTCCACAGGCTCGCGCGTTGCTGCGAGCCGACCGTCACCGTGCCGACCTGATACGCGCCCGAGATGCCGTACACGATCGACGCTTCCACGCCGATCGGGTGGAGATCGACCCACGATGCCGCGCTTCCGCTCCACAACGCTGCGTGCTGCGGCAGCCCGGAGTCGGCCTGAGTCCAACCCGCTTGCTGGCCCGCATGCACGGCCAGCGCCGCCGACGTTCCCGAGCCGGCGAGGGTCGCCGGGTGCATGTCGAGGCACGCGGCCGAAACATCCGTCCAGAGGAAGGCGTGCTGACGGCCGCCGACCTGTCCCGAGCCGACCAGTTGGCCGGCGTGGACGGCCAGCACCGACGTCGAGTTCACGAACGGGCAAGCCGTGAGGTAGGTCCAGGACGCAGCCGAGCCGGTCCAATACCCGGCATAGGAGGACAGGATGTGCAGCAGGTTCCCGCACTGAATGCCCCCGTCGACACCGGTCACGTAGGCCGGGTAGACCCAATCCGTCGGCGTCAAGTCCACGAACGAAGCAGCGGTCCCCGACCAGAGCGCGGGGCGATTCGCCGCTGTCGCACCGACCTGCTGCGCCCCATCGGTCGCGACGGCTTGACCCGGACCGAGGTTGACGAGCGAGGTCGGCGATCCGCTCCACGTCACGGCATTCCCCGCGGAGGTCCCGGCTTGCTTGTACCCACCGACGGCCAAGGCCTGCCCCGAACCGAGGTTGACCACAGTCCACTGCGCAGTCGCGTTCGAGCTCGCGAGGGTTGCCGCGAGCACGAGACTCAGCGAGGCGCGAACGTCCGGAAGGCGGGAACGTCCAGGGGCGGTGTCCATGTCGGTTGCCATGAAGGAAATCCTAGCACCGCTTTTCGAGAAGGGGCAACCTGCGCGGGGACGGGCCTGAGGGAGTACCGGGTTCGTCAGGTCGGTCCTCGAGTGACCTGCGACCGGAGATGCCGACACGAAGCCGGGAGGTTCCAGGCGAGGAACGCGCCCACCGCCGATTTCCCGTAGAAATACCGTTCGGATTTCCAACGTCAGACCGCGCGACCGACGCGCCGCCGTCGACCCCTTCACGATGGCTTAGCCCAGCCGGTCTTCACTCGCGGCGCGAGCACTTCGCGCCCGTGGTGGCGCGCCAAGGCTCGGCATCGCGGTTCTGAAACGCCGCGTGCGGCACCCAAACCTGCGCAGGTCGAAGAGCGTGTTCCCACGAGCCCGGACCGAAGCGTGACCCAGGTCCCTGGGACCACAAACTTGGAGTGGCGCCGCAAGGCTGGGTGCTAGCGTGAGCTAGCAGCCCGTTGAAAAACGACCGCGCGGGTTACCGGGCGGGGTCGGCGAAATAGGATGGCGCAGAGGACCTCGCCGATGTCGATGCGCCGCCGCGCCAAGGAAGCCCAGCCCGAGATGTGGATCGCGACGAGCGACCT